>CAJOHW010000004.1 GCA_905234565.1 uncultured Oscillibacter sp. | reverse complement strand
AAATTTATCCGAATTTGGGTTGCTTTTCCATGAGAACTGTTTTATAATCAGGAGTGGATTCTATTAGACGGGCCGCCGGGGGTTCCGGCGGGGAAACGGAGGAATGGACAATGGCAAAAAAGTACTGCTACCTGTTCACCGAGGGCCACGCGGATATGCGCAAGCTCCTGGGGGGCAAGGGCGCCAACCTGGCGGAGATGACCAACATCGGCCTGCCGGTTCCCCAGGGCTTCACCATCACCACGGAAGCCTGCACCCAGTACTATGAGGACGGACGCAGGATCAACGATGAGATCTTTGCCGAAATCCAGGAGTATGTGGCGAAGATGGAGGACATCAACGGCAAGAAGTTCGGGGATCTGCAGAACCCCCTGCTGGTGTCCGTGCGTTCCGGGGCCCGGGCGTCCATGCCCGGCATGATGGACACCATCCTGAACCTGGGCCTCAACGATGAAGTGGTTGCCGCCATGATCAAGGGCAACCCGGATCCCAAGTTTGAGCGCTTTGTCTATGACTCCTACCGCCGTTTCATCCAGATGTTCTCCGACGTGGTCATGGAGGTGGGCAAGAAGTACTTTGAACAGCTCATCGACAAGATGAAGGCCGACCGGGGCGTCACCTATGACGTGGAACTGACCGCCGCGGATCTGAAAGAACTGGCCGAGCAGTTCAAAGCCGAGTACAAGGCCCAGCTGGGAGAGGACTTCCCCTCCGATCCCAAGACGCAGCTCTATGAGGCCATCAAGGCCGTGTTCCGTTCCTGGGACAACCCCCGGGCCAATATCTACCGCATGGACAACGACATCCCCTACTCCTGGGGCACCGCCGTCAACGTCATGCCCATGGTGTTCGGCAACCTGAACGACAACTCCGGCACCGGCGTGGCCTTCACCCGGAACCCCTCCACCGGCGAGAAGAAGCTCTACGGCGAATTCCTCACCAACGCCCAGGGCGAGGACGTGGTGGCCGGCGTCCGGACCCCCATGCCCATCAGCGAAATGGCCCAGAAGTTCCCGGAGGCCTTTGCCCAGTTCGAGAAGATCTGCGAGAACCTGGAAGACCACTATCACGATATGCAGGATATGGAGTTCACCGTGGAGAACGCGAAACTCTATATGCTTCAGTGCCGCAACGGCAAGCGCACCCCCGCCGCCGCGTTGAAGATCGCCTGCGATCTGGTGGACGAGGGTCAGATCACCAAGAAGCAGGCCGTGTCCATGATCGATCCCCGGTCCCTGGACGCCCTGCTCCATCCCCAGTTTGACCCTGAGGAGCTGAAAAAGGCCACGCCTATTGGCAAGGCCCTGGGCGCGTCCCCGGGAGCCGCCTGCGGTCAGATTGTCTTTACCGCCGAGGACGCCAAAGACTGGGCCAGCCGGGGCCACAAAGTGGTGCTGGTGCGCCTGGAGACCTCCCCGGAGGACATCGAGGGCATGAAGTCCGCCGAGGGCGTGCTGACGGTCCGGGGCGGCATGACCTCCCACGCCGCCGTGGTGGCCCGGGGCATGGGCCGCTGCTGCGTATCCGGCTGCGGGGCCATTACCATGGACGAGGAGAACAAGAAGTTCGATCTGGCCGGAAAGACCTATCACGAGGGGGACTGGATTTCCCTGGACGGCTCCACCGGCAACATCTATGACGGCTCCATCAAGACCGTGGATGCCACCATCGGCGGGGAGTTTGGACGGGTTATGTCCTGGGCGGACCGGTTCCGCCGCTTGAAGATCCGCGCCAACGCGGACAATCCCCATGACGCCGCCCAGGCCCGTCAGTTCGGCGCGGAAGGCGTGGGCCTGTGCCGCACGGAGCATATGTTCTTTGGCGGCGAGCGCATCACCGCCATGCGGGAGATGATCTGCTCCAAGACCCGGGAAGAGCGGGAGAAGGCCCTGGCGAAGCTGGAGCCCATGCAGCAGAGCGACTTTGAGGGCATCTACGAGGCCATGGAAGACCACTCCGTCACCATCCGCTTCCTGGATCCCCCTCTGCACGAGTTCGTGCCCACGGACGAGGCGGAGATCGAGTTTATGGCGAAGGACATGGGCGAGAGCGTCGAGGAGATCAAGGCTGTTATCGCCTCCCTCCACGAGTTCAACCCCATGATGGGCCACCGGGGCTGTCGTCTGGCCATCACCTATCCGGAGATCGCCGCCATGCAGACCCGGGCCGTCATCAAGGCCGCTTTGGCGGTGCATGAGCGGCATCCCGCGTGGAGCATGGTGCCGGAGATCATGATCCCCCTGGTGGGCAACGTGAAGGAATTGAAGTTCGTCAAGGACGTGGTCTGCTCCACGGCGGACGCCCTGATCAAAGAGGCCGGATCCGATCTGCGCTATCGGGTGGGCACCATGATCGAGGTCCCCAGAGCCGCCCTGACTGCCGATGAGATCGCCAAGGAGGCCGACTTCTTCTCCTTCGGCACCAACGACCTGACCCAGATGACCATGGGCTTCTCCCGGGACGACGCCGGAAAGTTCCTGCCCTCCTACTACGAGAACAAGATCTACGAGTTCGATCCCTTTGCCCGTTTGGACCAGAACGGTGTCGGCAAGCTGGTGCAGATGGCCGCCCGTCTGGGCCGGGACGCCAATCCCCGGCTGCACATGGGCGTGTGCGGCGAGCACGGCGGCGATCCCTCCTCCATCGAGTTCTGCCACCGGATGGATCTGGACTACGTGTCCTGCTCTCCCTACCGGGTGCCCATTGCCCGGCTGGCCGCGGCCCAGGCCGCGATTGCCCACGCCCGGGATTAAGAGTTCGTCTGCCCATTCCTATTTCCGCCCCTCCGGGGGGCGGAAATAGGGTAAAAATGTGGGAAAGTCTCTTGCTTTTTCCCTGGAAATCCAGTATACTGTGGTTATTTTGGGAATACGCCCGGGGTCCGGGCGATGTTGAAAGGAGAAACTTGACATGGGCTTTTTCAACGACGTGACGAAGAAGGCAATGGAAGCGGCCTCCGTAGCCTCTGACAAGGCAAAAGGCGCGGCGGAAGTGGCGAAGCTCAAGCTGGACATTGCCAAAGAGGAGCGGGAGATCGCCAAGAACTGCCTGGAAATCGGCAAGTGGTTCGTGAACGATTACGAGGGCGAGATTCCCGAGGGCGTGAAGGAGCTGGTGGACGCCGTCAACGCCTCCAAGGCCAAGATCGCGGAGCTGGAAGCCAGCAAGGCCGAGGAGAACGAGGAAGCGGAGGCGGAGGAAGCCGCCGCCGGAAAGCCCTGCCCCATCTGCGGCGAGGTGTCCGACAGCAAGTTCTGCCCCCACTGCGGCGCGCCCATGGGCGAGTAACTCCCCCCACGGTCCGTTGGATATTCCGGCCCCCTTCCAATCTGGAAGGGGGCCGGTTGTTTTTTGCTTTTTGACGCCCGCAGTTTAGGACGGATCCTATAACTCTTATAACGCAGCGGAGGAACTGTTGGGGACACATTTTTATATGCCCCGTCAAGACGGGGAGGCAGTGGACTTAAACCTGTACCTTTTCCAGGACGACGGCCCCCGCCCCTTGGTGATCAATCTCCACGGCGGCGCGTTCATCGCCGGGGACGCGGATACCTTAGATACCCAGAGCGACCGGATCTCCCGGGCCTGGAATGTCTGCGTGGCTTCGGTGAACTATAAGCTGGCAAAGGACGGATATGACATCGCCTATGGCACCCGGGAGGTTGTGGACACTGTCCAATACTTCCGCCAAAACGGGGCGGCTTACGGCGTAGATCCGGACCGGATTTACCTTCTGGGCTACTCCGCCGGGGCGTACCACGCCATGGCCGCCGCCCTGGCCCTCCGGCAGGAGGGAATTCCCCTGGCCGGGCAGATTCTCTGCTATGGATTTCTCCGGGACGCCCTGGAACTGTATCAGGCCCTGCCGGAGGAAGCCCGGCGGACCATGCCGCCGTCCCTGTTCCTTATCGCCCAGGGAGATCCCATCGGGGAAGGGTCCCTGGTCTATGAGGCGGCCTTGCGGGAAAACGGGGTACCCACGCAGGTGAAAACGTACGTTGGAGCCATGCACGGATTTCTTGAGGAGAACAATCCGGAGTATGAAAACCTCCACAGTCACGCCAGCAAATCCCCGGAACAGGAGGCCATAGCCCGGGACGCGGAGACGTACATTGGGAACTGGCTCAACAGCACCTCATCGGTTTTGGGCATCCGGGCCTGATCCTCCGCCTGCCGTCTGGCGTCTATGAGCGCTTTCACCACCAGAGCCGCCGCAGCCAGAACCAGAACCAGAACCAGAAGCAGAAGCAGCAGCGTCAGCAGAGCCTTTCCTATCTTTTTCATCGGTATGCCTCCCCAGCCATGTTTTCCCCATCATATCACGAAACGCCGCCCATTGCAAAGACTGGGTTCAAAAAAGCGTGAGCAAAAGATTTGTCAAGCAAAAATCCTTGTCTGGAATTTTTACAAATGTTTCGGAAAATTTAATGAGATTTTAATGTAAAACTGCTATACTAAGGGATGTAAGCGGGAACGACTGCCCTGGCCGTGGGGCCGGGAACCGCTGCGGGGGAATCCTGGCGGAACGCGGAAGAATGCGCCGTTGGGACACGGAATCGGGCGAACGCGCAAAGGAAGGTGAGACTTATGAAACGCGGACAAGAGACGATGTGTGAAGTGAATACGATGACAACGATGGAAGAACGTGCCTCTGCCATGCCCCTGAATTTGGATTCCCCCATGAGCGGCGAACTGGTCAGCCTGGATCAGGTGCCGGACCCCCTGTTTTCCTCCGGCACCATGGGAGGCGGCATCGCCATTCTGCCGAAAACCGGTATGGTGGTGGCCCCCTGCGACGGGATTGTCCTGTTCAACCGCAGCTTCTCCCACATGATCGGCCTGATTGCCGCCGGAGGCGTGGAGATCCTGATCCACATCGGTCTGGACCGGAGACGTATGGCGAAAAATCCCTTTCACTTCCTGGTGAAGGAGAATCAGCGGGTGAAAAAAGGGGATCCCCTGCTGACCGCCGATCTCAAGGCCCTGCAAGAGGCGGGGAACGAGCTCTATACCCCGGTGATTATCACGAATCTGGCCCGCTATGTCTCCGTGGCCTTCCCCCGGCGGAGAACGGTCCGGGCCGGGGACCGGCTCATGACCCTCTCTTAAAACAAAATCCTCACTCTCCGGCCCGTGCGGCATGAGCCGCACGGGCCAGTATCTTGCAAAAAACGATACTTGTGAGCGATAAGATTTGCCGTAAACTGCCGTGTCAACGGCCCAAACTGTGGCAAATCGAAAAGAGCGCGACGAAAAAAGGAGGTTCCCGTGAACATTGCCAACGTAATCTCCCTGTTCAGCGGCATTGCCCTGTTCCTCTTCGGGATGTCCCTCATGGGGGACGGCTTGAAGCGGGTGGCGGGCAGCAAGCTGGAGGGATTTCTCTACAAGCTCACCAATACCCGCCTGAAAGGTATCCTCCTGGGCACCGGCGTCACCGCCGTCATCCAGTCCTCCTCCGCTACCTCTGTCATGGTGGTGGGCTTCGTGAACTCCGGCATGATGCGCCTGGGGCAGGCCATCAGCATTGTGCTGGGGGCAATTCTGGGCACCAGCGTCACGGGGTGGATTCTGTGCCTCTCGGAACTGGGCGGCGGCAGCGGCTGGGTGTCCCTGCTGTCCACTACAACCCTCACCGGGATCGTCTCCATCCTGGGCATTTTGATCCGGACCCTGGCGAAGCGGGCCACCCATCGGCACATCGGCGACATCCTTTTGGGCTTCTCCGTGCTGATGCTGGGCATGGGCACCATGAGCGGGGCCGTGTCCCCCTTGAAGGAGGTTCCCCAGTTTACCGCTCTGCTGACCGGATTCTCCAATCCCGTTCTGGGGGTCCTGGCGGGAGCGGCCTTTACAGGAGTCTTGCAAAGCGCCTCGGCGGCGGTGGGCATTTTGCAGGCCCTGGCCATGACCGGATCCGTCTCCTTTGCCGCCGCCCTGCCTCTGATTATGGGCATCGCCGTAGGCGCGGCCTTTCCGGTGCTGATGGCTTCCGCGGGAGCCAGCGTCAACGGGAAGCGCACCGCCCTGGTATACCTCCTGATTGACGTGCTGGGGGCTGTGATTCTGGGATCCGTGTTCTATCTCCTGAACGGGATCTTCCGGTTCTCTTTTATGAATATGGTTATGAACGCTGTGTCCGTGGCCGCCCTGAACACCGCCTTCCGGTTGGCCACGGTGGTGGTGCTGGCCCCCATGACCGGAGCCTTGGAAGCTCTCACCCGGGCCATTTTGCGGGATCCGGAGGGGGCGGAGGCCGCCGGGGACCAGGGCCCGGTGTTAGAGGACCGGTTTCTGGAATTCCCCGCCCTGGCCCTGGACCAGTGCCAGGAGCAGATCCACCGTATGGCGGACCTGTCCCGGGAGAGCGTGCTGGCGGCTGTGGAGCTGCGGCGGCAGTACCGCCCGGAGACGTTAGAGCGGGTTATCAAACTGGAAAAGCGCATCGACCGCTATGAGGACGCCCTGGGAACCTACATCTTAAAGGCCACGAAACGGGAGCTGAACACCCAGCAGAACCAGACCTTCACCAAATTCCTCCACACCATCACGGATTTGGAGCGCATCAGCGACCACGCGCTGAACATCGCCTATGTGTTCCGGGACATGGAGGAGCAGGACGTGTCTTTCTCCGCCGGGGCCCTGGGAGAACTGGACGTGTTGTGCGCCGCTCTGGTGGAGATTTTGAACCGGGCCATGGACGCCTTTCTCCGAAGCGATCCCGCCGCGGCGGAACAGGTGGATCCTTTAGAGGAGGTCATTGACAACCTCTGTGCCGACATGAAAACCCGTCAGGTGGAGCGCATGAAGTCCGGGGAGTACATGGCCCAGGGCATTGCCTTTAACGATCTTCTGACGAACTTAGAACGGGTGTCGGACCACTGCGCCAATCTGGCTCTGGCCACCATGGAGGCGGACCACAATGCCTTCCGGACCCACGCCAACCCGTATCACAGAGAGACCTTCCATCAAGATCGGTTCTCCCAGGTCTATGAGGCGGACCGCCGGACCTACACCCTTCCGGCGGCGGACAGCGCGAAGGAGGCGGGATAGGCCATGCGCGTTCTGGTGGTAGAGGACGAGCCGAAACTCAACGAACTTGTCTCCGGGAAACTGGAACTGGAGCACTACTGCGTGGACCGGTGCCTGAACGGTATCGACGCCTTGGACTATATCCGCTGCGCGGAGTACGATCTGGTGATACTGGACATTCTGCTTCCGGGCATGGACGGCCTGGAAGTTCTGCGGCAGCTGCGATCCGAGCGGAACCTGACGCCGGTGCTGATGCTGACGGCAAAAGATGCCGTGGAGGACCGGGTCCGGGGCTTGGACGCCGGGGCGGACGACTATCTGGGCAAGCCCTTCGCCTTTGACGAACTGCTGGCCCGGGTCCGGGCCATGATCCGCCGCAGTTCCCAGGGGGTCAGCAGCGTGTTCCAGACGGCGGATCTGGTGGTGGACTGCCAGGCCCGGACCGTGTCCCGGGGAGGGGTGTCCATCTCCCTGACGGGGAAGGAGTTCGACATTCTGGAATACCTGATCCGCAACAGCGGGGCGGTGCTGTCCCGGGAGAAGATCGGGCGGCATATCTGGAACTACGACTATGAGGGCGGGTCCAACGTGGTGGATGTGTACATCCGGTATCTGCGCAAGAAGCTGGACGACGGCTTCTCTCCGAAACTCATCCACACGGTCCGGGGGGCCGGGTATGTGCTGAGGCAGGAATCATGAAAAAACTGACCATCAAACTCCGGGTCACGTTGTGGTTTACACTGATGATGGTGTTCCTGGTGACGGCGGTCCTATTGTTTTTGGTTGTGGCAGGGGTGCGGACCGTGACGGCCCACTCCAAGGACATCCTGGGGCAGATTGTCCGGGAGACCTGCGAGGCCATTGAGATCCAGGGGAACTCTTTGGACTTTCAGGTGGACATGGACTATCTGGACCGGGGGGTGTACCTGACCTTCTATGACGGGGACGGGGCGTATCTCTCCGGCAAGATGCCCCGGGATCTGACCGATGCCCCGCCGCTGTCCGACGGGCAGTTCCAGACCGCCCCGGGGGAGCACGACTCCTGGTATCTCTATGACGCCTACCGTCCTTTCCCCGCCTCAAACCGGAGCGTGTGGGTCCGGGGGGCTTTGTCCGTGTCCGGGGAGACCGGGGCCTTTACCACGCTGCTGTGGCTGGCCTTTATCTTCCTGCCTGCCCTGGTGATTTTAGCGGCCCTTGCCGGATACGCCCTGGTAGCCCAGGCGTTTTTCCCGATACGGACCATGACGGAGTCCGTGGAGCAGATCGTGGACGGGGCGGATCTGACGAAACGGATCCACTTGGGGCAAGGGGGCGATGACGAAATTTACCATTTAGCCGCCACCTTCGACTCCATGCTGGCGCGGCTCCAGGCGTCCTTTGAGCGGGAGAGCCAGTTCGCCTCTGACGTGTCCCACGAACTGCGGACCCCCACGGCGGTGATGATCTCCCAGTGCGAGTACGCCCTGGAACACGCGGAGACTTTAGAGGAGGCCAAGAGCGCCCTGGGAACCGTCCTGCGGCAGGCGGAACGGATGTCCGCCCTGGTGGGACAGCTGCTGCTGCTGTCCCGGGCGGGGAGGGGGCAGCTGAACCGGGAGGCCATCAACCTCAGTGAGCTGGCGGAGCTGGTGGCGGCCCAGATGGAGGAGAGCGCCGCCCAGAAGGGCATCACCGTCCGCACGGAGATCCAGCCGGATCTGGTGCTGGAAGGGGACGAGACCATGCTCATGCGGTTGCTGCTGAACCTCATGGAAAACGGCGTGAAATACGGCAGAGAGGGGGGCACCCTGACCCTGTCCCTTCGGCGGAAGGAGGGCTTTGCCGTGGGCACCGTCACCGACGATGGCATCGGCATCGCCCTGGAGAACCTGCCCAAAATCTGGCACCGGCTCTATCAGGTGGACCCGGCTCGCAGTTCCGGCGGCATCGGCTTAGGGCTTCCCATGGTGCGTTACATCGCCGAGGCCCACGGTGGCACCGTCCAAGTGGAGAGCACCCTGGGGAAGGGCAGTACCTTTACCTTTACCCTGCCCATAGCGGCATAAATGTCAACTTCCGTCTCCGCCCCGCAGGGGCGGGGGCGTTTCTCCCGCCCATGGAAAAAATCCGGAACCCCCTTGACAAGAGGGGGGATTGGGTGTATGATTCCTACTAAACATATAGGGATAAATGTTATCCAATAGACCTGTTCGGAAACCGCCGAAATGTCGAATGCCCGAGGGATTTTGTCCCTGGACGAGGCGCTTCAACGCAGGAATACTGGATGTATTTCAAGGAGAAGCAACGAAGTACAGGGGCAAAAGACTGCCAGCCCGGCTCGGGTCCGGACAGGCGGCGTTGAGGTGGTTTCCGAACAGGTCTAATCATTTCGCGGGGGCATCCCGCCAGGAGGTTTCTTTTATGAGTGCTGTCTACACATCCGCCGATCAGCTCATCGGCCATACCCCTCTGCTGGAACTGGTCCACATTGAGCGCACCGAGGGCTTGGAGGCCCGGATCCTGGGGAAACTGGAATACTTCAACCCGGCGGGCAGCGTGAAGGACCGGATTGCCAAGTCCATGATTGACGATGCGGAGGCCCGGGGGGTGTTGAAACCCGGCAGTGTCATCATTGAACCCACCTCCGGCAACACGGGCATCGGCCTTGCGTCCGTGGCCGCCGCCAAGGGCTACCGGCTGATCATCGTCATGCCGGAGACCATGAGCATTGAGCGGCGGCAGATGATGAAGGCCTACGGCGCGGAGCTGGTGCTGACGGAGGGGGCCAAGGGCATGAAGGGGGCCATTGCCCGGGCGGAGGAACTGGCCAAGGAGATCCCGGACAGCTTCATCCCCGGACAGTTCGTGAACCCTGCCAACCCTGCCATCCATAAGGCCACCACCGGCCCGGAGATCTGGGCGGATACGGACGGGAAAGTGGACATTTTCATCTCCGGCGTAGGCACCGGGGGCACCATCACCGGGGTCGGCGAATACCTGAAAGCGCAGAATCCCAAGGTCCAGATTGTGGCGGTGGAACCGGCGGGCTCTCCGGTCCTCAGCAAGGGCACCCCGGGCACCCACAAGATCCAGGGCATCGGGGCGGGCTTTGTGCCCCAGGTGCTGGATACTAAGATCTATGACGAGGTCATCGCCGTGAAGGACGCCGATGCCTTTGCCATTGGCAAGCGCATCGGCCACAGCGAGGGCATTTTGGTGGGCATCTCCTCCGGCGCAGCGGTGTGGGCGGCCATCCAGCTGGCGAAGCGTCCGGAAAACAAAGGCAAGACCATCGTGGCCCTGCTGCCGGACACCGGGGATCGGTATCTCTCCACCCCCCTGTTCGCGGACTGAACGAAAATCTCCCGTTCCTTTTCCGCGCCTCACCCCAGGACGGGCGGGGCGCGGATTTTTTCGTCCCGGCCAGTAGCCTTTTTCCCGGAACTGTGGTATGATAATGCGCACAAACCGGCGGAAACAGGAGGCCGCGAGCGAAACGGCTTCCAAGGGAGGTACGCATGATCAAACTGCACGAAAAGGGAATCTATCTGGTCCGGGGCACGGAGATCGTCCCGGAATCGGAGGGGGAACGGGTCCGGCAGCTGACGGGACAGGAGCCCAATCCAGCAGAGGCCCGGAAGGGCACCATTGCCTACGGCATTCTCAGGGACCACAACCGGAACCCTTCCATGGACACCCTGAACATCCGGTTCGACGCCTTAGCGTCCCATGACATCACCTATGTGGGCATCATCCAGACCGCCCGGGCCTCCGGCATGGACGTGTTTCCCATGCCCTACGTCCTGACCTGCTGCCACAACTCCCTGTGCGCGGTAGGCGGCACCATCAACGAGGACGACCATATGTTCGGCCTTGCCGCCGCCCGGAAATACGGCGGCGTCTTTGTGCCCCCCCACATGGCGGTGATTCACCAGTATATGCGGGAACAATACGCCGGCTGCGGCAAAATGATCCTGGGTTCCGACTCCCACACCCGTTACGGCGCTCTGGGTACCTTAGCGGTGGGGGAAGGCGGCGGCGAACTGGACAAGCAGATCCTGGGGGACACCTGGGACAGCGCCTATCCCGGCGTGGTGGCGGTGTATTTGACGGGAAAGCCCCAGCCCTGGGTGGGTCCCCACGACATTGCTCTGGCCCTGTGCGCGGCAGTGTACCAGAACGGCTATGTGAAAAACAAGATCATGGAGTTTGTAGGCCCCGGCGTGGCCTCCATGGACACGGACTACCGCAACGGCGTGGATGTCATGACCACGGAGACCACCTGCCTGTCCTCCGTATGGCGGACGGATGAGGACACGAAGGCTTGGCTCACGGAACACGGCAGGGCCGGGGACTACCGGGAACTGAATCCGGCGGAGACGGCCTACTATGACGGGTGCATTGAGCTGGACCTCTCCCAGGTGCGGCCCATGATTGCCCTGCCCTTCCACCCCTCCAACGCCTACGCCATCGACGAGTTCCAGGCAAATCTGACGGACATCCTCCGGGAGACGGAGCGGTCCGCCCAGGGTGTCAGCCAGGGCCGGGCCCCCTACACCTTGCTGGATAAGGTGAAAGACGGGGCCCTTTACGTCCAGCAGGGGATCATCGCCGGGTGCGCCGGGGGAACCTATACGAACATCGCGGCGGCGTGGAAGCTTCTGCGGGGGAAGGCCATGGACCCCGGCCCCTTCTCTCTGAGCGTGTACCCCTCCTCCATGCCCGTGTACATGGACCTGTCCCGGAAGGGGATGCTGGCGGATTTAGCGGCCTGCGGAGCGGTGATCAAAACCGCTTTCTGCGGACCCTGCTTCGGCGCCGGGGATACTCCCAGCCACAACGGCCTGTCCGTCCGCCACACCACCCGGAACTTCCCCAACCGGGAGGGCTCCAAACCCGGCAGCGGCCAGATGTCGGCGGTGGCGTTGATGGACGCCCGATCCATTGCCGCCACGGCTCTAAACGGCGGCATCCTCACCAGTGCGGAGCGGTACGCCGATGCCTTTGGCGATCTTCCATCCTATCACTACGACCCCGCCCCCTACGCCGCCCGGGTGTATGACGGCTTCGGGAAAGCGGACCTGGGCCGGGATCTGTTCTACGGCCCCAATATCAAGGACTGGCCGGAGCGCCCCGCCCTTCAGGAGAACATTTTGCTGAAGGTCTGCTCCAAGATCTTGGACGAGGTGACCACTACCGATGAGCTGATCCCCTCCGGGGAGACCTCCTCCTACCGTTCCAACCCTCTGGGGCTGGCGGAGTTCACCCTGTCCCGGCGGGATCCGGCCTATGTGGGCAAGACCAAGGCGGTGGACGCCCTGGAAGCCTCCCGGGAACAGGGAACCCTGGCCCCCCCGGCGGATTTGGCGGCGGCCTACGCCCTGTTGCGGACCCTTCCGGGACAGGAACAGGTCCGGCCGGAGGACGTGGAGATCGGTTCCGTCCTCTACGCCAACCGGCCCGGGGACGGCTCCGCCCGGGAACAGGCGGCCTCCTGCCAGCGGGTGATTGGGGGCCTTGCCAACATCACCCAGGACTACGCCACGAAACGCTACCGCTCCAACGTCATGAACTGGGGAATGCTGCCCTTCCAGCTGCGGGGAGAGCCGGAGGCCTTTGAGGTGGACGACTGGATCTATGTCCCCGGCATCCGCACCGCCCTGCGGGAAAACCATCTGGATCCCATTCCCGCCTATGTGCTCAAGGACGGGAAAACCAAGGAAATCACCCTCTATCTCAAGGATATGACGGCGAATGAGCGGGAGATCGTAGAGGCCGGGTGCCTCATCAACTTCAACCGGAACCGCCGCAAGGGACAGGGAGCGTAACAACCCCCACCTGCTCCCAGCGGACAGAAAAGAGGGATCAATGGAAATGGACGCGGTCATGGAAGCCGCCCGGGGGGAACGGGCGTATCTGGTCCGGCTGCGGCGGGAACTGCACCGCCGCCCGGAATTGGCGCTGCGGGAGTATGAGACGGCCCGGGTCATTGAGCGGGAACTGGACGCTTTTGGCATTCCCCACACCCGGATCGGGGACACCGGAGTTCTGGGTACTCTGCGGGGAGGCCGGGACGGCGGGATTGTGGCACTCCGGGCGGATATCGACGCCCTGCCCATCCGGGAGGAGACGGGGGCGGCGTATCAGTCGGAGACGGAGGGCGTTATGCACGCCTGCGGCCACGACGCCCACACCGCCTGCCTCTTAGGAGCCGCCAAACTGTTAAGCCAACGGGCCGACGCCCTGGGCGGGGAAGTGCGGTTCCTGTTCCAGCCGGCGGAGGAGACCGGCGGCGGGGCCGGGGACTTCCTCCGGGCCGGGGCCCTGGACGGCGTCCGGCGGGTATTCGGCCTCCATGTGGCCCCGGACCTGCCTCTGGGGACCATCGGGGTAAAGCCGGGACTGAACAACGCGGCAGTGGACCACTTCCGCATCTGTGTCCACGGCAGGGCCGCCCACGTGTCCACGCCCCATTTGGGGGCCGACGCCCTGTACGCCGCCTGCCAGATCGTCTCCGCCATACAGGGCATCGTGTCCCGGCGGACCTCTCCCGTGGAGCCGATTATTCTGGGAATCGGCAAACTGTCCGCCGGAACCACCTACAACGCCGTGGCGGAGTACGCGGAGATGGAGGGCACCACCCGGACTGTGTCCCAGGAGGCCCGGATGGAGGCCCGGGAGAAGATCGACGCCGTGTCCGCCCACGTGGCGGCGGTCAGCGGCGCGGAGGCCCAGGTGGTGTGGACGGGGATCTGTTCTGCCCTGGTGAATGACCCCGCCGCCTGTGGGGAGTCCGCCGCCCTGGTCCGGTCCCTGGGTCTGACAGCGACGGATCAGCGCCCCCTGTCCCTGGGCGGGGACAACTTCTCCGAATACCTCCGGCAGGTGCCGGGGTGCTACGCCTATCTGGGCACGTCCAATCCCGCCCTGCCCAACACCTTGGCGGGCATCCACAACGGGCATTTTGACTTAGACGAGGACGCCCTGCCCCAGGGCGCGGCCCTGTACGCCGCCCACGCCCTGGCCTGGACAGGCTCGAAAGCCCTGTAAAACATCGTAATCCATTTTCCGGGGAGGCACGGCATGAAAAATCCCCTGCACTACCAGATCACGGAGTATGACTGCGGACCCGTGTCCCTGATCAACGGCATCAGCTTCCTGTTTGAACGGGAGGAGATACCGCCGGAGGTGGTCCGCAACATCATGCTCTATTCCCTGGACGGCTTCGGCACAGACGGCGTGTCCGGCAAGAGCGGCACGTCCCACACCGCCATGCTCTTTCTCAGCCACTGGCTGGAGGGCTTCGGCAAAACCGGACGGCTGGCTCTTCAAAGCGCCTACCTCTCCGGACGGCAGGTCCATTTGGGACAGAACAGCCCCCTGCGGGACGCCCTGATCCGGCGGGGGGCGGCGGTGGTGCGTCTGGATTTGGAGGGCTGGCACTATGTGCTGCTGACCGGGTTTCAAGACGGCCTTGTGCGCCTCTTTGACCCCTACCGGGTGACAGAGGACCCCTTTCCGGTGCCAGATGTGGAGGTTCTGCGGGGCTGTCCGGAACTGGGGAACCGCCTGGTGTCCCCGGAGATTCTGGAACAGGAGATTTTGCGGCCCTACGCCATGGGCCCTGTGGAGAGCCGGGAGGCGGTGCTGCTGTTTAACCGCCGGACGGTGCTGACCCCGGAGGAGACGGTGGAGTACATGATTTGAGGGAGAACCCCGGATAGATTTCTCCTTTTCGTCCATACTATGGGGGAAAGGGGGCGAAGCGTATGAACGCACGCACCGGCTTTTGGGCCGGAATGGGGGCGGGCATTATGGCCGGAGCCATTACGGGGGCCATGATGCCCTATGGAC
Organism: uncultured Oscillibacter sp.; assembly: GCA_905234565.1. Classification (GTDB taxonomy): domain Bacteria; phylum Bacillota; class Clostridia; order Oscillospirales; family Oscillospiraceae; genus Oscillibacter. Next base: position 50,771 of record CAJOHW010000004.1, on the reverse strand, counting down.
GGGATCCCATGAAAACCCAGGTAGGCAGAAGCATCCGGAAACTGGGCCGCGCCGTAGACCGGGCGGTGGATAACGTCATCTCCGATATGCGCTGAAAGCAAAAAACAGGTGCCAAACTGGCACCTGTTTTTTAGCGCGCTCTTTCAGTTCATCTGACGGCGGCGGGAGATGTTCATGGTCCCGTCCATCATGGTGTTCAGGGAATCTAAGCTCTTGCCAGTACCCAGGGCCACGCAGGAGATGGCGTCCTCCGCCACCACCGTGTGGATTCCCGTCCGGGCGCTGACCAGGTCCGCGAAGCCCGCCACCAGGCTGCCGCCGCCGGTCATGATAATGCCGTTGATGGAGATATCCGCAATCAGTTCCGGCGGCGTCCGCTCCAGCACGGCGTGGATGGCCTCTAAGATTCGCTCTACCGGCTCCTCAAAGGCGTCCATCATCTCCGTGGAGGTGACGGTGACGGCCTTGGGAAGGCCCGTGAGCATACAGCGGCCCTTCACCATCATGGTCTGCTCCTCCTCCTGGGGGAACACGCAGCCGATCTGCTTTTTCATCTCCTCGGCGGTGCGCTCACCCACCAGCAGGTTGTGGTTCCGGCGCATATACTTCACCACGGCCTCGTTGAGCTGGTCCCCGGCGATTTTGATGGAGGCGGACTCCACCACGCCGGACAGGGAGATCACCGCGATATCCGCTGTGCCGCCGCCGATGTCCACCACCATATGTCCGTCGGCCCTGGAGATGTCCACGCCCGCGCCAATGGCGGCGGCCACAGGTTCCTCAATGAGGTACACCTTCCGTGCGCCCGCCTGGATCCCGGCATCGATGACCGCCCGCTCCTCCACCTCCGTGATCCCAGAGGGGACGCAGATGATCACCCGGGGCTTGAACAGGAAGAAGCCGGACACCTTGTGGATAAACTCCCGGAGCATCCGTTCCGTCATATCATAGTCGGAGATCACGCCCTCCCGCAGAGGCCGGATGGCCACAATGTTCCCGGGGGTACGCCCCAGCATCTCCTGGGCCTCCGCCCCCACCTTCAGGAGTTTGCCCGTGTTCCGGTCCAGGGCCACCACGGAGGGCTCATTCAGCACGATGCCCTTGCCCTTCACATACACCAGAACCGATGCGGTGCCCAGATCAATGCCAATGTCTTTCGCCATAGTTTCTCCACCTCGTCCGCGTTTCCCGCCCGTACTCCACAGGCGCACTGGTTGTTTCGCGTCTGTCAAAGCCGCCGCTCTATGCTCCTGACCTCTCCGGCGGCTGTTGACGCCTGCGGGTATAGTATACACGGTTTTTTCAAATACAATCAGTGAGCCCTATTATACAGGCGCTTTCCCGGGAATGCAACCCTGATTTTCCCAGTTGGCATGACATTTCGGAAACAGTTCGATAACAGTCCCCCTGCCGAAAGGCTATTCCCCCGCAAGGGCCGCCGCGATACAGGCGGCCTCCTCCACGCCGTTGGCCAGCAGCACCCTCCGGCACTCCCCCAAGGTGGCTCCCGTAGTACAGATATCGTCTACCAGCAGCACCCGCCTGGGGAAATTTTCCAGACGAAAGGCCGGGACATACACGTCCCGGACGTTCCGCAGTCGCTGGGCTGGGTCTTTTAGGCCGGACTGCACGGCGTTTTCCCGGATTTTCCGCAGCAGACGCCGGGGACGCATCCCTCCCCAGGTCCGGCACAGGGCCTTTGCCAGCAGTTCCGCCTGGTCATAGCCCCGCTTCCGCCTCCGCCGGGGACTGACCGGCACCCAGGTCACCGCGTCGAAGTCCTGTCCATAGCGCCGCAGGGCGCACTGCGCCATGAGCGTGCCCAAAGGTTCCGCCAGAGAAGGGTCCCCATGGAACTTGAAGCGCAGCAGGCACTCCCGGACCGCCCCCTCATAGCGCAATGGCGCGGCGCACAGGAACTCCCCTTGCCACCAGTAGTCCCCGGGAAAATCCGCCCCGCACCGGCCGCACAGGCCGGGACGGGGCAGAATCTCACCGCAGAAGGGACACTTGGGCGGAAAGAGCAGGTTCAGCGCCGCTTCCAGCCCTCCAAAGATCACGCCTTTAGTCCAGCACCATCTTGACGCCGCCATAGATCCCGGCGTCATTGCCCAAAGTGGCCAGGAGGATCTTGGTGTTCCGGCAGGCGTGGAACACGCTCTGATGGAAGCCCTCTTCCAGGGAGCTGATCAGAATCAGCCCCGCCTTGGACACGCCGCCCCCAATCAGCACCGCCTCCGGGTTCACCACGTTGCACACCGTGGCAATGGCGCTGCCCAGCAGGGTGCAGACCTCCTTCACAATCTCCGCCGCGATGGGTACCCCGGCCTTGGCGGAGTCGAACACGTCCTTGGCGGTCAGATCCTCTTTCATCTCCCGCAGGATCCCGGGCTGGCCCTCTTTTCCGGGCACCCAGATATTGGTAAGGCCCGCCTTCGCAAGCCGCAGTTTCGCCACCCGGACCACACCGGTGGCGGAGGCGTACTGTTCCAGGCAGCCCTTGTTGCCGCAGGAACAGGCCACCGTCTCCTGGGGATTCACCCGGATATGTCCCATCTCTCCGGCGGCGCCGTCGAAACCGTTCCAGATTTTGCCGTTTAAGATGATGCCGCCGCCGACACCGGTGCCCAGCGTCACCATGACGATGCTGGAATAGCCCTTGCCGGCTCCCATCCAGGCCTCGCCCAGGGCGGCGATGTTGGCGTCGTTGCCCACCTGCACGGGGAACCCTGTCAGGTCTGACAGCGTACTCCGCACATCCACCACGCCCCAGCCCAGGTTCACGCAGCGGTTCACCACGCCCTCGCCGTTCACGGCTCCGGGCACGCCGATGCCGATGCCCTGCACATCCTCCGGCCCCAGTTTCAGCTCCGTGGCCTTGCGGCTGATAGCGGCGGCAATGTCCGGCAGAATCGCTTTGCCGCCCTCGGAGGTATCCGTGGGGATCTCCCACTTCTCCACTAATGTGCCGTCTGTCTCGAACAGGCCCAGCTTGCAGGTGGTGCCTCCCAAGTCCACGCCAAATCCATATCGCTTCATAAGGTGTACCCTCCTATGCTGTTCGGATACCGCAAATTTTACCATACCGGACGGAAAAATGCAACGGGGAAAGGAGGATTTAGCGTCCTTACCGCACCCGCCGGACCCGGTGCCGCCGCCACAGGGACGGGGCCAGGAGCAGCAGCATGGGGAAGATCTCCAGCCGTCCCGCCAGCATATTGAAGGACAGCAGCACTTTGGAGGCGTCGGAGAACCGGGCGAAGTTCCCCATCGGCCCCACCATACCCAGTCCCGGGCCGATGTTGTTCACGCAGGCGGCCAGGGCGGTAAAGGTCGTCACCAGGTCGAACTGTTCCCGGGCCAGAAACAGGAGGGACCCCACAAACAGCAGCAGATACACGGCGATGTAGGTGTGGACCCCCTGAATATGGCGTTCCGGCAGGGGTTTCCCCTCAAAGCGTACGGAGGCCACGGCGTTGGGGTGGAGCATTTTCTTCATGTCCCGGATGGAGGTTTTCACCAGAATCACCACCCGGTCCACTTTCATGCCGCCGCCGGTGGACCCGGCGCAGGCCCCGATGAACATGAGGGCGGTGAGAATGGCCTGGGAAAAGGGGGGCCAGGTGTTAAAATCCACGGTGGAGAAGCCGGAGGTGGAGATGATGGAGCCCACCTGGAAAAAGGCGTGGCGCACGGAGGTGCCCAGGGAGTGGTACAGGGGCAGGATATCCGCCGCAATCAGTCCCACGCTGCACCCCACGATGGCCAAAAACGCCCAGAGGGTGCCGGACTGGGCCACCTCCCGGAAACGGCGCATGAGAAGGAAGTAATAGAGGTTAAAGTTGATGCTGAACAGGAGCATAAAGATGCCGATGACCCAGTCAAAGAAGGGGTTCTCGTAGGCCCCTACGCTGAGGTTCCGGCAGCTAAAGCCCCCAGTTCCGGCGGTGCCGAAGGCGTGGACGGCGGCGTCAAAGAGGGGCATTCCCCCCAGAAGCAGAATTATCAGTTCTATGAGGGTTAAGGCGGCGTAGATGCCGTAGAGGATTTTGGCGCTGTCTCCCATGCGGCTGACCAGTTTTCCCACGGAGGGCCCCGGGACTTCCGCCCGCATAAGGTGCATTCCGTGGCCGTCCGTCATAGGCAGCACCGCCATGACGAACACCAGCACCCCCATACCGCCCACCCAGTGGGTAAAGCTCCGCCACAGCAAGGCTCCCCGGTGGAGGGGTTCTACCGCGGCCAGGATGGTGGCCCCGGTGGTGGTGAAGCCGGAGACGGTTTCAAAAAAGGCGTCCACGAACCGGGGGATGTCCCCGGAGAACACGAAGGGCAGGGCCCCGAACACGGATACCAGTACCCAGGCCAGGGCCACTACTACGAAGCCTTCCCGGGCATAGAGGGCCGTATCTTTTGGGGTTTTCCAGGCGGCGGCCCCGCCGGCCAGGGCCAGCAGGACCATGGCTTCCAGCCAGGGCCGGGGATCCTCCCGGTACCACAGGGCGGTTCCCAGAGGCAGCAGCAGCAGCGCCGCCTCACCAGCAGAATCCGCCCCAGCACACAGCCGATCATCCGATAGTTCATCGCGTACCTCCCGCCGGGTTCTCCATCAGATCCCCCATCTCCCGCAGACGCAGTCCGCTGGTGACGGCGATCACATCGTCCCCGGCCTGAATGGAATCCCCGCCGGAGGGGATCACGATTTTTCCGTTGGGCCGGACGATGCCCGCCAGAAGGACCCCCCGTTTGAGTTTCAGATCCCGCAGCTGCCGTCCCGCTAAGGGCGCTCCCGGCGGGACATGGAACTCCACCGCCTCCACGGACCCGTCCACCAGATGGTGGAGGGTTTTGATCTCCATACCGAAGGCCCCCTCCATGGCCCGGACGTATTTGGCAATCAGGTCCGCCGTAACTCCCTGGGCGGAGAAGATGCTGTCGATGCTGTCCTCGTTGGACACCAGATCCACCAGGGAACGGCGGTTGATTTTGGCGATGACCTTGCAGCTGCCGCCGCTCTGCCGTGCGGCGCTCATGGACATGAGGATGTTGGCCTCATCCACTCCGGTGATGGCCACCAGGGCGTCGGCCTCCAAGATGCCCTCTTCCCGCAAAAGCTCACTGTCCGTACCGTCCCCCACGATGACCAGGGCTTTGGGCAGCAGATCCGCCATACGCAGGCACCGCTGCTCGTTTTGGTCCAGGATCTTCACCCGCATTCCCATACCCAGCAGTTCCGCCGCCAGGTAATAGCACATCTTCCCTGCGCCTACAATCATGACGTTGGAGGCCTTCCGGCGGAACTCTCCCAGGTACTGGAAGAACTTCACCAGCTGGTCCGGGGGGGAGGTGAGATAGATCTTGTCCCCGGCTTGCAGGACGAAGGCGCCGCCGGGGATGGAGGTCTGGTCCTTCCGGGCCACGGCGCACACCAGCACCCGGATCCGGCTGCTGCGGTACAGGTCCATGAGGCTCATACCGTCCAGCAGGGAGCCCTCCGGGATCCGGTACTCCACCAGTTCCAGCCGTCCCTTGGAGAAGGACTCGATCTTCATAGCGGCGGGGAAGCGCAGCAGCCGGGCGATCTCCCGGGCAGCGGCCTTCTCCGGGTTGATGGACATGGACAGCCCCAGCTCTCCCCGCATCATGCGCAGCTGTTTTTCATACTCCGGGGTCCGGATCCGGGCGATGGTGTGGGGGACCCCCAGTTTTTTCGCCACCAGACAGGTGAAGATGTTGATTTCGTCGCTGGACGCCGTGGCGATGAGAAGATCCGCCTTCTCCGCCTCTGCCTCCTGCAATACATCCATGCTGGCGGCGTTGCCGCACACCGCCATGACATCATAGACATTGATGATGTTGTCCACCAGGGCCTGGTCCGAGTCCACCACCGTGACCCGGTGTTCCTGGGTCAGCTGGCGCACCAGGGCCAGCCCCACCTTGCCAGCCCCGGCAATGATGATTTTCATGGGCGTCTCCCCTTTCTTGAACTGTCAGTTATGAAAATATCGGATTGTTATTTTACGTTTTATGAAGGTTCATACCCCAGCACCCCCGCCGTCAGGCGGAGGTTCTGCCGGGGAACTTTTTTCCAGTCGAAGTCCTCCATCAGGTCCGCCGCCGCTATGGGCTCCGCATCGGGACGCAGTCCGGCGAGACAGGCCAGCTGTCCCACAATCTCCTCCGGACTGTACCGCGTCCGCAGAACGTCCATGGCCAGATCCCCGTCCCGTTTGCTCAGCCGCCGCCCGTCCGGGGCCAGCACCAGGGGGATGTGGCGGAACCGGGGCGGATCCAGCCCCAGCAGTTCATAGAGATACAACTGCCGGGGGGTGGAGGACAGCAGATCCGCTCCCCGGACCACCTCCGTAATCCCCATGGCGGCATCGTCCACAACGACTGCCAGCTGATAGGCAAAGAGGCCGTCGGACCGCCGCAGCACAAAGTCTCCGCAGGACCGGGCCAAATTCTCCCGGTACGGCCCAAAATGCAGGTCTGTAAAGCGGATGTCCCGGTCCGGCACCCGCAGCCGCAGGGACGGGCGGCGGGTTTTGGACCGAAGGGCGGCTTCCGCCGCCGTCAGATTCCGACAGGTCCCCGGATACACCGCCTCCCTGCCATGGGGGGCGGAGGCGGACCGCAGTTCCCCCCGGGTGCAGAAGCAGGGATAAGTCTGATCTTTTAAGGTTTCCAGGGCGGCCTCATACAGGGCGGTCCGCTGGCTCTGGAAGTACGGGCCATGTGGCCCGCCGATTCCCGGCCCCTCATCCCAGGACAGCCCCAGCCACAGGAGATCCTCCATCAAAGCATCGGCGTACCGGGCGGGGCATCGGGCGGTGTCCAGATCCTCGATCCGCAGCACCACCTGTCCGCCCCGGCACCGGACGCTGAGCCAGGACAGCAGACAGCACAGCAGGTTCCCCAGGTGCATCCGTCCGCTGGGAGAGGGGGCAAAGCGGCCCCGCAGAGTGTTTGCCACGGGAAACCGCCTCCTTTGCCCGCAGAGTGGCTCTTTTTTCGATGTGCCTATAAGGATAGCACAGTTTGCCGGGAAATGCACCTGTTTTTTCGCGGGTGTCAGGCCGAATGGGGACTTTTTCGCAAATCCCTTGCAATTTTCTCACAATTTGGTATAGTAGAGGGCGAAACCCCAATGGACACCGGGGGAGACCTGCGTCCGGCGGGGGAGTTTTGAGGAACGTAGTCTTGCATCAGGGGAACGGATATGCTATCATCATTATGAGGGGGATGACAGATGAAGCGCACGATAACGCCATATGAGGGAAAAGAGCCATATATTTTCGCAAGTTACAGCGAAAAAGACAAGGAACACGTACTTCCCCTCCTGGAAGCACTGGCGGGGAAAGGGTATCGAATCTGGTGGGATGAGGGGATCGCGGCGGGAGAAGCCTGGACCGATGTGATCGCGTCACGCCTCCTTCAGTGTGCTGCCTTTCTTGTCTTTCACTCTGCCGCGTCCGCGGAAAGCGGCTACTGCATATCGGAAATTCGGATGGCGCTTCACGAGGAAAAGCCGATTCTGTCTGTCTATTTAGAACAAGATGTTCCCCTTCTGTCCGGCTTGGCGATGTATCTCAGTATGTATCAGGGCCTTTCCCTGCGTCCTGACAAAACGCCGGAAGATTTTGCGCGGGAGGTGGAGAGAGCCTCTGTCCTTGCCGCGTGCAGGGAGGATCCCTGGGTGCGGCGCGGCAGTATGCAGTGGCGGCTGGACGGCTCCGGACTGCTGACCATCGGCACCAACGAAAACAGCCCCCTGAAAGCCGCCCATATGCCGGACTATGAACAGAATTGGGATTCTGACGGCAAGGTCTGCGGCAGTACCGCGCCCTGGATGGAAGACGCGGACCGGATTACCTCCGTGAGGGTGAAACCTGATATTCAGGGCATAGGGGCCTACGCTTTTTTTGACTGCGTGAACCTTATCAGCGCGGCGATCCCAGACAGCGTAGCCAGCATTGGCACCTGCGCTTTTGGAGGCTGTGCCAGCCTGCGCCATATCACGATTCCGGAGGGCGCGGCTGTCTCCAAAGACGCCTTTGACGCCGGAACTACGGTTCTTCGTTCCTCCGCCGGACAGAACGGATAGGGCGGTGAGAATACGTATGAAATGCGGATTTCAGCCTTATGAGGGAAAAGAACCCTACCTTTTTGTCAGTTACAGCCGGAAGGACAACGGAAAAGTCGCCCCGGTTTTAGAGGAACTCCACCGTCTGGGCGTGCGGATCTGGTATGATGACGCCATGGAGGGCGGGGATGAGTGGAGAGAGGAAATCGCCGAGCATATTCTCCGGTGTGGGGTTTTTGTGGCGTTTCACTCCTCTGCATCGGCGGTTTCCCGGCACTGTCTCGCAGAAATTTCTGGGGCGCTGTCGGATCGAAATCCCCGTAATATTCCGATTGTCTCGATCTATCTGGAAAGGGATCCTCCCCTGAGGCGGGGCATTCAAAACTATCTGGATCTCTACCAGCACGAAAATTGTTACGAATATCAAACGGCGCGGCAGTTTGTAGAGGAGAGACTAAAGGATCTCAAGTATTTTGCGCCCTGCCGGGAGAATACGGCGGAGGGGGACAGTTCTCCCGTCTCCCTCTGGAACCGGGACGGGCCTGTGATGTGGCGTCTCAATGAGTATGGTGTGCTGACCATCCGGCGCGGGGAGGCCGACAGCGGAGAGATGCCTGCCCACCAGTGGGATTATGTCAACATTGTCAACTCCGCGCCCTGGATGAAGGACCCGGACCGGATCACCGCCGTTGTAGTGGAGGAGGGAATCACCAGTGTCAGCCCCGGGGCGTTTGCGGGGTGCGGGGGAGTGCATATGGCGCTGATCTCCGGCAGCGTACGGGAAATCGGCAGGGAGGCGTTTTTCGCCTGTCCAAAACTGACCTGTGCGGCCATGGTTCCCGGAGAGGGCACCCGCATTCAGGACAGCGCGTTTATGGGCTGTACCAGCCTGACCAGTGTCACAATCCCCCAGCGCGCCAGCATTGGAAGAAGCGCCTTTGCAAACTGCACCAGCCTGACAGCTGTCCACCTGTGCGAAAGTGTAGGCAGTATTGGCGAACTGGCCTTTCGCAACTGCGTCAGTCTGCGCTCCGCGTCGGTTTCCGCAAAGACAGAAGTTTCCCCTGATGCCTTTGACCGTGTGACCCATGTACAGCGGAACTGATACACAAGACCCTGCTATATGCTCTATTTTGAAACCCCAATGGACACCAAGGAGGACCCCGCCATGATCCCATTTCGACCTGTGACCCTCCGGGACGCCGGAAAACTGCGGCGGTATTATCAGGACTGCCGGTATGAACTGTGCGAATACTCCCTGGGCACCAAGCTCATGTGGCGCAAGCCCCTGCGGCCCGCCTGGGCGGAGGTGGCCGGGTGCCTGGTGGTGCGCAACGGCCGGGACAAGGACTGGGTGTTCGACTATCCCATCCCCGGCCCCGAGGGGGACGAGGACGCCGCCCTGTGCGCCATTGAGCGGGACTGTCTGGACCAGGGGGTTCCGCCCCGGATCACCGTGGTGCCGGAGTCTAAGGCTCCCCGTCTGCTGGAACGCTACCCCTATGTCCACGTCAGCGCCATCCGGACCTGGAAGGACTATCTTTACTATGCGGAGGATTTGCAGCTCTTTGCCGGACGGCGGTACTCCGGACAGCGCAACCACATCCGGAAGTTCCGCAAGGCCTTCCCCAACGCAGAGTTCCGGCCCATCGGCAAAGCGGAACTTCCCGCCGTGGAGCGGTTCTGGACGGAGTATGAGGCGGAGTTTCCCAAGTCCTCCAACGAAAAGGCCCTGCGGGAGTTGGACTACGCCCGGCAGATGCTGAAACTGGCGGGCCGTCCCTGGTTCCACACCGGCGGCCTCTTTGACGGGGACCGGATTCTGGCCCTGTCTATGGGAGAACAGTGCGGCGAGACTTTGATCATCCACATTGAAAAGGCCCTGTACTCCTGTCCCGGGGCCTATCCCACGGTGGTGCAGGAGTTCGCCTCCGCCTTCGGGGGCTGCTGCCGCCTCATCAACCGGGAGGACGACGCCGCCGACAAGGGCCTGCGGACTTCCAAGCTCCAATACGGCCCCGCACGGCTGGGGGTGAAATACAGCTTTGCCCCCCAAAATGAATTGCTTCGCCATGTGGACGCCATTCCCGCCTTGGAAACTCCCCGATTGACCCTGTCCGCGCTCACGGAGGCGGACATCCCCGCCTACAACGCCCTGGTCCTGGACGAGGACCGGAACAAGTGGTGGGGCTATGACGACATTTTGGGCTTAAAGGGGCCTGTGGAGGAGCGGAGTTTCTATGACGTGGCCCGGCGGGATTTTGAAAACCGTTTAGCGGCCAACTTCGCCGTGCGCCTGGACGGAAAGCTCATCGGCGAGGCGGTGCTGTACAACTTTGACTACCGGGGCAGCGCGGAACTGGGCTGCCGGATTGACCGGGCCTATGCCGGGAACGGCTACGGCACGGAGGCCTTTGCCGCCGTAGCCGAGTGGGGGCTGTACAAGGTGCATTTGGACCGGGTGCTGGCCAAGTGCTACAAGGAAAACGCCGCCTCCTACCGGATGCTGTCCTCCTGTATGCGCCGGATCGGGGAGGACGACACGTTCTATTATTTTGAAAAGCTGTCGTAAACGAAACCGAAAAAACGATGGAAAACCGACATAGAAAGGAAGAGTAGGACATGGGCCGCTGTTTTGTCTTTGCCGCCGGGGAACTGTCTCTCCCCCGGCTGTATCCCCGGGAGCCGGGGGATCTGGTCATCGCCGCCGATGCCGGGTGGCGGCGCTGTATAGAGGCTGGGGTCACGCCGGATCTGCTGCTGGGGGACTTTGACTCCATGCCGCCGCCGGAGAACTTCCCCCATATGGAGCGCTTCCCCGTGGAGAAGGACGACACGGACACCATGCTGGCCCTGAAAGTGGGCCTGTCCCGGGGGTTCCGGGAGTTCCACCTCTACGGCGGCACCGGCGGAGACCGTCTGGACCACACCTTCGCCAACCTCCAAAGCCTGCTGTACCTCCGCCGCCGGGGGGCGAAAGGGTTTCTGTACGGCCGGGACTTTGTGTGGACCGTCATGGAAAATGAAACCCTCACCCTGCCCCGGGAGGTAGAGAATGGGCTGTTGTCCGTGTTCTCCCTGACGGAGCAGTCCCGGGGCGTCACGCTGACCGGGGTCCAGTACCCCTTAGACGGGGCAGTTCTGACGGCGGAGTTTCCCCTGGGGGTCAGCAACCACATCACAGGGGAACAGGCGGAGATTCAGGTGGAGGCGGGGGCGCTGCTGGTGGGCTGGCAGCTGCCCGCGGCACCGTGAAGGTCCCCGGCAAGCCCCCCTCCGCCCTGGGAGCTTTGGCGGGACTGGCCTCTCTGGCGGTGATTCTCCTGGCGCTGTCCTCCGCCTTAGACCCCGGGGACAATGATGCCATCGCCCCCCGGCTGGAACCCTACGCGGAGCAGTTTGACACTCCGGCACCCGCTTATGGGGCACCCTCTTATGGAGCGGAGGGAGAACTGATCGTCTACGCGGATGCGTCCCTGCGAAAGCCCATAGAGGAGCTGTCCGGCCTGTACGCCGGGACGGTGCGCTGCCGCTTCGCCTCAGCCCAAACCCTTCTGGCGGCACTGGACCAGGGGGCGGCGTGTGATCTGTTCCTGTGCGCTGCGCCCGAACTGCTGGACGATCTGGAGGCCCGGGACCAGATTACGGATCGGATCGTGCTGGGGGAGAACCGCATGGTGCTGGCGGTGCCCGAGGGGAATCCCCGGGACCTGCACAGCTTTTCTCTGTTGGCGGACTGGGTCCGGCAGGGCCGGGTCCGGGTGGCTGTGGGGCAGGGGACGGAGGAGGCGTGTGCCCGGAAAATTCTGGCCTATTACGGTGCCAGCGACTGTGACCGGGCCTTGATCCGCTGTTCCAAGGGGACGGAGGCGGCGGTACGGCTGGAAGAGGGCATGGCGGACTGCGCCGTCCTCTTTGCCACCGACGCCGGGGGACTTCTGACCGTGGACACCGCCTCCCCGGGCATGAGCGGGCGGATTCTGTCCACCGCCGCCGCGCTCTCCAGGAGCAAACATCCCGTCCAGGCCCAGGGGTTTTTGGACTTCCTGTCCGGCCCGGAGGCCGCCGCCGTCTTTCAGCGCCGGGGCTTTCTGCCCCAGCCCGCCGCCGTCCAGGACCCTCCCGCCCAGGAGCCGCCTTTGGAAAACCCGGAGGGCAGTCCGGAGGAACCCCCGGAGGCGGAGACGCCGCTGTGAGGTGCTAACGAAAATTCCCGGAATCCCTGGATCTGAAAGGCTTTTCCCTTGCGTGGAAAACCCCTCTGGAATGTGGAAAACCCCTTCCGGCCCCGTTCCTGCCGTATTTGGCGGAAGGGTGCCGGAGGGGTCGGATTTTGGCGGTTTTGTAAGGGGATTTCCCTTTCCTACGGGGAATTTCCGGCGATCTTTACCGCTTTTTCCGTCGAAACCGCCCGAAAAGGCGTTTTACGGGGCGAAAAACGGCGGGTTGGGATTTTCGGCACAAATCCAGTTTTCCACAGGGCTGTGGAGAATGTGGAAAACTCTGTGGAAAACGTGGAAAACTTCGGGATCGGGACGGCTCGTCAAGGGGAAACCCTTGTTAGGAGGGCCTTCGGCGGCAGAGAGGTTTCCGTCACTTTTTGCTCGGTTTGGGGATTTCTTCCATGGGCTGCGGCGGGAGAACCCGCCGGGGAAATGGCGGGAAATGGGACGGGAGAGACGGGTTTCCGACCGGGTCCTCTGCCGGAGGCGGGTTTCGGTAAAATCCATAAAAAATCCGGATTTGTTCATGAAATTTTCACAAATCCCAAATTGCCTCTTAACAAACGTCTTTTGCAGGTGTATAATGGCGTGGCTCAAAAAATGCGGGGATAAGGGAGGGATGGCGGATGAAATTCGTGCCCCTGCTGGAACAATCCGGCGGGAACCTGTCGGCGGAGTACCGGGCGGGACGGCGAATCGGCGTGCTGTCCTTGGGACGGCGGCATCTGTTCTTCCGCAAGCGCCTGACGGCTTACTATCTTCCCTACGGGTCCATCCAGCGGTACTTCCGCCGGGTGGAGGCGGTGCCCGTACGCATGGGCTGCTGCGGGGACGGGGAACTGCGGCTGGAAAACCTGGTGCTGTGCGGCCAGGACCGGGAGCTGGCCCAGATCCAGCTGCCCGGAGAGCGGGCGGCCCTGGCGGTCTTGGACGAGCTGTCCCGCCGGGCCCCAAAGGCCGCCCAGGGGGTTCAGTCGTGACGGCGGCGGAGGCCCTGGAACAGCTGCTGCGATCCTACGGGGACTACTATGACGTATCCCGGGAGGCGGCGCCCTTTGCGGCGGAGGCCGTGTTCCACTCCCACGAGGCCCAGTACTTCCTGGTCCGCGCCGCCCGCATCGCCGAGGCGGAGTCCCATGAGTACGTGTTCTTCGCCCTGGAATCCCTCTTAGAGGCGGACCGCCTGAACGCCCTGGCGGAGGCCGCCTGGGAGGGGGGGCTGTCCCGGGTGCGGCCCCACCGGGACCACCGCAGCAGCGACGTGGCTCTCATTGTCCTGGCGGACCGGATTGCCCCGGAGGCGGCGGCGCTGGTGCCGAAACTGCGCCGCTATCAGAGCTACCGCTGGGGATTTCAAGGGTGGAGCCACTTCCGTCTGTGCGCGGCGGAGGTCTCCACCGGACGGTGCCTTGCCAACCGGCAGGGGCGGCGGATCCGGGATCTGGTCCGGGACAATCTGGCCAAACGCTCCGACTGAAACTCTCAGCCGTAATCAGCCGTAAGCGAACAAAGCAAAAGCTCACTGAAAGAAAGGAAGCGGAAACATGACAGCGATTCTCATCATCCTGGCGGCCATTGTGCTCTTAGCCATCGGCTATGTCACCTATGGCAGCTATCTGGTGGACCAGTGGGGGGTGGACCCCCGGCGGAAGACCCCGGCCGTCACCATGGGGGACGGCGTGGACTATGTACCGGCGAAACCGGCGGTGCTCATGGGCCACCACTTCTCCTCCATCGCCGGCGCGGGTCCCATCAACGGGCCCATTCAGGCCTCGGTCTTTGGCTGGGTGCCGGTCTTTTTGTGGTGCGTGTTCGGAGGCATCTTTTTCGGCGGGCTCCATGACTTTGGCTCCCTCTTTGCCTCTATCCGCAACGAGGGCAAGGGCATTGGCGACATCATCAAGACCACCATGGGCAAGCGGGCCGGGAGGCTGTTCACCGTGTTCTCCCTGCTGGTGCTGATTCTGGTCATCGCCTCTTTCGTCAACGTGGTGGCGGGCACCTTTGCCAGCGACCACTTCGGCATCACCGCCAACCCCACCGGCAACGAGACCACCGCCATGATCTCCGTGCTCTTCATCGTCCTGGCGATTCTCTACGGCATCGCCACCAACCGCTTTGGCGTCCAGGTGGTTCCCGCCACCATCGCCGGGGTCCTGTGCGTCTGCCTCATGGTGGCCTTTGGATTGAACGTAGGGCTGGCCATGCCCCGGATCCCCTGGATCATCTTGATCTGCGCGTACATCACTGTGGCGTCTCTGGCCCCGGTTTGGATTCTGCTCCAGCCCCGGGATTATCTGTCCAGTTACCTGCTCTACGGCATGATGGTCCTGGCCCTCATCGGCATTGCCATCTGCGGCTTTACGGGGACCGCCACCTTTGAGATCCCCGCCTTCACGGGCTTCCAGACGAAACTGGGCTTCCTGTTCCCCACCCTGTTCATCACCGTGGCCTGCGGGGCCTGCTCCGGCTTCCACTCCCTGGTGGCTACGGGCACTTCCTCCAAGCAGATCTCCCGGGAGACGGACGCGAAACCCATCGGCTACGGCGCTATGCTCATTGAATCCGCCCTGGGCGTCATCTCCCTGATTGCCGTGGGCATGGTGTTCACCAAGTACACCGCCGGGGAGTTTGGCTCTCCCTCCGTGGCCTTTGCCGCGGGCATTGCCTCCATGTTCGGCGCGGAGGGCTCCTCCGTTTACGGCACGGTTTCCGCTCTGCTGACCTTAGCGGTTTCCGTGTTCGCCCTGACGAGTTTGGATACCGCCACCCGTCTGAGCCGGTTCATGTTCGGGGAACTGTTCCTGGCGGACGGAGAGGCCACCTGGCGGGATGCCAGCGGGGTCCGGAAGATTCTGACCCATCCCCTGGTGGGCACCCTCATTATGGTAGTCATCGGCGGCACCCTGGGAGCATTGCAGCTGAGCCAGATCTGGGGACTGTTCGGCGCGGCCAACCAGCTTTTGGCGGGCCTTGCCCTGCTGGCGGTGGCCTCTTGGCTTGCTCACGTGGGCAAGAACAACAAGATGTTCCTGTTCCCCATGGCCTTCATGCTGGTGGCGACGCTTTGCAGCCTGTGCCTGACGGTATGGGCCAAGATCGGCACCGTCTCCGGCGGTGCGGCCCAGTGGGGGGACTGGTTCCAGCTGTGCTTTGCCGCCGCCATGGTGGTGCTGGCCCTGATTTTGGCCCGGGAGGGCGTCCAGACTTTGGTCCACAAGCCCCAGCGGCTGAGAAGGTAAGCCCAATATTGTACAATAAAACGCACCCCCGCCAAACAGCACGTTTGGCGGGGGCTTTCGTTGCGATCCCAGACGGAGCGGGCTTTCCCCCGCTCCGTTTTCGCGTTTTCTCAGGATGGGACGCCGCCTACCGCGGAACACAGGGGCTTCCCCTTGGAATCCAGCAGGAAGATCCGGACAGTGTCATACGCGGCATCGCCCAGAGAGAAGGTATAGGTTCCGGAACCGGAGACGCTGCGGGCGGGGGCCACGGCCACCATCCGGCGGCTGTTGTCGTAGGCGGCGCAGAAGGCGGACGCGCTGCCACTGGGGGCGGTGATGGACACCTGGACGCCGCCGGCGGCCTTGGAGATGGTACCAATGGCGTAAGGCGTGTCGGCCTCCGCCGCCAGGATCACGGCTCCCTCGTTAGGAATGTCAAAGGCTACCGGCTGAAGCTGGCTGTTGTAGATTTCCAGGGGCCTATAGCTGATGGCAATAGGATAGGTTCTGGCCTGGGCGTTTTCCGGCAGACGGAAATACAGCGTGGCCAGAACGCCGTTGGCGGTGCTGTCCACTGTGGCGGTATCATTCCCCAGGGTCAGGGAATAGGGGTTCCCCAGATCGGGGCTCATGGTATTGACTTCCAGGATCCCGGCGTTCTCCACCTGAATGAGTTCCAGATCCTCGTCAAAACCCACCAAGAGGTTCATGGCGATGATGCCGGGGTTGCCCTCTAAGGACAGGGTGATTTTGGCGATCTCTCCCCGGCCCACGGTCTGGCTGCTGACGTGGATCATAGGCACCGCCGCCGTCTCCGCGGAGGCCAGGAAAGCGGGCATGGTATAGGGCAGCTGCTCATAGCCGGACCAGCCCAGCAGGTGCCGGGTCAGGATGGTCCGGTCCATGCCGGTTACATAGCCATCGGCGTTCACGTCCGCCGCCACCATGTCGATGTCCGTGTCCCCGTAGCCGGACCAGCCCGCCACGTGCCGGGCGATGTACAGCCGGTCCATAGTGGTGACCAGCCCGTCCTTGTTCACGTCGCCGATCAAGGCCCGGGACACCCGCACGGAGCCGTGGGTCACGGAGAACTCCACGGTTTTCAGGTCCACATTGTAGATATCCTGCTGGTTGTTGTTATAGGAGAGGCTGATGGGATAGTCTCCCTCCGCCGCGTTTGGGCTGATGTCAAAGGTCAGCGTCACCAGCAGGCCGTCATCGGTGTGGTTGGCGGTGGCATAGTCGTCCGCCCAGGACAGGCGGTAGGGCATGGCGGTCAGGGTCTGGCTGCCTTGGAAGTCCCCGATGAGGCGGGTGGCGTCCACCTTGGTGAGGGTCAGGACGCTGTTGTCATACTCTAAGTTCAGCAGCATGGAGATGACGCCGGGGTTATGGGACACCGTCACGGGAATCTCCACAGTGCTGCCGGGACGGCCTGTGGCGCTGCCAGCCTCAATCAGGGCGGAGTCTGGGTCCGTAGGCAGGGGCTGGGAGGTGCCGGTCCAGTGGGCATACAGGGTGTGGTTGGTGACGGCCCGGACCTCCGTGGCGCTGTCCACCCGTTCACCGCCGCTGGCGGCGGTGTACCAGCCCACAAAGGCGAAGTTGTCCCGGGTGGGGGTGGGCAGTTCCCCGTAGGGGCTGATGTAGGTCTGGTTCCGGTAATCCGTCAGGTAAAAGACGTTAAAGACCTCTTTTTTGGACGTGGGGCACACGCCGCCGGCGGCGTCAAAGGACACGGTGAGCCGCCGCAGATAGACCCCTATGGTGGGGGCCTGGTTTCCCGCCGCGTCGGAGGCGTGGATCTCCGTGTGCCAGATGCCGCTCTCCCCCTCCCGGGCCACGGTGCGGCTCCACACGTCCCCGGACTGGGAGGCCTCCGTCTGGGGGACGGCGCTGGTATAGGTCCCCACCCAGGAGGGCATGGTGACATTGGTGACGCCCACGTTGTCCGTAATCACGGCGGCTACGGTGTAGCCGTTGGCGGACAGGCCTGTGACGGACACATTTGTGACCTCCGGAGCCTCCACGTCGTCTTGAATCCAGTGGGCGTAGAGGGTGTGATCGCTCTCCGCGCTGACCCGGGTGGCGGGATTCACCTGGGCACCGCCGGTCTGGCGGGTATACCATCCGGCGAAGGTGTGTCCGGCCCAGGTGGCGGTGGGCAGGGAGCCGTAAGTACTGAGAAAGACCTGACTGCTGTAATCCGTCAGATAGAACACGTTGAACACCGGCATACTCTGGGTGCTGCACACGCCGCCGTTGGGCTGGAAGGTGGCGATCAGGTAGCGCAGGTAGATTTGGATGGTGGCGGACTGGTTTCCAGCGGTGTCATAGGCCCGCAGTTCCGTGTGCCACTGTTCCTTCTCTCCGCTGCGGAGGACGCGCAGGGTCCACTCACCGCCGCTTTGCTCCACGTTCTGCCAGGCCGCCGCGCCGGTCAGGGTGCCGGTCCAGGACCGGGCCTGGACGGAGGCCACCTCCGCGTCGTCCGTGACGGAGAACCGGACCGTATAGCCGTTGGCGGACAGGCCCGTCACATTGACGCTGGTGAACTCCGGCGGCGTGGTGTCCTTCTGGATCTCCACCGCCAGGGGGGTGTCTGTCTCCGTATCCCGGCCCACATCCACGTTGGCGGCTACCACCCGGATCACGTACTGCTTCCCCTCCATCTCCTTGGGAAGGGTGAAGGTGCCCTCAAAGCCGTGGTTGGAGCCGCACTGGTACTGGGCGTGGATATCCGGCCGGGATTGTTCCGCCTTGATGGTGGCGATCTTCGTTCCCAAAGCGGAAGCGGTTCCGGCGTAGACGGAGATCTCGATGGTGGCCCCGATGTTGTCCGGATCGTAGGACCAGCCCTTCACATAGAGCTGTCCCGGGGCCGGGGAGGCTGCCTCCTCAAAGCCCAGGAAGGGATTGTGATACACCGGCGTCACATTGGCCCGGGTCAGATAGTCCTCCGGGTTTTGCCGGTTGGTATTCCAGAAGAACTCAAAGTGGAGCTGGCCGCCTTGGGGGTTTGTGTCTACGCTGCCTGTATTGCCAGACAGGGCGATTTGCTGTCCCTGGACCACCGTGTCCCCCGCCTTCACGGCAAAACCGGCGCGGAGGTTGCAGTAATAGGTCACCGCCCCGTTGCCGTGGTCAATGACGATGGTATTTCCCATGGCGTCCTGGGTGTCCTCCGCGGTCCGGAGGACGGTACCGCCAGAGACGGTGTAGCTTTCCAGAACAGTGCCTGCCCGGACGGCAAACACTGGCTGTCCCGGGGCCATATAGAAGGTAATTCCGCCGGTGGAGGACCCGTCCAGGCCGATATAGCCTACGTCAACCTCCCACGCCGCATCCACCGGCCAGGCATAGTTGTAGGTGTTCACCGAGGAGGCGGAAGCGGCCCCGCAGGGAAGCAGCAGCAAAATCAGGGCCAGGGTCAAGAGCCGTTTTTTCAAAATCACCATTCCTCCTTTTTTCCCGCGGCAGGCCGCCGCGATCTCTTTGTGTGACTTTATTCTTTATGTGTGCCTTTATTCTTCCTCCGGGGTGGCGGCGTACAGGAGGTTCTCCATCAGCATGGCCCGGGTCATAGGCCCCACGCCGCCGGGCACCGGGGTGATCCAGCCCGCCACGGCGGAGACGGCGGCATAGTCCGCGTCTCCCCGCAATTTGCCGTCAGGTCCCCGGTTCATAGCCACGTCAATCACCGCCGCCCCAGGTTTCACCATGTCCGCCGTCAGGAATCCGGCCTTGCCCACGGCGCTGATGAGGATGTCCGCCTCCCGGGTGATCTCCGGCAGGTTTTCCGTGTGGGAGTGGCACAGGGTGACGGTGCCGTCGGCGGCGGACAGGAGGGTGGCCATGGGCTTGCCCACGATGTTGCTTCGTCCGATGACCACACACCGTTTCCCCCGGATGGGTACCTGATAGCGCCGCAGCAAGGCCATAATCCCCATAGGCGTACAGGGCAGGAACCCCGGTTCCCCCATGGTCAGCAGCCCTACGTTGTAGGGGTGGAAGCAGTCCACGTCTTTGTCCGGGTCAATGGCCCGGAGGATGGGAGAGGCATCCAGGTGCTCCGGCAGGGGCAGCTGGCACAGAATGCCGTCCACCATGGGATCCTCGTTCAGGGACTCCACCAGATCTTCCAGGGCATCCTGGGTGGCGTCCGCCCCCAGACGCAGGGTCCGGCTCAGAATGCCGCACTCCTGGCAGTCCCGTTCCTTCCCGGCCACGTACACCTGGGAGGCCGGGTCGTCCCCCACCAGAATCACCGCCAGACACGGGGGCCGGGACAGTTTCGCCACCTCCCGCCGGATGTTTTCCTTCATGGCGGCAGCCAGTTCCTTTCCGTCCATGACCACCGCGCCGCCGCTGTCCGCGTTTCCCGCCACTGTGTCCGCAATCGACGCCATCAGTTCCGCCTCCTCCGCTTGTTGATTGACATATAATCCCGCCGCCGTCCGCTTCCGGACCACGATCTGCCAGATCAGCACTCCCGCCGCCGCCAGGACCGCCGCCAGGCTCAGTGCCTGGGACACCCGGATGGGCGCGCCGAAGGCCGTCAGGCCGAAGAGGTACAGGCTGTCCGTCCGCAGCCCCTCGATCCAGAACCGGCCCAGGCCGTACCAGAGGAAGTAGAAGCAGGCGTTCATGCCGTCAAACCGGCGGTACCGGGACACCACCCACAACAGCAGCGCCAGTCCCGCGAAGTTCCACAGGCTCTCATACAGGAACGTGGGGTGTACATCTACGGATTCTGTGGTGCTGATCCACACCCGCATCCGCCAGGGCAGTTCCGTCACGGAGCCGAAGGCCTCCCGGTTCACGAGATTTGCCCACCGGCCCATGGCCTGGCCCAGCATCAGTCCCGGTACCAAAGTGTCCAGCATGGCCCCGAAGGGCAGTTTCTTAAACCGGGCGTACAGCCAGGAGACCAGGATCCCCGCCAGGACCGTGCCGTAAATGGCGATACCGCCGTCCCACACCGCCACGGCCCTGCCCCAGTCCAGCACTCCGGCCTCCGTGCGGTACTGATCTAAGTTAAAGACCACGTAGTAGATCCGGGACGCCGCGATGCAGCAGGGTGCCGCCCACAGCACCAGATCCAGCACGTGTTCCTCCGACAGTCCGCACCGCTTGGCCTGCCGCATGGAGAGATAGGTCCCGCAGAGCATAGCGCAGGCCAAGATGATGCCGTACCAGTAGATGCCGTGGCCGATGTGGATGGCAATGGGATCCGGATTCCAGGCCCAGTCTCCGAAGAGGCCGGGAAAACCGATGGGCATATCTTTCAGTGCCCGAAGTTCCGTCAAATTCCATCCCTCCCTTTCTGTGTCTGATTTCTATATGATAGAACAGGCCCTCTCCCCGGCGGGGCGCTGCGCGCCCTTACGCCCGGGGCAGGATTTCGCTGAGGACCTGCCGATCCTCCGTCACATTCTCCCGCAGAAACGCCTCTACGTCCTCCGGGGTTACCGTGTCAAAGACCTGGGGGAAGCGGAAGGGATCATACCCCCGGAAATAGCCCTCCGTCAGAGACACCGCCACGTTTTCAAAGGAGTTCAGCCCCCGGACCCAGGAGCCGTAGACCGCCCGGCGGGTGCGCTGGAAGAAGTCCCGGTCCAAGCCTCCCCGGCCCAGACGGTCCGCCTCCTCCAAAATGGCCTTTGTCACTGCCCGGGCGTCCCGGCTGTCCCCGCCGGCATAGAGGCAGGCGGCTCCCGGCAGGGCCTCGTACTCTCCGCCGAAGCTGGAATTGATCAGTCCCTGGTCATAGAGCCGCAGGTACAGGGGACTGGAGTCCCCCAGCAGCAGATCGCAGGCCAGCTCTCCGATGAGGGTTTGGCGCATCCACGCCTCCCCGATCTCCGGGGCCGCGCACTTGAAGCCCGCCAGGAACTGGGGAGTGGACACTTCCATGGTGAGGGCTGTCTCCTTCTCCGCCACGCCGGGGGTTTCCTCCCCGTAGTCCCGCTCAATGGCGGGGCCGCCGCTGTGGGGCAGGGTCCAGAAGGCAATGCTCTCCACCTGTCCCGGGTCCACGTCTCCCACCACCGTCAGGATCATGTTGGAGGGGGTGTAGAAGGCCTGATGGCACTGGTAGAGGGTCTCCGCCGTGATGTGGGAGATGCTCTCCACGGTTCCGGCAATGGCGGTGCGGGCGGTGTTGGACCGGAACAGGGCCCGGAACATCCGCATATACAGCTGCCAGTCCGGGTTGTCCTCAATCATGCGGATCTCCTGGGCGATGATCCCCTGTTCCTTCTCCACGCTCTCCTTGGTGAAATAGGGCACGGACACAAAGGACAGCAGGATCTTCAGATTCTCCTCAAAGTGTTCGGTGGAGTCGAAATAGTATCCGGTCATGGCGTTGGCGGTAAAGGCATTGGGTTCCGCGCCGTTTTTCGCCAGCTCCTGAAGAGCGTTGCCGTCTTTCGTATCGAACATCTTGTGCTCCAGATAGTGGGCGATGCCCGCCGGGGTATCCAGCCACTGGCCGTTGAGGCGGAAGCGGGTGTCCATGCCGCCGTAGCGGGTGGCAAAGAAGGCATACTTCTTGGCGTAACCCGGCCGGGGCACCACGCACAGCTCCAAACCGTTCTCCATTCGCTTGCGGTGGACCGTCTCTCCCACCCGCCGGTAGTATTCCACGTTCACGCCTCCGCCTCCTTTCCGTGCAGGAAGTAAATTGTATCCAGTTTCACCGTCTCCATGGCCTCCACGATCCGGTCCATGGTGACTTCCCGGACCTGTTGGGCCAGTTCCTCCGGGGTCTCATGGAGATCCGAAGCCGCCTGGGTCAGATAGAAGTTTTCCAGCTTCCCCTGGGAATCTCCCATGGATGCGTAGGCGTTGAGAAGGCTGCTGCGGGCGGCTTCCAGTTCCCAGGGCTCCGCCTGTCCCTGCCGCACGGCCTCCAACTGGGCAAGGATCTCGTCCTGGGCCCGCTGGCGGTTGGCGAACTCGATGCCGGAGGACACGGTGAACATCCGCTTCTGCCGGTGAAAGACCGAGGAGGCGTAGTAGCACAGGGACAGCTTCTCCCGCACGTTCAAAAAGAGCTTGGAGTTGCTGCTGCCGCCAAAGAGGGTGTTGCCCATGAGGAGGGCGATGTGATCCGGGCTGTCACAGGAGAAGCCCATGCCCAGTTTTCCCTGGGTGACCTCCATGGCGTCGGACACTTCCAGCACGTCTGCCCGGGGGGCATGGGGGACGGCGCTGGGCAGGGGGGAGGGGGCCTTTCGGGGCAGGGTGGCCAGAGCGGACCGCAGAGCCAGTTCCACCCGGTCCCGCTCCGCGCTGCCGCAGTACACCAGTTCCAGGCGGCTGGCGGCGATGAGCTTCTGATAGGTCCGGAACAGGGCTTCCGCCTCCAATTTCTCCGCGTCCTCCTCGGAGCCCAAGCGGGGAATGCCGTAGGGTTCCCCGGCGCACATCTCTTCCAGGAGACGACGGGCGGCCCACTCCCGCTTGTCGTTCAGAGCGCTGCGGATGGCGTCCAGCAGGTTGGTTTTCTCCCCCTGGAAATAGGCGGGCACAAACCGGGCCCGCTCTGTGGCCGGCTCACAGATCAGCTCGCCCAGGAGGGCCGCCGCCGGTTCCAGCAGCCGTTCCCCGCCGGGGGCATAGCGGTCGTCAATGAGGCTGGCTACGAAGCCCACGCACTGGCGCTCCCCGATTTTCCGCACGGTGGGTTCGATGCGGGTGCCGTAGAGGTTGTCCAGCCGGGCGGACAGGGCCCCCATGTCGGGATAGGTCAGGGTGCCCCGGCGCAGCACGGAGGGGATCAGGGCGCAGGCGGAGGCGGTGTCCCGGCGCAGCGGGATCACGAACTGGGCGGAGAGCAGGCTGGTCTTGAATTTCTCAGAGGGCAGGAAGGTGAGAAAGACGTTGTCCGCCAAAGAGGTTCTGCTTGCTTTCAAAATTTCAACTCCTTTCCGGACGGAGGCCCGTCCGGTCATCGTATTTGTGTTGTTCCCCAAAACACGAATCGTCTCCTCTATTATAATACGCCCCGGGCCAAATGTCCATCCAACTTTTCACGGCTTTTCGTCGGATTTCCAGGACCCGGCGTCCCGGGGAGGCCGGTGTCCGGCGTGGAATCCGGAGGAAAAATCAGGCGAAAACGGACGAAACATGATACTGTAAAGCGATACTACTTGCCAATCAAAGACACAGTTTCCAGATATATGCAAAGCAGGAATAATCTGACAAATGTTACTGCTTTACACAAGCTGGAAATTCAGCGTTTCACGAGGCGGAGGAGGAAGGATTTGTCATCTTTGCCACACTTTGTTCACAGAATGTTTACCCTGGAAGATCACTTCCCTCTTGACATTTTTTCGGTTTTCCTGTAAACTATGTCTTGTTGTAAAGCCCTGAAACTTCACAGAAAGAGGTGATCCCCCTGAAGAATCAGACATACCGCATGACCATGCTCTTCGACTTTTACGGAGAACTCCTGACGGAGCGCCAGAGGGAGTTTTTCGACCTCTACTACAATGAGGATCTCTCCCTGTCGGAGATCGCGGAGAACAACGGCATCACCCGCCAGGGAGTCCGGGACGTGATCGTCCGGGCGGAGAACACCATGCAGGAGGTGGAGGACAAGACCGGCATCATCCGCCGTTTCCAGGCCCAGCGCCCGTTGCTGGACGCCATCGAGTCCGCCGCCAACGAGATCCGCGCTGTCAACGCCCTGCAGTACTTTGACCCAAAAATCGGGGAGCTGGCGGACAAGATTCTGGAAAACTGCGGCGCGCTGCAGGAGTAAGCGGGCAAGGCACACAGAGGCACAAGGAGCGGAGCCATGGCATTTGAGGGACTGACGGAAAAACTGGCCGAAACCTTCCGGCGTCTGCGGGGCAAGGGCCGTCTGACAGAGAAGGACGTGCGGGAGGCCATGCGGGAGGTGCGCCTGGCCCTGCTGGAAGCGGACGTGGGCTATCAGACGGTGAAGGAGTTCATCGCCAACGTGACGGAGCGGGCCGTGGGCAGCGACGTGCTGGCCAGTCTGACCCCCGCCCAGCAGGTGGTGAAGATCGTCAACGAGGAACTGACAAAGCTCATGGGCGGTTCCGGGGCCCGGTTGTCCATGGCCTCCAGCGGACCCACGGTGGTGATGATGGTGGGCCTCCAGGGCGCGGGCAAAACCACCACCACCGCCAAACTGGGGGGCCTCATGCGGCGGCAGTACCAAAAGCGTCCCCTGCTTGCCGCCTGCGATGTGTACCGCCCCGCCGCCATCGAACAGCTGCAGGTGGTGGGTTCCCAGATGGACCTGCCTGTGTTCCAGGAGGGCCAGGGGGACCCGGTGCGCATCGCCCGCAACGCCCTGCGCTACGCCCAGGACCACGGAAACGACATGGTCTTTTTGGACACCGCCGGACGGCTCCATGTGGACGAATCCCTCATGAACGAGCTGCGGCGGATGAAGGAGGCCGTGAACCCCCAGGAGATTTTGCTGGTGGTGGATGCCATGACCGGCCAGGACGCCGTCAACGCCGCCTCCGCCTTTGACCAGGCCCTGGGTATTGACGGCGTGGTCCTGACGAAACTGGACGGCGACGCCCGGGGCGGCGCGGCCCTGTCCATCCGTTCCGCCACCGGAAAGCCCATCAAGTTCGTGGGCACCGGGGAAAAGCTGGACATGATCGAGCCCTTCTATCCGGACCGCATGGCCTCCCGGATTCTGGGCATGGGGGATATGCTGTCTCTCATCGAAAAGGCGGAGGCCGCCTTCGACCAAAAAGAGGCGGCAAAACTGGAAGAGAAACTCCGCAAGGACCGCTTTACCTTACAGGATTACTGTGACCAGCTGCGCCAGATGCAGAACATGGGGGACCTGAGCCAGATTGCCGCCATGCTCCCCGGACAGCTGGGCCGCCAGATCCGGGACGCCAACATCGACCAGCGGCAGTTCGCCCGGCAGGAGGCCATCATCCTGTCCATGACCCCCCTGGAGCGGGAGAACCCCCAGATTCTCAACGCCAGCCGTAAGCGGCGGGTTGCCGCCGGGTGCGGCATGGAGGTGTCGGAGGTGAACCGGTTGCTGAAAAACTACGAGATGCTGCGCCAGATCACCCGCCAGTTTACCGGAAAGGGCGGGCGCATGAAGGGCATGGGCGGCGGAGGCCGGGCCATGGGCGGCATGGGAGGCCGGATGCACGGTTTCGGCAGAAAGAAGCGGCTGAAATAGGACACGGGACATGGAACGCGGGATCGATCCCAGGAAACGATCAGATTTGCCCTTAGTTGCCGTGTTAGTGGCCTAAAAAGTGGCAGATCTGAAAAAGCGCGCTATAAGTGCCGCAAGCGCATTTATAACATAAGAGGGAAAACTTGATTTGGAGGTATATTGACATGGTCAAGATCCGGCTGCGCCGCATGGGCGCGAAGAAGGCACCGTTTTACCGCGTGGTAGTGGCGGACTCCCGCTTCCCCCGGGACGGGCGGTTTATTGAGGAACTGGGCACGTACAATCCCTGCGTCTCCCCGGCGGAGATCAAACTGGATACGGACCGGGCCAAGGAGTGGATCCGCTCCGGCGCACAGCCCACCGACACCGTCCGGGCCCTGCTGAAAAAAGCGGAAGTCCTCAGCTGACCCGGGAGGGCGGAACATGAAGGAATTGCTGCTCTACATTGCGAGGAACCTGGTGGAAAACCCCGAGGCGGTGACCGTGACGGAGCTTCAGCAGGAGCAGGACCTGACGCTGGAACTGCGGGTGGCACCCGAGGACATGGGAAAAGTGATCGGACGCCAGGGCCGCATTGCCAGAGAGATCCGCACGGTGCTCCGCTCCTATGGCCAGCGTTCCGGCGTGCGGGTATCCGTGGACATCGTGGGATAAGAGGTCACTTTGCAAAAGCACTGAAACAGGCCGGTCCGTACGGACCGGCCTGTTTCTTGTGCGCGGGGAAACGGGGGTGGTTTAATCTTCCAGTTCCTGATAGATCGTGCCCGGCCCCCGCTCCATGGCGATGGTGCCGCCCTTGGCGATTTCCAGGATCTCAAAGTCCGCCAGGGTGTCGATAAGGGCCGCGTTTTTCACCGGCTCTCCAAAGACGGAGATGGTCAGGGAGTCCCGGCAGATGTCGATGATCTTGGCCTTGAAGATGTTGGCGATCTGGATGGCCCCTTCCCGGGCGTCCCGGTCCCGGGTGCGGATTTTCACCAGGGCAATCTCCCGGCGGACGGACCTCTCCGCGTCCAGGACCTTCACCGCCTGGACCGGCAGGAGCTTGCGGCACTGGGCGGCGATCTGGGTGATCATCTGCTCGTCCCCGATGAGCTCAATGGAGAGGCGGGTGATGCCGGGGCGGTCCGTGGCCCCGGTGACGATGGACTCGATGTTGTAGCCCTTCCGGGAGAACAGCCGGGCCACCTGGCTCAAGACCCCGGGGATGTCCTGGACCAGGATGCACAGGGTATAGTGCCGCCGCCGGGTATCGAATTCTTTTTTCATGGTGCTTCCCCCCTTAGTTCAGCAGGAACTTGGTCACCGGCGTCCCCGCCGCCACCATGGGCCGGACCATCTCGTCGATGTCCAGCACGCAGTCGATGACAGCCCCCGCGCCGCAGTCCAGGGCCTGCTGGAAGGCCTGTTCCATCTCCTCCCTGCTCTGGACCCGCCAGCCCCGCAGACCGTAGGCCTCCGCCAGCTTCACGAAGTCCGGCCCCCGGTCCAGGGTAGTCTCAGAGAACCGCTTGCCATAGATCAGGTTCTGCCACTGGCGGACCATGCCCAGGGTGCCGTTGTTAAAGACCACGCTGATGATGGGGAAGCCGTAGTGTTCCACGGTGGCCAATTCGTTGCAGTTCATGCGGAAGCACCCGTCCCCGGTGAGGTGCAGAACCCGCTTGCCGGGATTCCCCGCCTGGGCGCCGATGGCGGCCCCTAAGCCGAAGCCCATGGTGCCAAAGCCCCCGCTGGTGAGAAGCTGCCCGGGATAGCGGAAGTGGACGGACTGGATGGCCCACATCTGGTGCTGTCCCACGTCGGTGGCGAAGATGGTGCCCTCCGGGGCGTTCTGGTCGATGACCTCCATGACCTGTCCGGGGGTCAGGGGGCCGTCCTTGGGGAGAACCTCCGGGGCGGGCAGCAGGGACAGAATCTGCTCCTTCCAGGCGTCGTGGTGCTGGGGCTCCAGCTGGGCGTTCAGCACGGCCAGGACCTCTTTGGCGTCGCCGGTGATGTGGAGGTCCGTCAGCACATTCTTATCGAACTCCGAGCGGTCAATGTCGATCTGCACAATCTGGGCCTGGGAGGCAAAAGAAGAGGGATCTGTGGCCACCCGGTCGGAGAAGCGGCACCCCACGGCGATGAGCAGATCGCACTCATCGCAGGCGGTGTTGGAGGCCCGGGAGCCGTGCATTCCGATCATACCCGTGACCAGGGGGTGATCTCCGGCGATGCCGCCGCCGCCCATAACGGTAATGGCCACGGGGGCGTCCAGCCGTTCCGCGAAGGTGAGGAACTCCCGGTGGGCCCGTCCCCGGACCACGCCGCCGCCGCAGAGGAGCAACGGCCGTTCCGCCTTGCGGATCAGGTCTAAAAGGCCCTCGATTTTCGTCTCTTTCGGGGCGGGCACCGCCATGCGGCTGCGGAGGGCCCGGATATCGTCCAGGGCGTCCGCCTGTCTCTCCGCCGGAACCGGGGTGTAGTCCACCAACTGGTCCGGGGCGGTGACGTTTTTCAGAAAGTCCACCAGCACCGGGCCGGGACGCCCGGAGGCGGCAATGGCGAAGGCCTGCCGCATGACCGACGGGATCTCCGACGCGTCCCGCACCAGAAACGCCGCCTTGGTAATGGGCATGGCGATGCCGGTGATGTCCACCTCCTGGAAGGAGTCCTTTCCCAGGAGGCTCTCTCCCACGTTGCAGGTGATGAACACCACGGGGGAGGAGTCCAGGTGGGCGGTGGCGATGCCGGTGGTGAGGTTGGTGGCCCCGGGGCCGGAGGTGGCGAAGCACACCCCCACTTTTCCGGTGGAGCGGGCATAGCCGTCCGCCGCGTGGGAGGCCCCCTGTTCATGGGCGGTGAGGATGTGGCGGAGCCGGTCCCGGTAGTGGTACAGCTCGTCATAGACGTTCAGGATCGTGCCGCCGGGATAGCCGAAGATGGTGTCCACGCCCTGTTCCAGCAGGCACTCCAAAATGGCCTGCGTCCCACGGATTTTCAAGTTGCGTTCCCTCCTTGGTCATGCAAATCTGCGCAGAGGATGCGCAGGGGTGTCATGTGCGCGTACGCGCCTTCCCATACTATAAGGGATTTCGCGGTAAAGCGCAATAGATTTTTCGCGTTCTAAGGACGGGATCTGTCAGGTTTGTCCATTGCGGCAGGGGTGGAAATCCGTTAAAATAGAGACATTCTCCCGCATTGGACGGGAAAAAGTCCGCGAAACCGGGGAAAAGGGGGACAAGTCTTTGAAAACACCGTTTGTAAACCGGGAGCAGCTGGAAGCCATTGCCGCTGTCTATCCCACGCCGTTCCACCTCTATGACGAGAGGGGGATCCGGGAGAACGCCCGCCGGCTGTACCGGGCCTTTGCCTGGAATCCGGGATTCCGGGAGTATTTCGCGGTCAAGGCCACCCCCACCCCGGCAATTTTGAAAATTCTGAAAGAAGAGGGCTGCGGGTGCGACTGCTCGTCCCTGTCGGAACTGCTGCTGTCGGAGCGCTGCGGCATCACGGGGGAGAAGATCATGTTCTCCTCCAACAACACCCCGGCGGAGGAGTTTCAGACCGCCCACCGTTTGGGAGCCATTTTGAACTTAGACGACGTGACCCTGGTGGACTACTTGAAAGAGTGCATTGGGGAGGTGCCGGAGACGGTGTGCTGCCGGTACAACCCCGGCGGGGTATTCACCCTGGGGCAGACCCGGGAGGGCTTCCAGGTCATGGACAGCCCCGGCGATGCCAAGTTCGGCATGACCCGGCCCCAGTTGACGGAGGCGTTCCGGCGTCTGGCCCAGCTGGGGACCAAGCGCTTCGGCCTCCACGCCTTCCTGGCCTCCAACACCCTCTCCAACGACTATTTTCCCGCCCTGGCCCGGATCCTGTGCCAGCTGGCGGTGGAGATCCAGGAGGAGACGGGCCTTTCGGCGGCGTTTTTGAACCTGTCCGGCGGCATCGGCGTTCCCTACCGGCCGGAGCAGCCGGAAAACGACATTGCCGTCATCGGAGAGGGGGTGCGCAGGGCCTGGCAGGAGATTCTGGCCCCCGCCGGACTGGGGGACATCCCCCTCTACATGGAACTGGGCCGGTATATGCTGGCCCCCTACGGGTGCTTAGTGACCCGGGCCACCCACAAAAAGCAGATCTACAAGGACTACATCGGCGTAGACGCCTGTGCCTGTAACCTGATGCGCCCGGCCATGTACGGGGCTTACCACCACATCACGGTCATGGGGAAGGAGGATGCCCCCTGTGACCACAAGTATGACGTGGTGGGGGGACTGTGTGAGAATAACGACAAGTTCGCCGTGGACCGGATGCTGCCGGAGATTGACATTGGGGACCTGCTGGTGATTCACGACACCGGGGCCCACGGCTTCTCCATGGGGTACAATTACAACGGGAAACTGCGTTCCGCGGAACTGCTGCTGCGTACGGACGGCACCGTGGAACTGATCCGCCGGGCGGAGACCATGGAGGACTACTTCCGCACGGTGGTGTGGTGAACAAGACAAAAGGGAATGAAGGGGGGACCTCTGATGCGAAACCAAAGACTGCTTCTGAAATTTGGCCTGATTTTCTTGATTTTTACAGTTGTGACACTGCTGATCTCCGGTTTCGCCACCTACGTACACCAGACCAGAATCTACCAGGAACAGCAGGAACAAAAGCTCCGGCAGATCGCCGAGTATCTCTCCGATGTCATCAAGGCGGATGGGGAGGCTTTTCCCATCTATCAGGAGTATTTCACCGCCCACTATGAAGAACTTGAGATCCCCGTAGATTTTCCGGATGCCGCCGCCGCCCGGGAAGCCTATGAAGTCTTGTTTGCGCAGCAGTATCCGGGGAAGGTCCTGGGCAGGGATGTGGCGTTCGACGAGCTTTCGCCGGAAGTGCAGAAGGCCTATGCCATATACAATCATGAGTACTATCTGGCCCTCTTTGAGCAGGCGGCAAAGACCTTTGGGCTGATCTACGCCTACTATGTGGTTCCCACGGGAGAGGACCTGCATATGTATTGGGTGCTGGACGCCATTCGAGAGGACCGGGGGGACGGGAATATCCAGCTTTGTATGGATGTCTATGAGGCGATGGACCAGCATAAGCGGATGTGGGAGGCGTGGAACACCGGGGAAGCGCCCTCCGGCTATGACACCTATGACAACGAGTTTGGCAAGACTTATGCCTGGTATACGCCATTGTACCTAAACGGCGTCAAACTGGGCCTGATTGGCACGGAAGTGGAGATCGCGGCCTACAACCGGGCCATTGCCATGAACACCCTGCGCCAGCTGGCCTCCATCACCGCCATTCTGCTGGCCGCCGTGGCCATCACCCTTCTGTTCATTGACCGGGCCTATATCTCCAAGATCCGGAAACTCTCCGGGGCCGTGGCCGCGTACGCCTCCAACAAAAACGCGGGCATCGTCCGGGAGATTGAGCAGAACGGCCGGGATGAACTGTGCCGCCTGGGGAACCAGACCGCCGCCATGATCCTGGAACTGGACAACTACATGAAGAGCCTGCTGGAGACGACAGAGGAACTGTTCCAAGCCAAAGAGCAGGTGGATATTGAATCCAAGCTGGCCCGGAAGGACGCCCTGACCGGGGTCCTCAACCGAAACGCCTATGAGGAGGAGGTCAAGCGCCTGACCTGGCAGATGTCGGACGGCTACACGCGGTTTGGCTTTGTGGTGGTGGATCTGAACTTCCTCAAGCGAATGAACGACACTTACGGCCACGAGTTTGGCAACATCACGATTCAGGAGTGCTGCCGGCTGGTGCGCAGTGTTTTTGCCCGCTCTCCGGTTTTTCGCATCGGCGGGGACGAGTTCGCGGTGGTACTGGAAAATGAGGATTACGCGGAGATAACAAAACTGGTGGAGACATTCAAAGCGGAGATGAAAAAACAGTCCGGGGATCCCTGGAAGCGGTTTTCCGCCGCCATCGGCTATGCCCTGTACGATCCATCGAAAGACGACTGCGTGACCAACGTCTTTATGCGGGCGGATAAGGCCATGTACAGGAACAAGAAAGAGATGAAGGCGGAGCGTCGCTGAGAAAACAACAATGGACCGGGGAGGCATCAGCCTCCCCGGTTCCGTCTTTTCCGTTTATTTCAGATATCCGGCGGCCCAGTTCACAATATGGGTACCGTCCGCCGCCTGGGGATTGTTTTTCAGGGAGTAGATCCAGGACCAGTGGCTGCTGTACCGGACTTCCGTCATGACGCCGTCCTGATCGTAATCCTCCGCGAAGCGCAGCTGATCCTCCTCCGTGGTGTCGTAGAGGGACAGCTTATAGGTGCCGTCGTCAGTCTCATAGGTGATGAAATCGGAGTTCTGTTCCAGCTCCTGATCGATGGCGGTTTCCGTCAGATCGTAGCCGTCGGCCAGGATGTTAAAGAGACGCCGGGAGCACTCCGCCGTAGCCACCACGCTGTCGGTCTCGCCCTGCACCAGCCAGATGGGGACGCCGGAGTCCCGCACGGCTTCCAGTTCCGCGTCCGTGGGAGTTTCGCCGCCCCGGTCCGAGGCCACGTCATAGGCGGGGCAGTTGATGATGGCCGCCGCGAACAGGTCCGGATGAGCGATGATCATGCGGGTGGTCATATAGCCGCCGGCGGAGCAGCCGGACACCAGGATCTTCCCGGGATCGATGTCGTACCGGTCCACCACGTCCAGGATCTCCTCCGCGGCCTTGTCCAGCAGGCCGTCTCTCTGGGCATAGTACCAGGTGTCCGGGGCCTGGAAGGCCATGACGCTGGCACCGCCTAAAATGTCCTGGAATTCCGCAGAGGCCCAGGCCACAGTGCCCCGGTTGGCCAGCATCTGGGCCGCGTTGTTGCCGGAGTGCAGCAGGTCTCCTTCGCCGTTGCCGTGGAACCACACCACCAGCTTGTCCGTCCCGGCGTCATAGAACCGGTAGTTGATGCCGTCCTCTACGATGACGGAGGCGAACTGCGCTGTCTCCGGATCCGCCACGGTGTTGTCGCAGGTATATTCCGCCGTATAGTCCTCTGAGAGCACGGTGCCGTCTGCTGCCGTCAGGGTCAGGGGGGCGTTCTGGGTGATGGTATAGGTGAGGGCGGCGGGATAGTTCCGGGCACCGGAGGTATAGGCCAGGACCGCGCCCTCCGTTTCGTCAAAGAAGAGAGTGACCCGCTGTCCCTCCGTCTCCGTCTTGACGATGGTCCGGTCGATGTCATAGTCCCCATAGCTCTCCAGGTCCGTTCCCGCCAAAAAGTCCTGGGTGGAGGCGGTGGCGTGGACGGTGAAGGTGCCGTTATCCACGCCGGTGACTTTCCGGCTGGCGCCGTAGTCAATCACCAGGGCGCTGACCACTTCGCCCGCGTCCGTCACGGTGCCCACAAGCTGGCAGGGGATGGAGTCCGGGGTCTGCGGCTCCTGGGTCTGTTCCGTATGGTTCCCTGGCTCCTGGGTGTCCTCCGGTTCCGGTGGCTCCTGGCCGCCGCCGCATCCCGCCAGCAGGGACGCCGCCATGGCCCAGGCCAGCAGGACCGCCCACAGTTTCCTCTTCATAGCAGTTCCTCCTTACCAACAAAGTCGGGTTTCCCCGGGAGACGTGAGAGTTTCCGGGGGCTGCAAAAAAGAACGGATCCCCCAAACCCTTGATTTGGGGGATCCGTTGGCGCAGAAGGAGGGATTTGAACCCTCGCGCCGGGTTTTAACCAGCCTACTCCCTTAGCAGGGGAGCCCCTTCGGCCACTTGGGTACTTCTGCGAATCCGATATGAAACAATATGGCGGAGAGAGTGGGATTCGAACCCACGGACGCCTTTCGGCGTCGCCGGATTTCAAGGCCGGTTCCTTCGACCGCTCGGACATCTCTCCATTGAACGCTCTGACCTTCCCCGCAACAAATATTCTACCATAATTCCTCCGGCCTTGTCAACTCCTTTGTGGGGGGATTTCCGGTGGGAATCCAGCCGCCCGGGGCTTTCGGTCCAACCGAAAACCCCGGGCGGCCTTTGGATGAGGGTTCATTTTTCGAGGGCGTCTATGAGATCCGGCAAAGTCGCCTCAAAATCTACGCCGTACCAGGGCTTTTTGGGATTTTCCAGCGTGGTCCGGATGGTATCCGCCGTATAGTCCGCCGCGATGCGCACGGCGTCCAGCAGCGTCCGCCCCCGCAGCACCGCCCCGATACAGGCGCTGGAAAACAGGTCCCCGGTGCCGTGATACGCCGCGTCTACCCGGTCATTCTGATAGATCAGGTACTCCCCGCTCTCCCGGTCGTACCCCATGGCCCCGGTTTTCCCCTCCGACAGGGACACCCCGGTGACCAGGGAAATCCGGGGGCCCAGGGCGGACAGCTTTTCCAGCAGTCCGGTGATATAGTCCCGGTCATACGTCTCCCGGTACTCCGTCTCCGTCATAAAGCAGGCCTCGGTGATGTTGGGCACGATGATGTCCGCCTGGGCGCACAGGGAGGCGTTCAGTTTCGCGTATTCCAGGTCAAAGGCGGGATAGAGTTTTCCGTTGTCCGCCATGACCGGGTCCACGAACACCAGGGTGTCCGGGGTCCGGAAGCCATCGAAGATCTCCTTGGCGATTTCGATCTCCTCCGCGCTGCCCAGATACCCGGTATAGATGGCGTCAAAGGTGATGCCCTCCTGTTTCCAGTGGGCGGTGATGGGCCGGAGCTGGTCCGTCAGGTCCTTCACGGTGAAGTTTTGGAACATGGTGTGGGTGGACAGCACCGCCGTAGGCAGAATCACCGTCTCAATGCCCATGGCGGAGAGCACCGGCAGGGCCACGGTGATGGAGCATTTTCCCAGGCAAGAGATATCCTGAATCGTCAAAATCCGTTTCACGGGACTTCCTCCTTGGCCGCGCCGAAATTCGGTTATTTTCCTTGGGCGGCTTTCGTGAGTATACGTCAGAACTGCCCATAAGGAAAGAGCCAGTTTTTGAAAATTTTATAAGTCCAGATCCTGGCTATGAGTTTGAACTTGCCTGCCGCGTACGCTGTCTGCCCTGTCCTCCGAAGAATCCGCCTCTCATGCCGCCCCGTCCGGGGCCGCCGCCGTTTTCCCCACCGGGACCGCCGCCCATGCCGCCGCCCATGGAACCCATATCGGAGAGATTGAGTTCGGAGGCGTCGATGAGGCTGGCGCTGTCCTGGGACTGGCCTTGGTCGGTGGAGGGGATGGAGCCGTCCAGCTGTCCCCGGACGCTCCGGGTGCGCAGTTCGCAGAAGGTCCGAAGGGCCTTCACGGCGGTTTCAAACTCCGCATAGGTACAAAACGCCGTGGGATCCTTCTCCACGCAGGGGGCGATGACCGCATAGGTCCGGTCAATCAGGCCGGTCACATCCACGGCGTCCAAAAACTCCGCGAAATATTCATGGTACAGGGCCAGATACTCGGCGTTTTCCAGAATCCAGCCGAACATAGGCCGGTCCGTGGAGTCGGAGACGGACATGGGGGTGTCAATGGGATCGTTCACCATCTCCTGAGCGTTGGCGGACTGAAAGGTGCCAAAGGCCAGGTTGTAGTCCCAGGGGATCATGGACAGCTGCCCGTCTTTCTCATAGAGATAGTAGTTGTGGATGATGGAGCCGGTATAGCTGTCCCCGTTGCAGACGTAGTTGTGGACCACGAAATACCGCAGCACCTCGTCCACATTTACCGTCTCTTCCAGGTCCGCGCCCTCACTGAGGTTTTTTAGAGCGGCAATCAGCCGGGACTGATCCTCCTGGGTGACGGTGGTTTTGGCGTTGGAAAAGATGTTGGAGTAGCTCTCGGGATCGTCGTCGATGTATTGGAGCTTCACGTCGCTGGACCCCATGCCGCCAAAGGCGCCGCTGAAATTGAACCGTCCGCCGCCCCGGGTTTCCGCTTCTACGTCAGACGGTTCCTCCGGGGACCCGCTGTCTCCATCCGTCCCGGCCTCTGTTCCGGTATCCTCCGGGGGAGCCGTATCGGGCATCTCCGGGAGATCTTCCGGAGGATTCTCCGGGGCTTCCCCGTTAAAGTCCGGGAATCCCCCGGGCATTCCGCCGCCAAAGCCGCCGCCGGGGAACTGGGGAGGGGTGCCGGAGGCCATGGCCTCTCCGATCTCCTGGGCGATCTCCGCCGCGTCCACCGTGTCTCCCGTTCCGCCAGGGAACCGTCCGGAGGAAATGGCCTCCTCAATCTCCTGCTGGATGGCCTCTGTGTCCACGGTGCCGTCCTCATTGAAGAAGTCCTCGAAGCGGAAGTGCCTGCCGTTGCCGGGACCGCCGCCGCCAAAGTTGGAGGAATCCGGCTTGTACAGATCCCCGCTGTCCCTGCCATAATTTCGACGCAGGAAGCTGTCCTCCACGCCCTCTACCGCCAGGTACAGCCCCCAGTCCTCTCCATTGACGGTGATATAGGCGAAGGAGCAAAGGGGCGCGTCCGCGCCGAACTGGTCCATGAGGCGGTAGGCCAGGAAATCCTTCATATAAGTGTTGTCCTGGATGATGTTGTTCAGGCTCAGCTTGTCCAAGCCGTGATAGGTCTCGGACCCGTCATAGTGGTCAAACTCGATTTTGAAGCTGTACCGCTGGCTGTCCATACTGGACACGGAGGTCAGGGAGGTATTCCCCTTGCCCCGGATGCCTACGTTTTTATACGCCTCGTTGTCGATGAGGACCGTACAGGGGCTGTACTCCTCGCTCTGGGCATTCTCGATGAAGTCCTCCCAGCCGTCCATGACGATGGCAATGGTGTGGACCCGGGAGTCATCGAACAGCCGCGTCTCATAGCCCAAGGTCCGGGCGGCGTTCTGGATGCCCAGGGCCTCTCCGTTGAGAAAGACGCCGGTCAGCACCAGGGACAGGATCACCGCCAGGAGGCAGACGCGGTCAATATTTTTGTGGGTGGACATAGCGCCTCCTTACCCCATATAGTCGCCGTTGTAACTCACCAGCACCGCGCTGGACACGCCCCCCAACTGGGACAGCTCGTTGACAAAGGAGGTGTCCCCGCCCTTGAGCCGCACCTCACAGGTCAGCTCCACGGCGTCTTTCCGGGCGGTCTTACTCTTGACCACGCACTTGAGAGTGTGGGCGGACAGGCACTCCGACGCCCGCTGCTCACTGTCTCCGCCGTCGCACTGGACCACCACGATGTAGGGGTTCACGCTGGGCTTGCGGTTGACGAACACCAGCAGCATGACCCCGATAAGGACGCTGCCCAGCACCGCCAGGGGAATCATGCCCGCCGCCAGCACAATGCCCACGGCGATGGACCAGAACAAGAAGGCGATGTCCAGGGGCTCTTTGATGGCCGTGCGGAACCGGACGATGGACAGCGCGCCCACCATGCCCAGGGACAGCACCACGTTGGAAGTCACCGCCAGAATCACCAGGGCGGTGATCATGGTCAGGGCCACCAAAGTCACGCCAAAGGAGGAGGAGTACATGACCCCCTGATAGGTTTTCTTGTAGACGAAGAAGATGAACAGTCCCACGCCAAAGGACAGTAGCAGGGCCAGGGCCATGTCAAAGGGGGTGATGCTGGTGGCGGTGTCCAGAAAGCTGGATTTGAAGATATCGCTGAAAGACATAAAATGACCTCCTGTATTGGGTGGTAGAAATCATTACCCGTAGATTCTGCACTGGGCGTATTTGGAGAAGGCGGCGGCCCGGCGGCCCGGGGTCTGCACCGCGTCCCGGATGATGTCCGGGAGATAGGCGTCCCACTTGACCTCTAAGAGGATGGGCGCGTCTCCGGCGGGGATGGTGGGGCAGTCCGGATGCAGGAAATCCGTACAGTTCAGCCCCGTGCGGATCCCGTAGTCAAAAGTCACCCGCACATTGCCGGGTCCGTAGACAAAGGGTTCCCGGGTGTAGTCCACGATGGTCTTAGGCCGCAGTCCCTGGTAGCGCAGTTTGCAGTACAGTTCCCGCACCAGAGGCCGGTCCGCCTCCGGCATCCACGCCCAGGAGCCGTCCACAATGTCTTGTGCCTCTTCCCGGGACAGCGCCGCGCTGTACTTGGTTCCCAGTCCGTTGAGCCTGCTCTTTTTTTCCAGGTGGATCACCGACAGATCGCCGTTGTAGTAACGGATGCGGAACTTCTCCCGGCGGTTCACGCCGTCGATTTTCTCCCGCAGGGCCTTGTCCTGGGCGTTGTCAAAATAGAGACTGCGGATGTGGTATTTCCCCTCCAAGGCGTGGGGGTCCGGTTCCATCACCGCCTGGAGCCGGGGCCGGATGGTCAATACATCCAGCCAGGTCAGCTCATGCTTCCACTCGTGCCGATAGTGCAACGTCTCTCACCCTCTTTTCGTATGGTTTGCTTTCCCGCGGACCCGTTTTCACAGAATCCGCCTCACAACAGTGCATCATGGCACAGAATCCTAAAAGTGGGATAAAAAAAGTGTGAACAAATTGTAAACGGCGGCTGAAACCAGCCGCCGTTTTGAGGTTTCTGATGGTTTACGCCTTCACAGGCAGCAGTCCCGCCTGGGCCAGCCGTCCCCGGAGGACCGGGCCAATGCCCACAGCAAGCAGGATTTTGCCCAGGTCGAAGGGGATAAAGGGATAGACCGCCACCCCCAGGGCGGCCCCAAGCTCCATATGGGCGGAGACGCACAGCCACGCGGTGCCGCACACGTAGCACAGAGCGGTGCCCAGGACCAGTCCCAGGGCGTGGAGGGGACGATGAGAGGAGGCTTCCACCGCAATGCCTCCCGCCAGAGCAATGAGCAGGTATCCTAAGAGGTATCCCCCCGTAGGCCCTGCCAGCTTGCCCAGTCCCCCGGAGAAGCCGGAGAACACCGGGATCCCCAGGGTCCCCAGGCACAGGTACAGGAACACGGACAATGTCCCCAGCCGCCAGCCCAGGACGTACACCGTGAGATACACCGCCAAAGTTCCCAGGGTAATAGGCACCGGGCCGATGGGGATGGACAGGGGGGCCAGGACGCAGATCACCGCCGCCATCATGGCGGTGAGGCACATAGCGGCCAGTTTTCCGTTCCGGGGAACGGACGTGGTTTCCTTCATAGGGAGGCCTCCTTTCTCATCTTAAAGAGGGCTGGTCTCTTCTTTTCCAGCCGGACCGGCACAGGATAGCATATTCTGCCTGAATTGTCAACCTAAATCTTGCATAAAGGTTGACAACAGGTTTTGGGCATAGACGGCGGGGCAGGCGCATAGATAGAGAGCGGGACATCACACCGGAGAGAGGCAGGACTGCCATGGAGGAACCAAAGGGCGCTGAAGGAGTGAGGGGCGTATGGGACAAGTACAAGTACGCCGTCTTAGCGGCGGCGGTGGGGGTGGCGCTGATGCTCTGGCCGGTACGGTCCGGCGCTCCCTCTGGGGGAGAGGACCGGCAGGAGTACCGGGATCTCCAGCGGGAGATGGAGGAGGTGCTGGGAAGGATCAGCGGCGTGGGACAGGTGCGGGTGATGCTGACGGAGGAGGACGGCGGGGAGCGGAGGCTGGCGGCGGACGTGACGGCGTCCCGGCGCGGGGAATCGGAGTACTCCGAAAGCTCCAAGACGGTGCTGGCCGGGGGAAGCGGAAGGGGAGAGGCAGTGGTGACGGGAAGCCGGGCACCCACATACCGCGGGGCGCTGATCGTGTGCCAGGGCGCGGACCGGGCGGCGGTGCGTCTGGCGGTGACCCGGGCGGTGGCGGCGCTGACGGGGCTTCCCACAGGGCGCATCGCGGTGGAAAAATGGCAGTGATCGTGTGGAGGAGGAAGTCTATGAAGTCCAGATGGAAACGCAACGCGGTGGTAGGCACCATGGTGGTGCTGGTGTGCGCGGCGGTGGGGCTGAACTGGCGGTTCGCGGCCCGGGAGGCCATGCCGGAGGCGGAGGAGGCCGGGACGAAGATCCTGGGAGAGGCCACGCTGGTGTCGGCCCCGGAGGACGGGGGACTGGCTACGGACGAGGAGGCGGTGTACACCGGAGCGGACTATTTTGCCTCCGCCCGCCTGACCCGCCAGCAGGCCCGGGACAGCGCCATCTCCCTTTTGCAGGAGGCGGCCCAGCAGCCGGACGCCGGGGAAGAGGTCCTCAACGAGGCCTCCGAGGGCATCCAGGTGCTGGCGGGCTACACGCTGAAAGAGGCCCAGATTGAGAACCTGGTGACGGCCAAGGGCTATCAGGACTGCGTGGCGTTTATGGGGGACAGCAGCGTCAGCGTGGTGGTGTCCACGGGCCAGGAGGAACTGTCCGCCGAGGACGTGGTGAAGATCACGGACATCGCCATGTCGGAGACGGGCTTCCCCGCCGCCGGGGTAAAGATCATGGCGGCAAACTAAGAAAGGGCTGCCCCGTGTGCCATCAGAGTTTCCAAAAGTTGCCGTGCGGGAGGCTTTGGATCCTGCAAATCTGAAAGAGCGCGGGTGAAATCGGAGGAAAAATCCACGGCGTGGGTTGTATTTTTTGGGAAGGCGTGGTAAAATAAAGAAACGCACAGAGATGCGGGAGATCTCCGCTTCCCGGAGGGGGCGGCGTAAAGGAGAGTCAGCCATGTCCGAAAGCAAAGATTACATGACCCTTCCGGAGGAAAAGGGCAACATCCAGATCGCGGAAGAAGTCATTGCCGCCATTTCCGTGGGAGCCGTCCGGGAAGTGGAGGGCGTGTCCGGCATCATGTCCGGCGGAACCGTCACGGATCTGGCCGACCGGGGCAAAGGGGCCCGCAAGAGCATCCGGGGCGTCAAGATCGATATGACCGGGGACGCCCTGGTGCTGGACCTGTATCTGGCTGTGAAATACGCCTATCCCATTCCGGAGGTGGCGGCCCACGTGCAAAGCGCCGTGGCCTCCTCCATCGAGGCCATGACCGGCTGTCCGGTGGAGGCGGTGAACGTCCACGTGGGCGGCGTGTCCCTGACGTAAAGCGGTATGGTACGCAATACGGCGCGGGAGATTGCCGTGCATCTCGCCTATGAACTGAGCTTCACGGACAAAACCGTGGAGGGACTGCTGGAAGAGCGTCTGGACCCCTCTGTTTTCGCGTCCTTAGCGGAGGAAGACGATCTGTACCGGGAGGCCCCGGGCCCCAAGCAGGCGGAGTATATCCGCCGCCTGGTATCCGGGGTGGGCAGCCACGCCGCCGAGCTGGACGGCTACATCGAAAAGTACGCCCAGGGCTGGAAGTTTGCCCGGATCCCCCTGGTGGCCTCTGCCATTATGCGGGTGGCCATGTATGAGATCCTGTATATGCAGGACATCCCCGACGGGGCGGCCATCAACGAGGCCGTGGAGATCGCCAAGCACTATGAGACGCCGGAGACGGTGCGGTTCATCAACGGCATCCTGGGCAGTTTTGTGCGCCAGGAGCGCCAGCCATAGGAAACCCGGCGGGACAGTCCCTGTCCCGCCTTTTTCTCATGAGGAAAGGGAAATGAGCAAAGAACAAGCCATGGAAACAGCGGTCTACACCGTGTCGGAGGTCAACCGGCGCATGAAGGACCTGGTGGAGGGAGAGCCGTCGTTCCGGGGGATCTTCGTCCGGGGAGAACTGTCCAACTACAAGATCTATCCCTCCGGCCACCACTATTTTACCCTGAAAGACGCGGAGGGAGCTCTGCGGTGCGTCATGTTCCGGGGCAGCGCCGTAAAACTGCGCTTCCGGCCGGAGAACGGCATGAAGGCGGTGGCTTCCGGACGGATCTCCGTGTTCCCCCGGGACGGGGTCTACCAGCTCTACTGCGACGGACTGTCCCCGGAGGGCATGGGGGATCTGGCCCTGGCCTTTGAGCAGTTGAAGAACAAGCTCTTCGCCGAGGGACTGTTCGATCCCGCCCACAAAAAGCCTCTGCCCCTCTATCCGGAGCGCATTGCCATTGTGACCTCCTCCGCCGGGGCGGCGGTCCACGACATGATCCGGATCCTCCGCCGCCGGTATCCCGGGGCAAAGGTACTGCTGCTGCCTGTCCGGGTCCAGGGGGCGGAGGCCCCGCCGGAGATCGCCGGGGCCATCCGCTATGCCAACCGATATGACCTGGGGGACGTGATCATCACAGGCCGGGGCGGCGGGTCCATGGAGGACCTGTGGGCGTTTAACGACGAGCGGGTGGCCCGGGCCATTTACGAGTCCCGGATTCCGGTGATCTCGGCGGTGGGCCACGAGCCGGATGTGACCATCGCGGACTTCGTGGCGGACGCCCGGGCGTCTACGCCTTCCAACGCGGCGGAGATCGCCGTGCCGGACCGGACGGAGCTGCTGCGCTGGCTTCGGGGGGCCGGGGAGCGGATGGAACAGGCCCAGTCCGCCCGGATCAAGGCTCTGCGCAAGCTCTTGGACCAGCTGGCCTCCAAGCGGGTGCTGACGGACAAGCTGGCCTATGTGCAGGACCGGCGGATGCTGCTGCTGCATCTTCAGCAGCGCTTAGGGGACCTCTCCGGGAAGCTGGTGTCGGAGCGGCGGCGGCGCTTCGCGGTGCTGGCGGCGTCCTTAGACGCCATGAGCCCCTTGCGGGTTTTGGGCCGGGGGTACGCCGTGGCCCGGGACGGAGAGGGACGGATTCTCAGGACCTGGCGGGACGTGCAGCCGGGGGATCCGGTGTCGGTGCTGCTGGGAGAGGGAGGCTTTTCCGCCACGGTGGACAAGCCGGAGGAACATCAGGAGGAGAGAGATGGCGGTAAAAAAGAAGCAGACCTTTGAGGAGCGGATCGCCCGGTTGGAGGAGATTGTGGCCCGTCTGGAACGGGGGGACGCTCCCTTGGCGGACTCCCTGGCCCTGTTTGAAGAGGGCACCAAACTCATCGGGGAGTGTTCCGCCCAGCTGGACCAGGCGGAGCAGCAGGTGGTAAAGCTCATGAAGGGGCCGGACGGGGCCCCGGTGGAACTGCCCTTTGGGGCAGACGGCGAGGAGGGGACGTAATGGAGTTTCAAGAGCGCTATGAGACGTACCGGAAGGCGGTGGAGGCGTTTCTGGACGGACAGTTCCGGGGCGCTCCCCGCTGGAAGGGATTGTATGATTCCATGCGGTACAGTCTGCTCTTAGGGGGCAAGCGGATCCGTCCGGTGCTGGTGCTGGAATTTGCCCGCTTGGGGGGCCTGGACTGGAAGCTGGCCCTTCCGGCGGCCTGTGCGGTGGAACTGGTTCACACCTTCTCCCTGATCCACGATGACCTCCCCTGCATGGACGACAGCGACACCCGCCGGGGGAAACCAGCCAACCACATTGCCTATGGGGAGACTATGGCGGTGCTGGCCGGAGACACGTTACAGGCGGAGGCCTACCGGCTGATTCTGGAATCCCCGGGCTTGGAAGCGGGGGCCCGGGCGGACTGCGCCCTGATTTTATCGAAAGCCTCTGGTGCCGCGGGCATGGCGGCGGGACAAGTGCTGGACACCCTGTGCGTCTCCGAGACGAAGGCGGAGGTGGAGGAAGTCCACCGATTGAAAACCGGGGCCATGATCGCCGGGAGCTGTCAGATGGGCGCCGCCGCCGCCGGAGGGGATGAGGCGTACCGGAACGCGGCGGCGGAATACGGCTACGCCTTAGGCCTTGCCTTCCAGATCCGGGACGATATGCTGGATGTCATCGGCGATGCCGGGGAGTTCGGCAAGCCCACGGGTTCCGACGCCCAGGCGGGAAAGCGGACCTTTGTGGACTTTTTCGGTTTGGAGGGCTGCGCCCAACAGGTGGCCGCCTGTACGGACCAAGCCCTGTCCGCCGCCGCTCCCTATGATAAGGACGGCTTTTTGCTTAAGCTCGCCCGGAGTTTGATGGAGCGGCGGTCCTGAGACGGCGGAAAATCAGGGAAACACCATAAAAAATGTACGGAAAACTTGTTTCCGCCGGCAAAATGTGATAGAATAAAGGCGCTGAATGGCGGCGCAGTATCCGAGTCAGATTTTCCGCTTCTCAGGGAGGGCCTAAAAATCCTCTGAAGGGCATACCGATGAAACCTGTGGTGCCTGCTTGTTACGCCCAGTTTCGGGTGGGTGCTGGAGGGAAGCATACGACCCCGTATGCTTGCGGACCCAGGGCGCCGGTCAATGGCATGGCCGACCCGACCCTGTCTCCGTGGAGACCCGTTCTTGTGCGCGGACGTACTCCCGAGGCGGTATTCCGGCCCGCGTACGAAGCGGATTGTGAACCTGCAATGCGGTGCATCGGTCCAAAGGGGGCCGTAACGCTGTGTGCAGATGTAGCCTGCCTTGCGTGGAGCGGGTGGATAGGGGAACTACGCGGCGCCGCTCTGGCCGGAGCGGCGCTGTGATCGCCTTTTGAAACCCGCTGTGCAAAAGAGGCTAAAGGAGCGGAGGAATCTGGTGTGGAAATCACCTCGGCTGTCGACACACGGGCGGGGCGGGGATTGCAGTGCGGACTCAGTGGCAGTCGGGCAGCACGGTTGGCAACAGCGTGCCTTGGCGCTGAAAGGGGAACCGCCTCCACCGGCAACGGGGGGTGCGCCTTGGGGAAAGCCAGCCCGTACCTATGCCGTAAGATTTACCCGTCCCGCCGCCGCCATTCGGCCTTATTTGTATGATCTATACTCGTGAGCGATTCAATTTGCCTCTGGTTGCCGTGCCAGTGACCTTAAATGCGGCAAATCTTAAAGAGCGCGAGTATAAACTCTTAGATGGAATAAGGAGCTTGCTTTGAAGAGACCAAAGGGGAAGGAACCGCCCTACCGCTGGGCGGTGACGGTATTTTTTTTGGCGGTGGCGTTGTCGGCGGCCCTGAGTTTCGCTTCCCAGTTTTTCTTAGAGGAGGCGGGGGCGGCCTTCGCCGCCGTGGTGCTGGTGCTGTTCATCCTCCTGGGCATCGGGTTCGACATCATCGGCGTGGCCGTGACTGCCGCGGATCCCAAGCCTCTCCACTCCATGGCGTCCCACAAGGAGAAGGGGGCAAGAGAGGCCCTGGGCCTTCTGCGAAACGCGGGGAGAGTTTCCAGCGTGTGCAACGATGTGGTGGGGGACATCTGCGGCATCGTCAGCGGCGTCACGGCGGCGGTCATTGTGACCCAGCTGCAGCAGGCTTTTGATACCCGGAGCATCCTGATCTCCGTAGGCGTCACGGCGCTGATCTCCGGCCTGACCATCGGCGGGAAGGCCCTGTCCAAGACCTTCGCCATCCAAAAGGGCACCCAGGTGCTGTACTGGGTGGGGCGGTTTCTGCACCTGTTTCACCGATAAGCACCAGTTT
This sequence comes from uncultured Oscillibacter sp., assembly GCA_905234565.1. Taxonomy (GTDB): domain Bacteria; phylum Bacillota; class Clostridia; order Oscillospirales; family Oscillospiraceae; genus Oscillibacter. Next base: position 5,942 of record CAJOHW010000004.1, on the reverse strand, counting down.
TCCGACCAGTACCGGCAACGGGAGGTATGCGCATGATTCTGGAACAAATCCACTCCCCCGCGGATGTCAAGGCCCTGGACAGGGCGGAGCTTCCGGAACTGTGCCGGGAACTGCGGGCCTTTCTGGTGGAGAATGTGGCCCGCACCGGGGGACACCTGGCCTCCAACTTGGGGGTGGTGGAACTGACCGTGGCCATCCACCGGGTGTTCGACACCTCCCGGGACCGGCTGGTGTTCGACGTGGGGCACCAATCCTATGTGCATAAGATTCTGACCGGGCGGGCCTCCCAGTTTCCCACCCTCCGGCAGTTCGGGGGGCTTTCCGGCTTTCCCAAGCCCTGCGAGAGCGTCCACGACGCCTTCATCGCGGGACACGCCTCCAACTCCGTGTCGGTAGCCCTGGGCATGGCCCGGGCCAGAACCTTGGGGGGAGAACAGTACAGCGTTCTGGCCCTGATGGGGGACGGGGCCTTGACCGGGGGTCTTGCCTATGAGGGCATCAACAACGCCGGGGCCTCCGGGGAACCCCTGATCGTGATCCTCAACGACAACGGGATGTCCATCAGCCCCAACGTGGGGGGACTGACCGAGCATTTGAACCAGCTGCGCTCCCGTCCGGCGTACTATCACTTCAAGAAGTGGTACCGGAGCCTTTTTGGCCGCCAGCCCCGGCGGAACCTCCTGTACCGGTTCAACCACCGGTTGAAAACCGGACTGAAAAAGCTGGTTTTGCCCAGAAGCAGCCTGTTTGAGGATATGGGCTTTTCCTACTTGGGGCCCATCGACGGCCACGATCTGGACCGGCTGTGCGACGTGCTCCAATGGGCCAAGGAACAGGACGGCCCGGTGCTGGTCCATGTGAAAACCCAGAAGGGAAAGGGCTGTCTCTACGCGGAGGAGAATCCGGACCGCTTCCACGGGGTGGGGCCGTTTCATCCGGAGACAGGAGCGCCGCTGAAACCGGAGGTCCCGGGATTTTCCCAGATCTTTGGGGAGGCCCTGACGGAGTACGCCAAAGAGGACTCCCGGATCTGCGCCATCACCGCCGCCATGCAGGACGGGACGGGCCTTTCTCAGTTTGCCTCTGCCTTTCCGGACCGCTTTTTTGACGTGGGCATTGCGGAGGGCCACGGGGCCTCTATGGCGGCGGGCCTGGCCAGCCAAGGGAGGATCCCGGTGTTTGCGGTGTACTCCACCTTTCTTCAGCGGTCCGTGGATATGCTGATTCACGACATCGCCTTGGAAAAACTCCACGTGGTGCTGGCTGTGGACCGGGCGGGGCTGGTGGGAGCCGACGGGGAGACCCATCACGGCTGCTTTGACGCCCTGTTTCTCCCGGCCATTCCGGGCTATACGGTGCTGTGCCCCGCGAGTTTCGCGGAACTGCGGTCTATGCTCCGTCAGGCGCTCTTTGAGATTCCCGGCCCCGTGGCGGTGCGCTATCCCCGGGGCGGGGAGGGGGCCTTCCGGCGGGACGTGTCCCGGGGAAACCTGATTTGTCTGCAAGGGACGGGATCGACGGTTCTGGTGTCCTACGGTGTGCTTATTAATCATGTGATCCAAGCCGCCGGAGGGCTGGAGGACCTGTCCCCGGAGGTATGGAAACTGAACCGGATCGGCCCTCTGGACGAGGGGGAGATCTGCCGGGCTTTCGGGAATAAGGACACGGTGCTGGTGTTAGAGGACTGCTATGGCCGGGGCTGCGTGGGGGAGCGGATTGCCGCGATTTTATGTGCCCACGGCTGTGCCCCCCGGCGGATGCTTTTGAAAAACGCGGGAGACGCCTTTGCCCAGGCGGGCAGCGTCCCCCAGTTGGAATACACCTTAGGCCTGGATCCGGAGGGCATCATCAGGGCGGTACGGGAGGCGGCGGGATGAAGAAACGGCTGGACCTGGTCCTGATGGAACGGGGCCTGCGGGAGAGCCGCCAGAAGGCCCAGGCCGCCATTATGGGCGGAACGGTGTTTGTCAATGGGCGGCGGGTGGACAAGCCCGGCACGGCGGTACCGGAGGATGCGGAGATTGTCCTCCGGGAGGAGGAGCGGTACGTCAGCCGGGGGGGACGAAAGCTGGAAAAGGCCATGGCGGTCTTCCCCATCTCCCTTACCGGCGCGGTCTGCGCCGACATCGGGGCCTCTACCGGGGGCTTTACGGACTGTATGCTGCAAAACGGCGCGGCGAAGGTCTACGCCGTGGACGTGGGCTACGGGCAGCTGGCCTGGAAACTCCGCCAGGACCCCCGGGTGGTCTGCTTGGAGCGGACCAACGCCCGGTACATCACAGGGGAACAGATCCCGGAGAAACTGGATTTCGCCTCCGTGGACGTGAGCTTTATTTCCTTAAATCTGATCCTGCCGCCTCTGCGGGCTCTGATGAGGGACGATGCCCAGGCGGTGTGCCTCATCAAGCCCCAGTTTGAGGCGGGACGGGGCAAGGTGGGAAAGAAAGGCGTGGTCCGGGATCCGGCGGTCCACCGGGAAGTGCTGGAAGGGTTCCTGGAACACGCCGCCCAGGGAAACTTCTTCGTCCGGGGCCTGGACTGGTCCCCCATCCGTGGCCCGGAGGGGAATATAGAGTATTTGGGATATCTGAGCGTCCAGCCGCCGGAGCGGGAGACCGCCTGGGATTTGACGGCCCTGGTGGCGGCGTCCCACGCCGCCCTGGACGGACAGGAGGGAAGCCTGTGAACGGGAAAAAAGTGATCCTCTGCCCAAATCCCAGCCGGGATACGGGCATGACGGCCACAAAGGAGGCGGACCGCATCCTCCAATCCATAGGGTTCTCCACGGTGGTCTGCTCTCCCTTCCGGGAGATCCGCAGGGAACTGTTCGCGGACTATTCGGTGGCGTCCCTGCCCCAGGAGATCCGGGACGCGGATCTGATGGTGACCTTCGGCGGGGACGGCACAATCCTGCACCTTGCCCGTATGGCGGCTCTGCACCGGACCCCGGTGCTGGGAGTGAACATGGGGGGCCTGGGCTTCATTGCCGAACTGGAGGCCGCGGAACTGGACCTGCTGTACCGCCTGCGGGAGGGCTTTTCCACGGAGCGGCGGATGATGGTGGACGTGACCGTTCAGCGGGACGGCAGGCAGATCTACAACAATTTAGGACTCAACGAGGCGGTGATCCGGGAGGGCCCTATCTCCCACGTGATTCACCTCCGGGTGTGTTCCGATGGGCGGCATCTGGCGGACATCGCCGGGGATGGGGTGATTCTCTCCACCCCCACCGGTTCCACGGCCTACTCCCTGTCCGCCGGAGGCCCGGTGGTGGAGCCGGTGGCGGGGGCTTTGGTGATCTGTCCCATTTGCAGCCACAATATGCGCTTTTCCTCCTACGTCCTGTCCCCGGACCACGTCTTGACGGTGGAATTGGAGCGGAATGGCCGCAAGCCCGTGTACCTCTTTGTGGACGAGGGCAAGGCTTTCGCCCTGTACTCCGGAGACACGGTGACGGTGCGCCGCAGCCGCCACACCTTAGAATTGGTGCGGCTGACGGAAAAGAGCTTTTGCGAGATCTATGCCCAGAAGATGCTGCCTGGCGGCGGTTAGGACTTGCGCCTCTTATTGTTGCGCAAGTCCTTAGAGCGGGGCGGGAGAGATAACGGAGGAAAACAGACATGGAAAAAGAGGGCCGTCAGGCCGCGATTTTGGAGATCATCGCCTCTCAGCGGGTCCAGACCCAGGAACAGCTGCTGCAAGCTCTGGAACAGCGGGGGATCGCCACCACCCAGGCCACCCTCTCCCGGGACATCCGGCAGCTGCGGCTGGTGAAAGAACCCGCCGGGCAGGGGGCGTATCGTTACGCCGTCTCCGGGCGGCGGTTGAATGTGGGGGAGAAACTGGGGGCCATTTTCCGGGAGAGCGTGCTGTCCGTGGACCAGGCCCAGAACCTGGTGATCTTCAAGACCATGCCGGGACTGGCGGGGGCGGCCTGTTCCGCCCTGGACCACATGGAGGTGGCCGACATGGTGGGCAGTCTGGCGGGGGACGACACGGCCTTTGTGGCCATGCGGGACGGAGAGTCTGCCGCCCTGTTCTGCAAGGAGATCCGGGAGATGCTTTCCCGGTCCCCGGGAGAGGAAGCGTAACCAATCGCGCTCTCTCACGTTTGTATATATTATAATGTATAGCCGCCGTCCGGGATGGGAGGGATCCGCAATGCTGGAACTGCTGCATATTGAAAACATCGCTGTGATCGAGGAATCGGACATCCGGTTCCACAGCGGCTTTAACGCCCTGACCGGGGAGACCGGGGCGGGCAAATCCATCGTCATCGATGCCATGGGAGCGGTCCTGGGGGGCAGGACTTCCCGGGACCTGGTGCGCACAGGCACCAGCCGGGCCTTTGTCAGCGCGGAGTTCTCCGACGTGCCCCCCACTCTTCCGGGACTGGGGGAGAACGGCCTTTCCCCGGAGGAGGACGGCGTTCTGCTCTTACAGCGGGAGATCACGGCGGAGGGAAAGAACGCCTGCCGGATCAACGGACGTCCCGTCACTGTGGGACAGCTGCGGCGCATCGGCCAGGAACTGGTGAACATCCACGGCCAGCACGACGGCCAGCAGCTTTTGGACGAGGATCGCCACGGGGCCTATCTGGACCGGTTCGGCAGAACCGACGAGGCCCTTGCCGCCTACCGGACGGAGTACGACGCCATGGCGAAACTGCGCAGGGAGATCCAGTCCCTGAAAATGGACGAGGCAGAGCGGGCCAGGCGGGTGGACAGCCTGCGCTATCAGATCGGGGAGCTGGAACGGGCGGAGTTGGTGCCGGGGGAGGAAGCGGAACTGGCCTCCCGCCGGAACCTTCTGCGCAACGCGGAGAAATACCTGTCCGCCCTGTCCGCCGCGGACTATCTGCTCAACGGTGACGACGAGAGCGCCGGGGCGGTGAACCAGATCCGTCAGGCGGAGGACGCCCTGGGGGGCATCCGGACCCTGGACGAGGGGTTGGGGGAACTGTACCGGCGGCTGGAAGAAGTGCGCTGTGAGGTGCTGGACATCGCGGAGACGGTCCGGGACCGGAGGGCGGAGTTCGACTTCTCCCCCCAGGAGCTGGACGCCGTGGAGAGCCGGACCGATCTGCTCTATCGGCTGGAAAAGAAGTACGGGGCCACGGTGGAGGACATGATCGAATATCTGGAAAAGAGCCGGAGGGAACTGGACACCATCGAGACGGCGGACGATGCCCGGGCGGCGTTGGAGGAGAAGCTGAAAAAAGCGGAGGCGGCGGTGGCCCGTTCCGGAGCGGCCCTGACGGCGGCCCGGAAGGCGGCGGGACAGGAATTGGAGCGGAGGATCTTAGAGGAACTGCGGGATTTGGACATGAAGAAGATCCGCTTTTCTATCGAATTTGGAGAGCGGGAGCCGGGGCCGGATGGCTGCGACACGGTGCGGTTTTTGATGTCCGCCAATGTGGGGGAGGCTCTGCGTCCCATTGCGAAGATCGCCTCCGGGGGAGAACTGGCCCGGATTATGCTGGCGCTGAAAAACGTGCTGGCGGAACAGGAGACCGTAGGCACCCTGGTTTTCGACGAGGTGGACACGGGAGTCTCCGGACGGGCGGCCCAAAAGATCGCGGAAAAACTGGCCCAGGTCAGCCGCCGGAAGCAGGTTTTATGCGTGACCCATCTCCCCCAGCTGGCGGCTATGGCGGACACCCATTTCTCCGTAGAAAAAGGGGAACGGGACGGGAGAACGTATACGGAAGTAGTAATGTTGGAACGGGAAGCGCGGAAAACGGAACTGGCCCGGATCACCGGAGGCAGTAAAATGACGCCGGTTCTATTGGAGAGCGCGGGGGAACTTCTGGACGAGGCGCAGCGCTACCGGGACGGCTTAACCTCTAACGCTACCGGTTTTAGGTATGCCATTGCCGTGGGCTAAAGCCCAATACCAGCGAGGCTTGTTGCATCAATACCCATTTTACTACAAAGCATCTG
>CAJOHW010000003.1 GCA_905234565.1 uncultured Oscillibacter sp. | reverse complement strand
GAACCCTGAAGAATAGGCTATAAAACTCTGGCAAACCGCTCAAAAAGTGGCCGGGTTTTCGATGGACTTTTGGCCGGATTTTCAATGGACATATACAGGGCATCAGGTTCATCAAAAACATTCTCCCCAAGTCAAATAGTAAATGCTTCGATTCCATTCAGCATTGTGATTGTTGGAAATGATGAAGTCATTTGTAAGATTTTAATTCTATTGGGAAAGGAGGGTTACAGCATGGAAAAGAAAAGTGAGAAGAAAAAGGCATTTGTTATGCCCATGATTATTAAGCAGGAGTATAGTCAGGCAGCAATTAAAATTTGTTGTCCCATGTTCCATTCCTGCCCTGTGATCAAACTTCTCAGGAGTTGACACAGTGCTGTCCCATCTGATTCGGACTTACGTTTGACTTCACTACTCCAGCATATCACTTTATCTATCGTGTTAGAAACGGTCAACTGTGAAAGCGGCTGACCGTTTCTTTATGCCGAAAATCTGAAAGGAGGTCCCATGACCCAAGAGCAAGAATTAGCCAAACTCCGCCGTGACCTTGCAGAGGCAAAGCGCAAAGCCCGCCAGTATGAGAACCGCGTGACGGTCCTCACCAACAACCAGCGGGACAAGGAACGCCGCGAAAGGACGCGCCGCCTGATAGAGCATGGCGCGATTCTGGAAAGCGTCCTGCCCGTGAAAGACATGGACGGCGAGGAAATCAAGGCCCTGCTGAGGCAAATTTCCTCCCTGCCGGTTGTGTCCAAACTTCTGGAACCCTACGAAAAAGACGAGGGACGGGAGACTGGTTATTCTAAATAGCGCACATATACACCGCAGGCGGCGAGTGCGCCCTGCGGGGCCTGTTGCGTCCTGCGGACGCGATGGGGCAAGCCCCAAACCCCAAGCCCCTGCGGGGCCTAAACGACTGTACAGCACGGAAAGGAGACGAGGCTGCTGGCAAGAGGCTCGTACCCCTGTTCCCTTATGTACTTTTCGCGCCCTTTTTCTGCACTACAATCTTACCATAAACAGATTCCTCAATGCTCCGCGCTGTCGTAAACTTTTTTGTCCTGATAAAACCGCGTGTAATTATCGAACTGTTTGATATACAGATCGATCTGTCTCTGATGATCCGGCGAATCGCCGTATACGATCCGGGTATCCCGGTTTCCATACTGTCCTGTGGAGTCCGTTTCAGAAAAGATCTGTAATCCGGTCATCAGTTCGTCTTTGTCAAAGATACCGTAGTAATGATCGGGAATGTGGGCATACTCATAAATGACCAGTCTCTCTATGATCCCCTGCTGGCGCAGTCCCTTCCAGACCGCAATCGCCTCCTGCACCTGTTTTTCGTACCCGTCCCGGGTATACAGCGGAGATCCTGTTAACTCCGCTATGAACGCCCGGATCAGCACCGTACACTTGCGCACGTGGATTGCCGTTCCCTTTCCCTCAAACATATCCGCCCAATATCTGCTGCTGGCGGCGTAAATTCTCACGGTGTCATAGCGCTCCTTCCGGGTCCTTAAGCCGATTCCACCGTTCTTGGATTCCCTGACTTGACGAAGCAGGTGCCAACAGAGGAAGGATAGATAAACCAGAAAAATTGCCAGTGCGCTCAAAAAGGCGCAGGTCAAGGAATTGTCCGCCACATGAAATGTCTCGCTCAGTGCCGGCGCAAAGAATACGTTGAACATCACCGAAACCAGAATGGCGGCCGCCGCTTCCACAATTTTTTCTCTTTCCGCTTTCATCTTATCCCACCTCCATTTGCATTGCTTTTGATGCTTGCACCTTCATCTTACCATAGCCTATAAGAAAACGCAAGCGGCGGGACAGAATCCGTCCCGCCGCTTCACCGTTGCAAGTTCTCAAATCCGCAGAATCTTCCGGATGGCCTCTCCCACGCCGTTGTGGTCATTGTCCCCGGTGGTCATGGCGCACAGCTCCCGGATACCCGGCTCCGCGTTGCCCATCGCCACCGCCAGTCCCACGTGGCGGAACATCTCCCGGTCGTTGCCGGAGTCCCCGATGCCCAGGGTCTCCCCCATGGAGATCCCCAAAATCTCCGCCAGTTTTGTAAGTCCCGTGCCCTTTGTGACGCCCCGGGCGTTCAGTTCCAGGGCGGTGTCGTACAACTCCACAAATTCCAGGGGCAGGGCATCCAACCGTTTCCGGATTTCCTGGCGGTCCGATATCGTGCGGAAGAACAGGTTTAATTTCAGCAGATCCCGGTACTGGCGGCCCTCCGCCAGCAGATCGTTGCTCTGCCGAGCCGTCTTCCGGAACAGGGACAAAAAGGCCTCCAAGTGGAAGTCCCGGATGTGATCCAAATCCGCCCCGGACACGATACTCTCCGCCTCCCGCAGCAGTTCCGGCATGGCCCCGTAGTCCCGGGCGGCGTCTAAAATCTCCGCCACAAGGGGCTGGGGGATAGGGGCGTGAAAGACCGCCCGTTCCTCCCGGCAGTCGTAGACCATGGCCCCGCTGTAACACACCGCCCAGCGCATCATGGGCAGGAGGGAGAAATAGGGCCGCAGTTCGGACAGGGCCCGTCCGGAACAGTAGGCAACCTGTACGCCATGCTCGGCGGCGGCCCGGAGGTCCCGGAGGGTGTCCGGGTGGATGGTCTGGTCCGTTCTCAGCAAGGTGCCGTCCATATCCAAGGCAATCAGTTTATACACCGCCGCTGTCCCTCCTTTGTCAGAGCATCCATACCAGCAGTCCAAAAATCAGCAGAATCCCCAGACAGGCCATGAGCATGGCAAAGGAGAAATTCTCCCGCAGAGGACGGAAGGCCTCCTCACTGGCCCGTTCAAACTGCCGCAGCCGTCCAATAGGCCCCTGTCCGGTCTGGATCTTCACCTCCCGGACCACGGTCCGCCGCAACAATACCAGCACCGCGTCTAAGCTGTCCGCCAGTACCCGGCCTATGAGAGTGCCTGCCAGCACCAGGTTCCGGCAGAGGGGCACAAGCACCACATTGTGGGCGAACACCGCCGCCACCGGGCCGAAAGTCTCTGGCAGCCAACGCTGGAACAGGGGGCGGTAGACCTTGCCCTCCAAATCCGCCCATACGGGCCAGCGGTTCACATAGGACCCCTTGGACCGCAGGACCGTCTCCGCGATGCCCGCGTACACCGCCCCGCCGATGCCCAAAGAAATCAGCGCGCCTTTCAGGTTCTCCCAGGCAAAGGCGGAGAAGTGGACGGAGGTGCCCGTCATAAAGGATCCCAGGGCGGTCGCCGCCCCTGGCAGTCCCAGAAGCACCGGGAACAGGGCGGAGAGGAGAATCACCGCTGTGCTGAGGGGGTTCATGCCGGAGCCCATGCGGTCAAACCGGGCCTGGCGTTTGGGGGTGTTCTTCTCCCAGAACAGGCAGCGGTATAATTTTAGCATATAGGCGAAAGTACAGCCTCCGGAGATCAGGAAGATCCACTCCGCCCCGTGGAGCAGCCAGCCCTCCTCCGCCTCCATCAGGTGGACCAGCCCCTCATGGAGCATGGACTTGGAGAGATAGCCGTTGAACAGGGGAACGCCGCTGATGCCCAGGGCCCCCAGGAGGAAGGCGATGTGCAGGGCGTATTTCTTCCGGCCCCAGCCCCGGATCTGGTCCAGGGTCAGGACGTGGAGGTTCATGACCACCACGCCCGCCGCCATAAAGAGCAGGAGTTTCAGCATGGAGTGGTTCACCATGTGGAGTACCGCCCCGGACAGGGCCAGGGCCGCCCCCGCCGTCTCCCCGGCGGCGTTGCACAGGGCCATGGAGCCGATGCCCGTCAGGATGAAGCCGATCTGGGACATGGAGGAACAGGCTAAGGTCCGTTTCAGGTTCACGGAGCACAGGGCCAGCACCGCCCCTAAGAACATGGTGACCAGTCCCAGGACCAGGATCAGGGCCCCGAAGGGACGGCTGTCGGCGAAGATCTCCAGGGTAGTCATCAGGATCCCGTAGATGCCCACTTTCGTCAGAATGCCGGACAGCAGGGCGGAGGCGGGAGAGGGGGCCACCGGGTGGGCCATAGGGAGCCACACGTGGAGGGGGAACATCCCTGCCTTGGCCCCGAAGCCCAGAAGAACGCACACGGCGGCGGTAAAAATCACCGCCGGATCTCCCCGGGACGCCGCCGCCCCCAATTTCCCAAAGGCCAGGGTGCCGCACTGGTCGTAGAGCAGGAACAGTCCCATGAGCAGCACCAGTCCGCCGAAAATGGCGATGAACAGGTACGTATACCCCGCCCGAAGGGCCCCCGGGGTCTGCTCGTGCATGACCCAGGTGAAGGAGGTCAGGGACAGGATCTCGAAAAACACGAAGGTAGTCATCAGGTCCGCCGACAGCATGACCCCCTGGGTGGCCCCTAAGGTCATGAGGGTGAACATCCAGTAGCGGTCCAGGCCCTCCCGCTCCCGCCGGAAGTACTCCCGGGCAAAGAGGGAAGTCCCCAGCCACATGACGGAGGTGATGAGGCTGTACACGGACCGGAAACCGTCCGCCGTAAAGGACAGCCCTCCGGCCAGAACGCCGGGAATCGAGAGGGACGCGGCCTCTCCGTACAGCCGGGCAATTACCAACGATACCGACAGCAAGACTGAGCCCGCCGCTAAAAAAGCCCCGGCGTTGTCCCGCCAGACCTCCCGCCGCCGCCCCAAGGCGTAGGCGGCAGGGCCTGTCAGCAGGGGCAGAAACACCAACAGCGCAATCCGCACGATCTCCGCCCTCCCCTCTCACAAGGCTCCCCGGGCGATGGACTCCAAAAAGGCCATGACAGGCCCGGACCACAGCCCGAAGAGCAGGTTTGCCGCCGTAAAGAGGCCGATGGGCACCAGCATCCGCCAGGACGCCTCCTGGACCCCCTGGGGATAGCGGCTCTCCGGGGCGAAGAAGGCCCGGACACTGACCGTCAGGGAGTACACGGCGCAGAGGAACGCGGAGATCACCAGCGCCGCCGCCCCCGCCACGGAGGCCGCTGTCCCGGCCTGGATCCCGGCGGTCAGCAGCCGCCATTTGGACACGAACCCGCAAAAGAGGGGGATTCCCGTCAGGGACAGGGCCCCCAGGGTGTAGCAGACGAAGGTCACGGGCATCCGCCGCCCCGCGCCGTCTAACTCGTAGATGTAGGCGTTCCCCGTCAGGCACATGAAGGCCCCGGCGCACAGGAACAGGGACATCTTAATGATCCCGTGGAAGAGCATATGGGCCAGGCCCCCCCAGAAGCCCTCCGGCGTCATCAACGCCACGCCGAAGAGGATGTAGGACAGGTTGCTCATGGTGGAGTAGGCCAGACGGCGTTTGAAATGCCGCTGCCGCAGGGCCATCCAGGCGGCGAACACCATGGAGAACGCCGCCGCCAGTACGCACACCGTCTGTTCCCGGCTGCCCAGCAGCAGATCCGGACCGAAGGCGTACCAGGTCAGGCGCATGACGGCGTAGGCCCCGCTGTTCACCACCGCCACGGCGTGGAGCAGGGCAGTCACCGGCGTAGGGGCCACCGACGCCTGGGGCAGCCACCGGAACAGGGGGAACAGGGCCGCTTTCGTGCCGAAGCCGAAGAACCCAAAGAGGAACACCCCCCGCATGAGGGCCGGGTCAAACTCATTGGCCAGGTTCCCGCCGTAGCGGAAACTGCCGCTGCCGTCCAGGGTGCCCATGACCACGGCGATGAAGGCCATGGACGCCCCCGCGATACAGTAGGCCGTGTAAACCCGCCCGGAATATACGCTGTCCGGGTTCTGCCAGTGGCTCACCAGGGGGATGGTGATTAAGGTCAGCATCTCAAAGAACACGTACATGGTCACCAGGTTCTCCGCGAAAGCAATGGCCAGGGTGACGCCGTAAGTCATGAGATAGAAGGCGAAGAAGGTGTTCCGCCACCCTGCCCGGCGCTCCTCCGCCTCCATGTAGGAAAAGGCGTACAGCAGCGCCAGGGGCCACATGACCGCGATCATGCCCGCAAAGAGCATGGAGGGTCCGTCCACCATGAAGCCCACGGAGAAGCCCTCCACGAAGCTGTACACCGTTGCGCTCTGCCCCCGGGGGATGCCGGACAGCAATACGAACACCAGCACACTGACCGTGCAGGCCACGGCCTCTGTGTAGAGGTTCCGCCGCCGGTTGCCCAGTATGGGCCGCAGAAGCAGGAACCCGCCGCCTAAGAAGGGCAGTAAAATGGGAATCAACAGCAATACCGGATTCATGGCGCAACCTCAAAACAGGGCGGGAACATCCAAGGCTCCCGCCAGCCAGGCCCCAAACAGTCCCACGCACGCCGCCGCCCCGCACAGCACACAGAGCGGTACGGTCATCAGCGCGGAGGGCTCCGCCCGCTCCTCCTCCGGGAAGTCCCGGCCCGGGAAGAAGGCGTCCACCGCCACAGGCAGCAGGTATCCGGCGGTGAGGAAGGCGGACACCAGCAGAACAATCGGTGCCAGCACCCCCCATACCCCCAGGCCGCTGCCCAAGGCCCCCAGGGCCAGATGCCACTTGCTCACAAAGCCTCCCAGAGGCGGAATGCCCACCAGGGACAGGGACGCAATCAAAAAGCACCACATGGTCACGGGCATCCGGACCCCCGCGCCCCGGAGTTCCCCGGCCTCCCGTTTGCCCAGTTTGTAGATGAACACCCCGGCGCACAGGAACAAGGCCCCCTTGGAGACGGCGTGGGCGGCGAAGTGCAGCAGCCCTCCCGTCAGCCCCTCCTCATTCAGCAGGGCCAGGCCCAGCATGATATAGGAGATCTGGCTGATGGAGGAGTAGGCCAGGCGTTTTTTCATGACCTTCTCCCGGAAGGCCATCATGGAGCCCATGAAGATCGTCAACAGGGCCAGGGCAATCCACACCTTCTGGGCGGTGGTCCCCGCCAGGACGGCAGGCCCCGCGGAGAAGTACACCAGCCGGATCACCGCCAGGATCCCCAGTTTCGCAATGACGCCGGACAGCAGGGCCGACGCCGGAGCCGGGGCAATGGGATGGGCGGCGGGCAGCCAGCCGTGGAGGGGGTACATACCGGATTTGGCCCCGAAGCCCACAACCCCGCAAAAGACCGCCCATTCCAGCAGGGCTCCCCGCTCCCGGAGGACAGCGGCGTCCAAAAAGCCTCCGGGCGCAAAGGCGTTGGCGGCCTCCCCGCCGTAGACGCACACCACCATGACGGCAAAAAGCCCCAGCAGGGCCCCGCCGATGGAGTAGAACAGGTACTTCAGGGCCGCCGCAATGGCCTCCCGGGTGCCCTCGTGGAGGACCATGGGCATGGAGGACAGGGTTGCCAGCTCAAAGCACAGGTACAGCGTCACCAGGTTCCCCGCCATACACGCCGCCATAACCGCCCCAAAGGAGGCGAACCAGAAGCCGAAGAACCAGGGTTCCCGTTCCTCCATGTTCATGTACTCAAAGGCATAGACACAGGCGGCGGTGTACACCAGCAGCACAATGGCCAGAAACCACCGGCCTATCCGGTCCAGGGCGAAGTACAGCTCCAGCCCTCCCGCCAGGGGCAGCAGGTGCAACGGCCCGCCCCGGACCAGGGCCAGCACCCCCAGAAGATCCGCCAGGGCCAGCACCACGGCGTACAGTTTCCGCCGCCGCCCCCGGTCCATGTCCAGGGCGGACACCGCCGTCCCCGCGATCATGGGGAAGAGAATGGTACTTAACAGCATGAAAATGCCTCCTCGCATTGATCGGTCGTTCTCCGAGGGGTTCTCCCTGTAAACTTTACGCGAACATCCCTAAGCCCCGCTGGATGAGGTCCATGACAATCCAGGAGAACAGGCCCAGAAAGACGTTGGCGGCGGTGAGCAGCAGGCAGGGGGCCAGATAGGTGATCCGGCGCACGGCGGGCATGGACACGGGCAGCAGAGCCGCCGCGTCGTTGTGTTCCACGGCGTAGATCCGGGGGGCGGAGATGTCCGCGCCGCCCCGTCCGGCGGTGTAGACCCGGATGACCGTGCGGATAAAGTAGATGGCGTTGAGCGTGGAGCTGATGCCCAGGGCCACCATGGTGGCGAAGATGATGGCGGGACGGGCGGTCTGGGCCGCCGCCACGGCGAAGGACAGTTTCGCCGCGAAGCCCGCGAACACCGGGATGCCCACCATGGAAAAGGACCCCACGGTGAAAAAAATCCCGGCCTCTCTTGCCCGCAGGCCGCTTCCCTGCAGGTTCTCAAAGAGCAGGCTGTCCCCGGACACCTCCGCAAGACGGGGGGTAGCCAGAAACAGGAGGGATTTCGTCACCGCGTGGACGATGATCTGGAACATGGCGGCGGCGCAGCCTCCGGGAAGCCCCAAGCCCATGTAGATATAGCCGATCTGGGCGGCGGAGGAAAAGGCCACCATGCGGTTGATGTTGTTTGCCCGGATGGCGGACACGGAGCCGAAGATCATGCCCAGGATTCCCAGCAGGAACAGCAGGTTCCGAATGGGCAGGGCCTCGTAGACCTCCCAGCCCAGGACCCGCCAGTAGATCTTAAAGAGCAGGAAGATGTAGGCTTTGGACACCAGAGCCGCCAAAATCGCCGCGCTGGAAGGAGTGGCGGTGCCGTAGGTATCCGGCATCCAGAAGTGGAAGGGGAACAGGCCGCTTTTCATGCCCAAGCCGATGGTCAGGACCCCGGTGGAGAAGGCTATCAGGGCGTAGTTCCCCTCCGCCATAATCTCCGCGATGGCTCCCCGCATGGGCACCATGAGCAGGTGCCCCGTCAGGGAGTACAGCAGCACCACGCCCAGGAGGAATAAGCCGGAGCCCATGAGGTTCAGGATCATGTACCGCACCGCCGCCAGGGTGGTCCGGCCTATCTCCCGGACAATCAGGATGCCGCAGGAGGACAGGGTCAGGATCTCTAAAAAGACGTAGCCTGTGAAGATGTCGTTGGTCCAGGCCAGGGCCATGAGGGCGGCGGTCAGAAGGTTCACCAAGGTGAAATAGAGGTTGATCTTGCTCTCCTCCACGTCCAGCCGCAAAAACCGCCAGCCTCCCAGTACCGCGCACAGCAGCACCAGCAGAAAGACCAGGGCCAGCAGGGCCTCCAGCACCCCCGCCCGGATCTCATTGCCCCAGGGGGCGGGAAACTCTCCCATGACATAGGTGAAGGCGCCGTTTTGGACGGTGTACCACAGCACGGCGGCGCACAGGCCGATGAGGACGCACTCATAGCACACCGTATAGTTTTTCGCCTTTCGGCCCCCCAGGGTCATGCACAGCACTCCGGAAAAGAGGCTGAGCACGATGGTAAACAGGGGGAAATTACGGATAAAGTCCATAGTCACCGATCCTCTAACTGGTGCCGGGACAGGACATAGATCTCGTCCAGGTCCAGGGTATGGTAGCGGCGGTAGAGCCGGATGGTCAGGGACAGCATCACCGCCGTCACGGAAACGGACACCACAATGCCCGTCAGCACCAGCCCCGCCGGAACGGGGTTGATATAGGCGGAGGCCTCCCGGATTCCATCCACCAGAATGGGGGCCCGGCGGCCCTTGATGTAGCCCATGCTGGCCAAGAACAGGAAGCTGCCCGTGTCCATGATGTTCATGCCGATGAGCTTTCGGATCA
The DNA here is from genome assembly GCA_905234565.1 of uncultured Oscillibacter sp. Classification (GTDB taxonomy): domain Bacteria; phylum Bacillota; class Clostridia; order Oscillospirales; family Oscillospiraceae; genus Oscillibacter. The sequence continues at coordinate 56,577 of CAJOHW010000003.1, read as the reverse complement.
GGTTCCGCTGAAAGAGCAGCATGGCAAGGCCAATGGCAAAGAGGACAATGGCGGCGGCCTCCTCATAGTTGGCCAGGAGCGCCCGGAAAATCTGTCCCATGGTCAATTCCCCCCTCCGATGGTCCCCCGGCGGAACAGGCTGTAAAAGCCGAACATGGTGCAGGCCACCACCAGTCCCACGGCGATGTCCAGGGGCAGAATCAGCCCGCCGGAGAGAATGGCCCCGGGGATGCCCTTGGGGATGTGGTTTTCCAGGTGGTTGGCCCCGGTGAAGAACACGTAGCCTTTGGCGAAGCTGTAAAAGGACAGGGCGCAGAAGGACGCGGCCTGGAACCGTTTCCGGGTTAAGAAGCGGTCCACAGTGCCGTCCCCGAAGGCGGAGGCGGCGATGACCAGTCCCGCCCCCAGCACCGCCCCGCCGGAAAAGCCTCCGCCGGGGGAGATCTGCCCGTTCAGCAGGACGTAGATCCCATAGAGCAGGATGCAGGGCACCAGCACGGTGCCCACTTCCCGGAGGATGGGGTCCCGGTCCGTGGGGAAGTAAGGCTCCTGCAAGGTCCGGTAGTAGTCCTCATAGGCGGTACGGGTGTTTTTGCTGTCGATGCGAAGGAGGATCATGACGCAGATCAAGGCGGTAAAGAGCACATGGGATTCCCCCAGGGTGTCAAAGGCCCGGTAGTCCAGGATCATGCCCGCCACAATGTTTACGGCTCCCGTCTCTTCCAGGCCGCTTTCGATGTACCGCTGGGCCACCTCCGACGCCCGGGGGTTTTCCTCGCCGTAGCGGGTGATGTTGGCGGTCATAAACAGAAACACCGCCATCAGCGCCAGACAGCACCCCACCGCCGCAATCCGGTAGCCCAGCTGGAAGGCCTTCTGCTCCACCCGGATGACGCCGCCCATGCGCTCCACGGCCCCGGCCTCCGCGTCCTGACGGATCTGCCGCCAGGCCTGCCGGGGCAGGTCGTGGCCCTCCTGACCCTCCTGGAACCGGGAGAACACGTCCATGTCCCCGTCCAGCCAGCGGAAAAACGCCTCTTTCACGACTCCCCGCCGCCTTTCGGATCCGCGGAGGCCGCGTCCGCCTGACGGAGCTTTTTCAGCGTCACCAGAAACAGATAGCCGCTGACCCCCGCGCCCACCGCCGCCTCCGTAATGGCCAGGTCCGGGGATTCCATGAGGATCCACACCAGGCACATAATGGAGCTGTACGACATGAAGATGATCACCGCCTGCAGCAGGCTCTTTGTCAGGTTCACCGACACGGCGCAGGCAACCAGCAGGGCAAGCAGGACGATTTCATAGAGTTCCGACAATTCCATACCGGATTCCCTCCTTCTATACTTGTGAGCGATTCAATTCGCCCCTGGTTGCCGTGTCAGTGACCTAAAACGCGGCAAACCTTATAGAGCGAGATATTTATAACCGTTCCATGTGTTCATAGAGGTTTTCGTTGGTGTAGTACTCCATCTGGGCCAGAAAGTGGGAGGATACCGGAGAGCAGAGCCACAAAAAGATCAAAGGCAGGGGCAGTTTGCAGGCCTCCCAGCCCCCCTCCGCGCTGACCACCAGAGCCGCAATCACGCAGAACAGGCCCATGGTGTCCCCCAGACCCCCGGCGTGGACCCGGTTCATAATATAGTCGAAGCGGCAGTTCCCCAGGGCCGCCCCAGAGAAAAACACCAGTCCCGCCGCCAGCAGCGCCGCCGAGATCCAAAACCGGATCCACTCAATCATGGTCCTCCGCCTCCTTTTTCTTCTTTCGTTTCTTGTCCCGGAAGGGCCGCCGGGAGGGGTTGGCGGGGATAAACACCCGGGCCAGAATCAGCACCGACACCAGAGAGATCATGGTGTAGATCAGCGCCACGTCCAGCAGCCACGCCTCATGCAGCAGCCGGGAGAGAATCACAATGCCCGCAATCACCAGCGTGCCGATCATGTTGATGGACAGCAGCCGGTCCGTGACCCCCGGCCCCTTCACGGACCGGAACAGCATCACGCACAGCAGCGCCGCGATGACAATCAATGCCCCGGAGTACAGCGCACCGTAGGCCTCCTCCAATGTCATGATGGAACCCGCCTCCTCTCAGGGAAACCGCTTCAAAATCCGCACGAAGGACGAGTCTGACAATCCCTGGGCGTACTCCCGCCGCAGGGCGTGGACCACAAACCGGTCGTGCTCCTGGAACACCGTAATGGTGCCGGGGGTCAGGGTGATGGAGTTGGCCAGAATCACGTTCTGATACTCCCGGTTCAGCCCGGACCGGAATTCCACCAGCACCGGCTCCGGGTGCAGAGAGGGATTCAAGGCCACTCCCAGCACGCTCAGCGCCGCCTTCACCGTCTCCCACAGGAGATTCCCCAGGTATTCTAAAAATATCGGCAGGCTCCGCAGAAACAGGCTTTCCTTCTCCGCCGACCAGCCCAGGATCTTCCAGAGAAAGGCCATCAGCACCGCGTCAATTCCAATGCCAAAGAGTACAATCTCCCAGGTGATCCGGCCGTTCAGCACCAGCCATAAGAGAAAACAGATGACACTCACGCTTCCGCCTCCTTATCCTCCCGCGCAGTTCTTCGCGTATTTTTGGGTGTCATTCCGTAATGTTGGAATAGCTCACGGTGCGGACCTGTCCGTGGGCGTGGAGGAAGTCGTCCAGGTCCTGGATGGTGCCGTGGGGCATTTTCAAGAGGAGCTGGTAGGTGACGATGCCGTCCTCCGTATAGGTGACCTCGCTGGCAATGGCCTGGACGTTCCGGGCCTCCAAATAGTCATAGAACTCCCTCTGGAAGTCCTTATCCGCCTGGATAGAGAAGTTCAGCTGGTGGGTGGTGAGGACGGGGGCCCCTAAGCTGTACCGGTGGAGGATGGTCTGGATGAGAATCAGGATGGCGGTGGAGGCGATGCCCAGAATGTACATCCCGGAGCCAATGGCCAGGCCGATGCCCGCCGTGGCCCACACGCCTGCCGCCGTGGTCAGGCCCTTGATGCTGCTGCCCCCCTTGAAAATGGTCCCGGCCCCTAAGAAGCCCACGCCGCTGACCACCTGGGCGGCAATCCGGGCGGGGTCCGCCCCCCGGGTGCCGTTGAACGCCGTACCGGTGAGGCTGGTGAGGTCCGCAAAACCGTACTTGGACACTACCATCATCAGCGCGGCGGTGCAGCACACCACCACATGGGTCCGCATTCCCACTTCCTTCAGCCGCTTCATGCGCTCAATGCCGATGCACACGCCGCAAAGGCCCGCCACCACAAACCGGGCCAGCAGTTCCAGCGTCATAGCCATGGTAAACTGGGCGTTCAGATACCCCGCCAGGGTGGTATAGGGGGCTTGCAGATAGGGGCTCATGGGGTTCATGGCGGTTCCTCCTCACGATTTTTACCCGCCCTTCCCGGCAGGGCAGAAAGGGATTTCCCTTGAGTATACCACCCCCGCCCGGTTCCCGCAAGGGCGGCGGGAGAAAAAACATCAGAAATTTTTTACGCCCCTTGCCACAGACGCCGGAAACGGATATAATGAGAGAAGTCCCGGCGGTCTGGGAGAATCCGGCTGCCCGGGATAGAACGCCAAAGAAAAAGGAGGATTCCCGATGAAAAACGCATGGTTTGTGATCATGGTCCTGTCTCTTGCGCTGCTGACGGCCTGCGGCGGCTCCCCCGCCGAAACCCCGCCGGAGGATGAGAACGCCCCCATGGTCCTGATTGGACAGCAGCAGGTGGTGCTGGAGGGCTTCGACTGGGGCCCCGGCGTGACGAAAACCATTCTGCTTCTGGACCGGGAGGTGCTGGCGGACTCCGTGACGCCGGAGAGCTTCCGGGTCTTTGAGACCAAGGAGTCCTTTGACTATGCCGCCTATGGCGCGTGGGCCGGCGGGGATGAGAGCGTAGATCCCGGCCTCCACACCACCGTCACCGCTCAGCGCACTGTGGCGGACGCCTATGTGTGCGACGAGACCGGGGCCAAGGTGGAGGGTGCCGTGTCCGGCAGCGCCGTGGCGTTGGAACTGGCCTGCGATCCCGATTCCGGCAACCCCTACTGCTTTGACCTGCTGACCTGGCACAACACGGTATGCGATCCCTATCAGCTGGCCGTGACCCTGACGGAGGACAGCACGTTGAAAGCGGCGGAGGGGGAGACCCCCGTAGAGGCTCTGGAAATCGCCCCGGATCTGGATCTGAAAGTCCACTATGACGCCTGGGAGACGGGCCGTCCCAGCCTGCTCCCCCAGTTCACCATGCCCCAGCTGGAACAGGTGAACCTCTATGACGCCTTCGCCGGCTCCGACGGCCGCACCCTGCGCTATGCCTACTACGCCCCAATGGTGGAGCCGGATTCCCTCCATCCCCTGGTGATCTGGATCCACGGTGCCGGGGAGGGCGGGGAGGACCCCACCATCCCTCTGCTGGGCAATAAAGTCACCGCCCTCTTTGGGGACGCCTTTCAGTCCGTCATGGGCGGGGCCTATGTCCTGGTCCCCCAGACCCCGGACTTCTGGCTGACCTACAATGAAAACGGGGACTGGCAGGACAACCCCGGCGTGTCCTCCGTGTACAACGCCACGCTTATGGAACTGATCCGGAGTTTTATTGACACCCATCCCGGCGTGGACGAGGACCGGATCTACATCGGCGGCTGCTCCAACGGCGGCTTTATGACCATGGACATGGTTCTGACCTATCCGGACTTCTTCGCGGCGGCCTATCCCATCTGCGAGGCCTACCGGGACAGCGGCATCACCGATGAACAGCTCCAAGGCATCCGGGACCTGCCCATCTGGTTCATCTGGGCCGCCAATGACGACACCGTGGTGCCGGAAACCTTTGAGATCCCCACGGTGGACCGCCTCCGGGCCATTGGGGCCAATGTCCACACCAGCGTGTTCCCCAACGTAGTGGACACCTCCGGCCTGTACAAGAACGAGGATGGCACCCCCTACGAGTATATGGGCCACTGGTCCTGGCTGTACTTCTTCAACGGAGAGTGCGAGGAAAACGGCGTCCTGCTCTGGGACTGGCTGGCGGCACAGCATAAGTAAGAATTGATACGAGAAAAAGCGTTCCCCTCTCCGGTTTGGAGAGGGGAAACGCGGTAAAAGCATGACTTTTTTGGGGGTTCAAACGCCCTGTTCCGGGGCGGCAACTTGCTCCGGGGCGGTGTCTTTATGGGTAAAATCCATAAATGGGATATGAATCGGATTGCCTGGACCCGCGCCGGTAATTTGGGCAATATAAGGCCGCAGATAGCTCAAAAGAAGGGAAGGAGCGTTCTGCCGCAAAAGAGTATCTACCAGCTTAGGCGGCAGATCCTCGTTCCACTGAAAGCGGGCAACCATGGAAGCGGAGAGGAAGAAGGGATATGCCGGATTCTGTTCTGCCACAGAGACGATGAGCCGCACATAGGCGGCAGATTCCTCTTCCTGCCTGCTGACCTGTACCTGCATGGAAAGCGGCAAATCCTTCGGATCCGGGGATTCAGAATTATAATCCTCGTTGATTGCGTAATCAAGCTTTGTAAGCACCGGATTTTGAAATTGGAATTTACTCTGTGCCATATGCCATCTCCTATGCCGCTATGGGAAACTCCTCAAGCCCTGCGTACGGGCTTTCTTCACTTTCAAGCAGTAAGACTTTCAGAGGTACTTCCTGCGAGATGTTGAATGCGTTCCCGTAGTTCTGCTGGCGCAGCGAGGGGGAATGCGGCATACGTTTTTCTTCAGAAACTCCGGGAATACAACTTTGGATTTGCAGCGTCAGGGGTGCGTAAACTGCGCTGTCCCATTTTGCGCTTGTGACAGATTCAGATAAAGGCATTTCCCGCGAAACGCTGAATGCGTCCCCAAAATCCTGATGGTACAGCAAAGGGGAATAAAGTGCAGGATCCAGACGGACCCGTACCACGGAATCCGACTGTGTGGGGACCAGTTTGGCCCGATAGTCTGCAACCGCCGCTTTTTCCTGTCCCAGTAATTTCAGCGCTGCTCCGGCCCTGGGGTAGGCGTCCTCCGGAATCTCTAAATGGCAGTCCAGCCGCTCGCCGTCCCACACAAGAAAGAACACAAAGGAACTCTTGCGGAACGCGCCTTCCAGCGTCTCCGTCCCGTCTATCACATCCACCAGAGCGCTGTCGGTGATTCTTCCTACAATCCAGTTTTCGCCCAGGCGGCAGCAGGAACACAGATACCTGTTTTCCAGCGCGTCTGTGCAGACGAACAAAACCGGTTCTTCATATTCATAGAATACATATTCCAAATTTAAGTCACCAATGCTGAGTATCTTTTCAAAATACGCAGACACGCTGGCCACCTCTCTTTCCTTTTTCTACTCGCGCTCTTTAAGAGTTGCCACATTTCAAGTCACCAGCACGGCAACTGACGGTAAATCTCATCGTTCACGAGTATAGAACCTCTGCGCGCTCTCATGATACGACATCAAAAGACGCGCTGGGGTCGTTGATACACCCATCCAGCCACCAGTCAACATGATTTTCATCCTTGGGATTATGGGTCCGGTCCACAGTCTTTTGCACTGGGCCAAGGGCGGAGGAGGCGGTCCCTTTGGCAATCACAGCGGGAGGGTGGTGTCGGGTAAGGACATCCAGTACCCGCTCTGCGGATTCATAGGTCAAATTACAGGAGGTGGAGTAGGTACTTGGATTTAGGACATCCTCGCTCCACCTGTTATCCTTCCGTGGGCGTGGACGTAGTCCCTGGCGGGTTTCCTCATATGTGGTGAGAAACGCGTCCCTGTCCACGGTTCCGCTCTTGCAGATGCGGAACACTGGGATTTCTTGAAACGGAAGTTCCTGCGGGCTGAATTTTGTCATCAGCAGCCTGAGTTCCTTTTTTCTCTCTCCCTGGGCTTGCTTGTACAGGGCATAGATCGAAAGAGGTTTCGCAGAAAGATCTTTGTCCGCCATAGGGAAACGCTCCTTCTCTGTCTGTTTGATCCGCCGTTGCCAACCAGTATATCAGGTCGAGCGCCAAAATGCAAGGGTTTTCTTTGATACGCCGCAAATCCAGCGGTGCCCCAAACCGGCTTGCAATTTCACAAAAAGCGTTGTATACTGAGCGCAAGCGTTGCACAGACGAAAGGAGAGCGGTCCCATGCGGCTTGAGAAAATCCTGGCGGGCACCGTGGTCCGGCCCCACGGCGTCCACGGGGAACTGCGGGTGCTGCCCCGGGAGGGGGATCCCGCCTTCCTCATGGGACTGCCCCGGTTCTATGTGGACGATACCGCCTATGTGCCGGAATCCGTCCGGGTCCACAAGGGCTTCGCCCTGGTGAAACTCCCGGGTATCGACACCATGGACGCCGCCGAGGCCCTGCGGGGCCGGGGGCTGTACTTTGACCGCGCAGACGGCGGGGACCGGCCCTGGTATGACGACGAGCTTTTGGGCATGGAGGTCCGGGACGGGGCCACAGGGGAGCGCCTGGGGGAGATCACCGCCGTGGAACCCTATCCCGCCAGCAAGGTCCTGACGGTGAAGGGGGAACACACCTACCTGATCCCCGCCGTGGAGGACGCCTTCCTCCTGTCCGTGGACTTAGACGCCAACCGCATGGAGGTGCGGGTCTGGGAGGGCATGGCCGTCGATGCGGATTGATATTCTGACGTTGTTCCCCGAGGCCGTGGACGCCATGCTGGGAGTTAGTATCCTGGGCCGGGCCCAGGAGCGGGGGTTCATTGCCATTCAGTCCCACCAGATCCGATCCTATACCACCAACAAGCAGATGCAGGTGGACGACTACCCCTACGGCGGAGGACGGGGAGCGATTATGCAGGCGGATCCCCTTTACCGCTGCTGGGCCCATGTGGTGGAAACTTACGGCCCCGGACACACCATCTTCCTCTCCCCCTGCGGGAAGCCCTTCACCCAGGAGACCGCCAAGGCCCTCTATGCCCGCTGGGACCACCTGATTCTGGTCTGCGGGCACTATGAGGGGGTGGATGAGCGGTTTTTGGACGAGTGCGTGGAGGAGGAGATTTCCCTGGGGGACTTCGTCCTCACCGGAGGGGAGATCCCCGCCATGGCGGTGGCGGACGCGGTGTGCCGCATGGTGCCGGGGGTGCTTCCGGCGGCGGAGTGCTATGAGGAGGAGTCCCACTGGAACGGCCTGCTGGAATACCCCCACTACACCCGTCCGGCGGTATGGCACGGCCGGGCCGCCCCGGAGATTCTGCTGTCCGGGGACCACGCCAAGGTGGCGGCGTGGCGGAAAAAGGAGAGCTATAAGCGCACCATGGCCCGGCGTCCGGATCTGTTCGCCCGGTTCGACGAGAGCGCCCTGTCCACCAAGGCCGAGAAGCGGATCCTGCAGGAGGCCCGGCAGGAGTTCGAGGCTATGACACAGGAAAACACTTTACAGTCAGGAGGAACCCCCCTATGGCATCCAGAAAGCGAAACACCCGAAATACCAGCCGCCGCGGTTCCAGCGGAGCCGCCGGATCTTCCGCCCGCCGTTCCGCCGGAAGCGGCGGAAAGTCCGGAGCCCAGAGCAGTTCCCTGATTTTGGCCGCCGTGGCGGGACTGTGCGTCTTTGCAATCCTGGTCCTGGGCAGCAGCCGGAACCGGAACCAGTCCCAGCCCCAGGAGACAGAGGAACCGGTCCAGACTGTCGCCGGGGATTACTTCGCGGACATCGCCGTCCAGGACTACGGCACCATCACCGTGGCCTTAGACGCCTCCGCCGCCCCCATTACCGTGGCGAATTTCGTGTCTCTGGCGGAGAGCGGGTTCTATGACGGCCTGACCTTCCACCGGATTATGGACGGCTTTATGATGCAGGGCGGGGACCCCACCGGCACCGGCAGCGGCGGATCCGAGGACCTCATAGAGGGGGAGTTCACCGCCAACGGCCATGAAAACCCCATCTCCCACCTCCGGGGGACCATCTCCATGGCCCGCAGAAGCGGCGACAACAACAGCGCCAGTTCCCAGTTCTTCATCGTCCAGTCGGACAGCACCTTCTTGGACGGCCAGTACGCCGCCTTCGGCCATGTGACGGAGGGGATGGATCTGGTGGACCGGATCTGCGCCGACGCCAACCCCATTGACGACAACGGCACCATTTCCCCGGAGGACCAGCCTGTCATCACCTCCGTCACCATCCGGGAGGCGTAAAGGAAAAGAACCTGCGTGCTATGGAAGGAGATTATTATGACGGAACGGGAGAAAATGCTGGCGGGGGAGCTGTATGACCCCTCGGATCCGGAACTCCTGCGCCTCCGGGCCCAGGCTCACGCCCTGTCCCAGGAGTACAACGGCACCTTGGAGACGGAGGCGGAGCGGCGGCGGGAACTGCTGGGCCGTCTGGTGCCCCGGCAGGGGGAAAACGTGTATCTTCAGGGGCCGGTCCAGTTTGACTACGGCATCTTTACCAGCATCGGAAAGAATACCTACGCCAATTTCAATTTTACGGTCCTGGACTGCTGTCCCGTGACCATCGGGGACGATGTGTTCATCGGCCCCAACGTGTCGCTGCTGACGCCGGTGCATCCCCTTCGGTGGCAGGAGCGGAACCTGTACCGCAGAGCCGACGGCGTGATGACCGACCGGGAGTACGCCCGGCCCATTGTCATCGGCTCCAACTGCTGGATCTCCGGTAACGTCACCATCTGCGGCGGCGTCACCATCGGGGAGGGCAGCGTTCTCGGCGCGGGCAGCGTGGTGACCCGGGACATTCCCCCCGGCGTATTCGCGGCGGGGGTGCCCTGCCGGGTGATCCGGCCGATTACGGAGGCGGACAGCCTGCTGTGAGCGGTGGCCTGTAAAATCAAGAGGCTTCCCGTCAGAAATGACGGGAAGCCTTTTTCACTTTTTGTCTTTTTTACAGAGAAGCGTCCTTTTTCCGGACCGGGAAATAGACCTCCGTCTCCCAGTCCTGGGGGGCGAACCCGTTGTGGGCGGTTTTGGTGTAGATATCATAGGGCGCGCCGCTCCACTGGTATCCGTTCTCCTCGATCCAGGAGACCAGGGCGGCATAGGCCTCCGTCAGGGTGGAATAGCTCCCCCGGTGGAGGGTTTTGGCGCAGGTCCCGCCGCCCAGGCGCTTGTCCGCCCGGTCCTCCTCCCGGACGCCCAGAAACAGTTCGATGTCGGAGGCGTCCCGGTTGAACTCCTCGTCGTGGTACATGGCCCCAACCACGCCGGAGGGCGTCAGTCCCTCTTTGGCCGCCCGCTCATAGAGGGTGCCGTAATACCTGCCAAACTCGTCCACCCCCATGCGCCTCCTGCACGACAGCACCGCCATGGGCTGGCGCTCCGTCAGTGCGATCTCATAGCCGTTGCACAGTTCCATCTTCTCTCCTGTCCTTTCCAAGGTTCCCAGATGCAGGGCAAGCTCCTGCAAGACCATGCCCAGTTCCATTTGCCGCCATTGCAGGACCTCCCTCTGCCGCCGCAGTTCCTGGCAGAGGGCATGGCGGTCACAGGACAACAGGGGCTGGATCTGGTCCAAAGAGAACCCATACCGCTTTAGCTTCTGGATGAACAGCATCCGTTCCAACTGTTCCCGCCCATAGTAGCGGTACCCTGTGGCGGCGTCCACTTTCAGCGGCCGGAGCAGGCCGAGTTTGTCATAGTGCCGCAGGGTTTTCACGCTGACCTGACAGATTTTTGAAAATTCCCCAATCTGATACACGGACCGTACCGCCCCCTTTCCTGTGGGATCCGGATCCTGCGGACAGTATACGCCCTGCCCCAAGGGGAGAGTCAAGGGTTTTTTCGCGGAAATTCACAAAAACGCGCCCTTAAAACCCTGACCGGGACCGCCCGCAGGCGGTCCCGGCCAAGGTTTGGAAGATTGGATGAAAAAGAAGTTTGCCTCTTGCAAGGATTAAGATACGGGAAAAATGTTAAGCAAACCAGAGGCAAATATTAAAAAAGTGTGAAATTCCATACCCGCTCTCTTTCGGGTCCGGCGCGTAACGAAAGCCCCCTGTCCTCCCGGACAGGGGGCTTTTCTCGCGCTCTTTGCTCACGAGTATCAATGCGTACAGCGCACGTCAAACCGCGGGGACTGGATTACTCTTCTCCGCCCTCGTCGCCGTATCCGGCGGGGACGGCACGCATGGACAGGGAGATCTTCTGCCGCTCCTCATCCACGGCGGTGATCTTGGCGTAGACGATGTCGCCCTCCGCCAGCACGTCCTCGGGCCGCTCCACACGGTGGTCGGCGATCTGGGAGATGTGGATCAGGCCGTCCACGCCGGGAACCACTTCCGCGAAGGCGCCGAAGGTCATGAGCTTGACCACCCGGACCTTGGCGATGTCGCCGACACCATAGGTGTTCATGAAATCGCTCCAGGGATCCCGGTTGTGGTCCTTCACGCCCAGGGAGATCTTCCGGCGGTCCGGATCGAAGGAGATGACGTACACTTCCAGGGTGTCGCCCACCTTGCAGACCTCTTTGGGGTCCTTAATGCGGCTCCAGCTCAGCTCGGAGATGTGGACCATACCGTCCACGCCGCCGATGTCCACGAACACGCCGTAGGAGGTCATGGACTTGACGGTGCCGGTATAGCGCTTGCCGACCTCGATGTTGGCCCAGACCTGCTCCTGGGCGGCCCGGCGCTCCTCGTCCAGCACGGAGCGGATGGAGCCTACCACCCGGCGGCGGGCACGGTTGAATTCCGTGATGCGCAGTTTCACATGCTCTCCCCGCATGGCGGAGAGATCCGCTCCCCTGGGCTTGCCGCTCTGGGACGCCGGCACAAACACCCGCACACCGTCCACGTTCACCACGATGCCGCCCTTGTTTTCCTCCGTGACCACGCCCTCCTGGATGGTTTTCTCCTCCACGGCGCGCTCCACGTCCTCCCACTTCTTCTGGGCGTCCAGGCGCTTCTTGGACAGTTCCGCAAAGCCCTCCACATCGTTGACCCGGATGACGGTGGCCTCGATCTCGTCGCCTACTTTCACGATGTCCTCAGGATTGGCGTTGGGATCGTCGCTGAGCTCGTTGAATTTAATGTAGGCGGTCTGCTTGGCGCCCACATCCACCTCCACCTCCGTGGGGGTGATGGCCCTGACAATGCCGGTGACCTTCTCTCCTGTATTCAAAGTTTTAATCGACTGATCCAGTAACTCCTCGAAGGACTCCTCGCGCCCGGCCTCAGCCGCCGCCTCGGGAGCGGCTGCCTCCTCTGCCTGTTCCTGGGCCTCTTGGGCCTGGACCGGGGCCTCTTCCGCCTTCGGCTCCTCTGCCACAGTCTCTTCCGGACGGAGTTCGGTCTCTTCTGCCGCCTCGGTCTCCTGGGCCACTTCGTTTTTGATTTCTTCGCTCATCGCTGCAACTACCTCCTTAATGATGCCCGCCGGGGTGGAAGCCCCCGCTGTCAGCCCCGCCACGGAGCAGCCGGTGAGATCGGGAAGCTCGTCCGCGTTCTCCACCTGGAAAACCCTGGGACAGTACTTCCGACAGATCTCCGCCAGATGCCGGGTATTGGCGCTCTTGCGGTCGCCCGCCACCACCATCACGTCCACTTTGGCGGCAATCTCCGCCGCCTCCGTCTGACGCCTTTGCGTAGCACCACATATTGTATCAAATTTTTTCGCGTTTGTACACTCTTTTTTTATAATTTCCCAGGAACTTTCAAAAATTTCCCGGACGCAGGTGGTCTGGGCCACCACGGTCAAGGGCAGATCCCGGTTCTCCGGCGTTTGGAGCCACGCTTTCACCGCCTCCGGGCCGTCGAACACCAGGGGATGATCGCCCCAACTGGCCACGCCCATGACTTCCGGATGGTTGGGCTCCCCGATGATGACGCTCTGACGCCCCTCCGCCTCCGCCCGGGCAACCAAATTCTGGATCCGGCACACGTTGGGACACGTAGCGTCCACGCACCGGACCCCCCGGCGCTTCAGATCCTCCACCACCCCCCGCAGTTCCCCGTGGGACCGGATCACCACCGTGTCCCCGGGGCCCAGAGAGGCGGGATCCTGGATTTTCCTTGCCCCCCGGCGCTCCAAATCCTCCACCACATAGGCGTTGTGGATCAGATCCCCTAAGAGAGAACAGCCGCCGTCCTCCGCCGCCGTCCGCTCCGCCAGTTCCACCGCCCGCCGGACCCCGTAGCAAAACCCGGCGCTCTGGGCCGTCAATACCTTCACAGCGGTTCTCCGCCCACCCGCTGGCCTCCCAGGGCGTAGGCGGCCTCCAACAGTTCGTCCGCCGCCCGCTGGACTTCCTCCGCCGTGCCCCGGCGTCCGGTGATCCGGGGGGCGTAGGGGGTGCCGAACACCAGGCGGGTTTTATGGAAGGGGCGCTTCTCCCCGTCCACGAACACCGGCACCAGGGACGCCCCCGTGCGGATGCCGATCATGGCCGCGCCGCTTTTGGCGTGGGCGGGCAGGCCGTCCGCGTAGCCGATGCCGTGGTGGATTGTGGTGCCCTCCGGGAAGATCAGCAGGTTGTCCCCGTCTTTCAGCACCTGAATGGCGGTTTTCACGGCCTTGATGTCCGTTGCCTCCCGGTCCACGGGAAAGACCCCTAAATGCCGCAGGAGAAAGCCCAGAATGGGGTTTTGAAACAGTTCCTTCTTGGCCATGGCCCGGAGGCGGTAGTTCACGGGCAGGCGGGTGGCGATGATCAGGGGATCCCAGTTGCTGGCGTGGTTGGCGCACAGCAGGACCTTGTGGTCCGGCAGGTTTTCCAGGCCCTCCACCGTCACGGGATGGAGGACGCGGAGCAGAAGGCCGATGAGGAACCAGGCCAGGGCGTAGAACCACCCCGCCACCCGGAGGCCGTGGGCGTTCTCTCCCTTCTTTTCTTCCTTCGTTCCGCTCACGATTCTTCCTCGTCTTCCTCCCGGGGCAGGGGGGACCGTCCGGTCCGGTCCGTGATCAGCTGTTCCAGGGCCTCAATGCTCTCTGACAGCGTCAGGTGGGTGGTGTCTAAGGCGATGGCGTCCTCCGCCTGGCGCAGAGGGGCCACGGAGCGGTTGGCGTCGTTGTAATCCCGCTGCTTGAGATCGTCCAGCACCTCCTGATAGGGCCGGGCCATGCCCTTGGCGTCCAGTTCCAGGGTCCGCCGCCAGGCCCGCTCCTCCGCCGACGCCGTGAGAAACACCTTTACATCCGCCCCGGGCAGCACCACCGTGCCGATGTCCCGGCCGTCCATGACCACGTCGTTGTCCCGGGCCAGCTGGCGCTGGGTTTCCAGCAGAAACACCCGGACCCCGGGATGGGCGGAGATGGCGGAGGCCGACATGGACACCTCCGGAGATCGGATAGCCTCCGTCACGTCCTCTCCGTTCAGGAGCATATGCTGCAAGCCGTCCTCCCCGTAGGTGATCTCCACCCGCAGTTCCGGCAGCACCGCCATGAGGGTGCCGCCGTCCTGGGGATCGATGCTCTCCCGCAGGGCGTGGAGGGCCACGGTCCGGTAAATCGCCCCGGTGTCCACATACAGGAACCCGAAGCGTTTGGCCATCTCCCGGGCCAGGGTGCTTTTGCCCGCCCCGGCGGGGCCGTCAATGGCTACGCTGATGTGTTTCATGTCGTCTCTCCTTTGTGGATATTTGTGGATCTATGGGTTTCCTCTCCTGGGAGGTTCTCTTTCATTCACGGGCTTTATGAACGCTTGCGGGTAAAATACCCGGGGTTGTTCACGCCGCCGTCGAGGTGGGCATAGAGGGACTGGCTGCGGTTCGAGGCAGGCATATTCTGATAGTGGGACGAGATATCGCCCATGAGGGACAGGCAGTCGAGAAACATCTCTTTTGCGTTATCAGGGCACACAAACCGCTCCGAGGCATAGATGGTGCGTAGTCTGCTGCATCCGGCGAACATCCGGGACATATTCGTCACCGCGGCGGTATCAAAGCCGCTGAGGTCCAGGGTTTTCACGCTGGTGCTTGCGAACATATACGCCATATCTTTGACTTTACCGGTATCAAAACTGCTGACATTTAAGCTTTCCAGACGCAGGCACCCAAAAAACATGGTGCGCATATTCGTGACATTGCGGGTATCGAAATTTTTCAGGTCCAATTCCGTAAGCCCGGCGCAGCCATAGAACATCATGCCCATATTCGTGACATTGCGGGTATCGAAACCACTCAAATCCAGTTCCGTGAGACTGGCGCATTCATAGAACATCTGGGATAGATTTCTCACGTTTCCGGTCTCCAGATCCAGCCCATCCACGCGGGTCAGACTTCCGCAGCCGGAGAACATCCCGCTCATATCCGTCACGTTGCGGGTCTCAAAGCCGCTGACATCCAGGGCTGTCAGTCCGCCGCAGCCAAGGAACATGGAGCGCAGATCCGTGACATTGCGGGTATCGAAATGGCTGACATCCAGTTCCGTCAAACTGGCGCAGTTTGTGAACATCAGGCTCATATCCGTCACGTTCCGGGTATCGAAGCCGCTGACATTTAACTCTGCCAAAGCGCCGCAGCCCCAGAACATCCCGGATAAATTTGTCGTGCGGGAGGTGTCTAAATTTTCGATCTGCCGGACTTCCCGCAACTGTCCGCATTCATAAAACCACCGTCTGGCGGATTCCGGCTGGATCCGGTCCACAAAGGTCACCCGGGTGATCTCCGTGGGAGCCTGCCACCATGGGGTGACTTCCTGGACCTGTTTCGGGGTTCTGCCGCCCAGGTCCAGCTGAGACGCGGAATCCGCGCTGTAAAATTCCAGTTCCCCGCCGTCAAAGAGCGCCGCATAGACTGACGATCCCTTGGGGGGACGGGAATCCACGGTATACTTTTCGCACAGAGGGCGGGCAGTCTCCGCTCCGGTCAGAAAGGCGGAGGCGGTGAAGTTCTCCGGAAGGGGTCCGGACAGAGGGACGGCGGCGGTTTTCTGCCCCGGTTGGACCGTGACGCCGCCGGATGCTGTCATGGCCCCGGTGTCCCCGTTGTAGACGCCCACGATCAACCGGGCGGGTTCTCCGCAGGTGAACGAGACCTCCGCCTGAGCCTCGGACACAGTCAATCCCTTTAGGGCGTTTGCTTCCTCCGCCCACGCGCCGTTTACAAACGCCAGCGCCGCCCAGCACAGCAAAAGCGCCCGGACAAGTCTCTTTTTCATGGTTCTTTTTCTCCTGTTCTATCTTTATAAGCGCGATGAGCGCGGCTTACGTGTCCCCCGCCGCGGCAAGGCCCGCCGCGTTTCCCGTGGACCAGGCGATTTGCAGGTTGAAGCCCCCCGTGTAGGCGTCCAGGTCCAGCAGTTCCCCCGCGAAGTATAAGCCCTTGACAAGTTTGGACTCCATGGTCTTGGGAGACACCTCCGATACCGCCACGCCTCCGGCGGTGACCACCGCCTCCGCCACGCTCCGACGCCCCGCCAGTTCAATGGGGAAGCCTTTGAGCAGGGACAGCACCCGCTTTCGCTGTGCCCGGGTGATGTCGTGGGCCTTTTCCTCCGGGGGCACGCCGCTGAGGTCCACCAGCACCGGGATCAGTTTCCGGGGCAGGAGGTCGTTTAAGGCGTTTTGAAAGTCACTGTTGGCGTACTTCCGCAGGTCCGACACCAGCCGCCGGTCTAAGACGGCCTGGTCCAAGGCGGGCTTCAAATCCAGTTCCAGGCGGCAGGGGTGGGCGGAGAAGTCCTCCAAGTGGGCGGAGGCGGACAGCACCAAGGGTCCGCTGACGCCGAAGTGAGTAAAGAGCAGTTCCCCGAAGCCCTCATAGACCGGTTTGCCGTCCTCGAACGCCGTGAGGCGGACGTTCCGCAGACTCAGTCCCTGCATCCGGGCGCACTGGTTCCCCCGTTCGCACAGGGGTACCAGGGATCCCCGAAGGGGCGTCACGGTATGGCCCAGTTCCCGGGCGATACGGTGTCCCTCCCCGGTGGACCCGGTGGCGGGATAGGACACGCCCCCGGTGGCCAGAATCACCGCCTCCGCCGGATAGGTGTCCTGTGCCCCCCGGACGGCGGTCACTTTCCCGGCGTCTGTCTCCACGGCCAGGGCCTGGTCCCGGATCCAGCGGACGCCCAGGGCTTTCATCTGTCGCTCTAAAGCGGCGCTGACATCGAAGGCCCGTCCCGACGCGGGAAACACCCGGTTTCCCCGCTCCACCGTCAAAGGCACTCCCAGCCCCTCAAAGAAGGACATGACCTCCCGGGGGCCGAAGCGGGCCAGGGCGCTGTACAGGAACCGCCCGTTCCGGGGGATTTGGGACAGCACCGTCTCTAACTCCGCGTCATTGGTCAGGTTGCACCGGCCCTTCCCCGTGATATTCAGTTTTTTTCCCAGGCGCTCGTTGGGGTCCAGCACCGTCACGGCGCCTCCCGCCTCCGAGGCCCGGATGGAGGCCAGCATTCCCGCCGCCCCGCCGCCAATCACCACAATCCGCTTTCTCACGTTCCCTCACCGCGTCCGGGAAGCGCTGATGAAATCCGGCGGAAACCATGGCGGATTTCATCGGAGCTTCCGTTTTCTTCTCTGTTTATTCTTCTTCCTGTCCAAAGACCCCGTAGGCGTTCCAGATCTCCTCCAGCTGGGAGAAGGTATCCCCGGCATCCATGCGCCGGGCCAGGGCCACCAGCAGGGCGTTCATCAGGGACAGGGGGGCCACCATGGAGTCCACAAAGGAGATCATCTCACAGGGGGCCAGCAGCCGGGTGTCCGCCAGGGCGTACACCGGGGACCGCTCCCCGTCCGTCACGGCCAGAATGGAGGCCCCCCGGTCCCGGGCGAACTTCACCGTGTCCGCCGTGATCCGGGAGTACCGGGGAAAGCTCACCGCAATCAGCGCGTCTCCGGGGCCGATGCGGAAGAGCTGCTCGTACATCTCCCCGGCGGCGTTGGGCTGCACCAGGGACACGTTTTCCAGCAGAAGATGGAGATAGAAGTGCAGGTAGCCCGCCACGAAACAGGAGGACCGGACCCCTAAGATGTACACCCGCCGGGCGCCCAGAATCCGTTCCGCTCCCTCTTCCAGGGCGGCCCGGTCCCCCAGAGCCGCCATCTGCCGGAGTTTCTCCATGTCCGAGTGGACCACGGCCCCCAAAAGGTCCGGCCCGGAGAAGTCCGTCTCCCGGAAGCGCTGGGCGGCGGTGAGACGGCTTCGCAGCAGATCCTGCAAGGCCCGCTGTAAGCCCGGATAGCCGTCACAGCCCACCTCCGAGGCAAAGCGCACCACCGTGGACTCGCTGACCTGGACCGTCTCCCCTAAGCGGCTGGCGGTCATAAAGGCGGCCTTGTCACAGTGGTCCAAGATGTACCGGGCAATCCGTTTCTGGCCCTTGGAGAAACGGTTCATTCTGCCCTGGATGGTCCCCAGAATGTTCACCGATCATCGCCCCCTCACATCGCGCCTCAAACCGTGCCTCACCGATATAGCGCCGCCGTCTCCTCCGGCGTCAGATACCGCCACGCGCCGCAGGGCAGGTTCCCCAATTCCAACGTGTGCTCCCGCACCCGCTTCAACCGCAGCACCCGCAGTCCGCACTGCTCGCACATCCGCCGGATCTGGCGGTTCTTCCCCTGCCGGAGAGTCAGGGACAGCACCGCCCGGTCCGGCTTCTCCCGGATCACGGACACCTCCACCGGGCGGATAGGTTCCCCGTCCAGTTCCCCCAGGGCGGAGAGCCGCGCCGCCGCCCCGGAGAGGTTCCCCGCCACCGTGGCCTCGTAGACCTTTTCCACGGAAGAACTGGGATGGGCCAGCCGCTGGGCCAGATCTCCGTCGTTGGTGAGGAGCAGAAGCCCCTCCGAGTCCCGGTCCAGACGGCCCACCGGATACACCCGGAGGCCGCAGGAGCGCACCAACTCCGCCACGGTTTTCCGTCCCCGCTCATCGGAGAGGGTGGTCACATAGCCCCGGGGCTTGTGGAGAAGGATCACCACGGTCCGGCGGGGCTGGGGGATGGGCTCCCCGTCCAAGAGGATCCGGTCCCGGTCCGGGTCCGCCTTCTGGCCCAGCACCGCCGGTTTCCCGTTCACCGTCACCCGTCCGGCGGCCAAATAGCTCTCCGCCTTCCGCCGGGAACAGACGCCGGAAAACAGTTTTTGGATCCGCTGTTCCATGCTGTTTCCTGCCCTGTTACGCCGCCGCCGGGATGTTCACGGCGCACAGCACGGACACCCGTCCGATCTCCACGCCTCCGGCGGTAAACACCGCCTCTCCCGCCCGGGTTCCCGCCGTCACCGGGGCCTGCAAGGTGCCGTACAGCAGCAGACGGCAGGACACCTGGGCCCCCTCCGGTACCCGGCAGGCAAGATCCGTGTCCGCCATCAGGGGCACGGCGGGAAAGGCCCCGCCGCTGACCGGGGCGTCCCCCATGTAGGTGCCGGAGGACACCAGGGGCCGGAGGGTATAGCTGCCTTGAATCGGAGCGGGAGCCGCCGGGGCGACGGGCTGGGCGAAGCCGTACGCATACAGGCTGGTGTGGTCCGCCCAGTCGTTGCCGTCCTGCAAGGTCACGGCCACCAGCCGCCGTCCCTCCCGCTCCACGCAGGTGACTAAGGTCCGGCCCGCCGCCCGGGTGTATCCGGTTTTCAGGCCGATGCAGCCGTCTAAGGTTCCTAAGAGCTTGTTGTGGTTCGTCAGGGTCCGGCCCGCCACGGTGGCGGTACGGGTGGAGGCGATGCGCCGGAACACCGGATCCTCCATGGCGGCGGCGGCGAGTTTTGCCATATCCCGGGCGGTGGAGTAGTGGTCCGGGTGGTCCAGGCCGTGGGGGTTGGCAAAGGAACTGTTGGTCATGCCCAGTTCCTGGGCCTTCTCGTTCATGCGCTGGGCAAAGGCCGTCTCACTTCCGGCGATATGTTCCGCCACCGCCGCGGCGGCGTCGTTGCCGGAGGACAGCAGCACGCCGTACAGCAGTGCCTCTAAGGACAGTTTCTCCCCCGCCTTCAAATACATGGAGGACCCCTCCGTGGCCGCCGCGTGGGCGCTGACCGTCACGGTGTCGGACAGGTTCCCGTCCCGCATGGCGATGAGGGCGGTCATAATTTTGGTGGTGCTGGCGATGAGCATCTTCCGGTCCGCGTTTCTCTCATACAGCACCTGTCCGGAGGAGGCGTCCACCAGAATGGCGGCGGTGGCGGAGATCTCCGGCGCGGCCTCCGCCGTGGAAACCGGAAGGGCGGAAACCAGAACCAGCGCCGCGAAGGCCAGGGAAACCAGGCGTTTTGTCAGTACGCGCATTTTACAAGCATCTCCTGTTTTTGTATCCTCGTGAGCCCTAAGATTTCCCGCCAGTTGCCGTGTCAGCGGCCTGAAATGTGACAAATCTTAAAGAGCGCGAGGATAAGTGTCGCTTTGAAAAAATCCTTCTTAGGATACCCCGTCCGGCGGATTCTTTTCCTTTCTGCGGTCAAAATAATTTTCCACCCGGTCCACCAGGTCCGGGGCCATGTCCACAATCCGCTCCACCGTGTTCATAGGCGCGGGGGCCACGGGCAGTACCCGGGTGATGCCGTCCCGCACGGTGAGAAAGGCCACCGGGTCGATGCGCACGCTGGCCGCGCCGGCGCCGCCGAAGCCGTCCTTGGTGTTTTTGCCGTAACTGCCGCCGCCGCTTCCGAATCCGAAGCTCAGCCGGGAGATGGGAATCAGCGTCACGCCGTCCGGCGTGTGAATGGGGGTGCCTACAATCGTGTTGGTGTCCGCCATCTCCCGCACCCGCTCCACCACAGAGCGCATGACCGCGTCCAGGGGGCTGGTCGTGTCCTTGTCCATGCTTCCGCTTCCTTTCCTTTGTAGAATCATCGTATATGAGGATCGCTTAAGAGGCTTTTTCCGTTTTTTCGTCTTTTTTGGCTTCCCGCCGCTCTTGGGACCGGCCTTGGATTTCCACCAGGGCCAAAAGCACCGGGATGACCGCCGAGAGTACCGTGGCCAGCCGGAGACGGAGGCCCACATCCGCCCACAGGTAGTCTCTCTCCGCGTCAAAGTCCGGGGATACGTACAGCAGGGGATCCGGGATGGTCAGGAGCTGTTCCGCCGTGGGCATGACGGTCCAGATGGCCGACAGCAGGCGTCCGCTTAAGTCCGCCGCCCGGGCCGGGTCCAACTTGCCCCCGGCGGTGAAGTACACTTCCAAAGGCTCCACCCGGATGCCCCGCAGAATCCGTCCCAGTCCCCGCAAAGCGGGCCCCGGCAGGGCCCGGATCCCGTCAGGAATCATCCACAGGTCAAAGGGTTCTGACTTCCTGGGCTCCCTGGGTTTTTCCGGAGGCCTTTCCCGTTTGGGACGTTTTTTCTCCGGCTTCCGGACAGGACGGGGATACAGCCGCAGACGGAGAAACGCCGCCTGGGCGTCCAAGGTGATCTCCCGTCCCCGGACGGTCAGCCGCAGCCCCAGAGGGACACTCAGCAGCAGGAGGGCCACCAGGGCCAGGACAGCCAGCACCCAAAGAGCAGGCATCGAAACCACCTCCCCGCGCTTCTTCGCACACGCCGCACCCGGCTCCCAGGCCGGACCGTCTGTCTCTCCGGCGCAGCAGCCGGATTTGACGCCGACTCACCGCCCGGGACGCCGCCCTCCGGTTCCGCCGGAGGGCTTCTGCGCTGGCGGCGGCACCGCCGATGGCGATGTTCCCGGCGGACCTCCCGGCGGCTGCGGCGTTTTTCCAGCCTCCGGCGGCGGCTGATCTTTCGTCTCCGCCGTGGGGGACGCTTCCGCCCCTTTCCCATAGGGGGGACATAGCAGGTGTTCTCTGGTTCCCCGGCGTTATCCCCTATGAGATCTTCCTCTGAGGGTTCCTCCATGGGCTCCGCGTCTATCGAACCGTCCTCTATGGGGCCCACGGGATCCTCTGGCGCTTCTCTCGGCGGCGGGCCGATTTCCACCGGCATCACCGGCGGCGCGGGGGGGTCCGGTTCCGGCGGCGCGTTCTGCTCCGCGCCTTCCTTTTCGCTTTCCGGGGACGGTTCGCGCTCTCCGTCCTCCGGCGGTTCCGGTTCGTCGGCGCTGATTTTGGGTTTCGCCGGGACGATGCCGCCCTCCGGCAGAGGGGGCAGGTCATCTAAACTGGACAGGTGGAACGCCCGCAGAAACTGCTCCGTGGTCCGGTACAGCAGGGGCCGTCCCGGGACTTGCAGCCGTCCGCAGGCCTCAATCAGCCCCCGCTCCTGCAAGAGCCCCATGGTATAGGCGCTGTCCACCCCCCGCAGCTTGTCCACATAGGCCCGGGTGGTGGGCTGGTAATAGGCCACAATGGTCAGGGCTTCCAAGGCCGGGGGACTGAGTTTGGCGGGTTTTCGGATCTCAAAGGCTTTGCGGATGATCTCCGCGTGGTCCGGGGCGGAACACAGCTGCCAGCTGTCCTCTAATTGCAGCAGCCGGATTCCACGGCGCTCAAAGGCGTAGTAGTCCCGCAGACGCCGCAGCGCCGCCTCCACCGCCTGCCGGTCCATGGAGAGGGCCAGGCAGATCCGATCCAGATGGACCGGTTCCCCGGAGGCGAACAGAATGCCCTCCACGGCGGACTCCACTTCCTGGTCCGACAGATCCCCTTGTGTCTCCTGTACTTCCTGGGGCTGTGAAGCCATGCCTGTCCCTCCTTTCCATCGAAACGTTCAAAGCCGGATTAACTGGCCTCCGGTTCCTCCAATTCTTCCTCGTCTCCCTCATTCCGGGGGCGGACCGTCAAATCCCGTCCCGCCTCGGACAGCCGCAGCAGCCGGGAGCGGCACAGTTCCAGCACCGCCAAAAATGTCGCCACAATTTCGCTGCGGCTCCGGCACCCGAAAAACAGCTGAATCAGCTTCAGCAGGCCGTGTTCCCGGATCCGGTGGAGAATCTCCTGGGCCTTGCTCTCCACCGGGTAGGGCTCATGCCGGGCAATCTCCCGGAAGGCCGCCTCCGGGGAGGGCAGCACCCGGTTGGACCGGTTTTGCAGTTCCGCCAGGGCCTTTTCCAGGTCCGACGGGGCCTGTTTGTAGATGTAAACCTTTCCATGCTCCGCCGGTTCCGGGGGCCGGGTGACGATACTCCGTCCGAACTCCTCCAAGGATGCCATCCGCTCCGCCATCTGCTTGATCAGGGCGTAGCCCTCATTCCGCTTCCGTTCCTCCAAGGACTGGATCAGGGCGTCCATCTCGTTTTTCGTCTCCTCGTCCTCAATGGAGAGAAGCATCCGGGACTTGATCACCATCAGCTGGGACGCCATAGCCACAAACTCGCTGGCAATCTCCAAATCCATGCTCTGCCGCAGGGCCAGCCACGCCAGATACTGATCGCAGATCAGGGATACGGAGATATCCTGGATCTCCATGCGGTTCCGGCTCAGCAGGTACAATATCAGATCCAGCGGCCCCTCAAAGTCCTGCATTTCCTCCGTCCGGGGGGCGTGGACCACTTTTTCCAGTTTGAAGACAGGGTTGTCCATGGGAATTCTCCAAAAAACAGGATCTGCCCGGTCAGCCCGGGGGGATCCAGGCGATCAGGCGGTAGAGCGCGCCGTTCACCGCCTCCGCCGCCGTACCCACAATGTTGGCCTGCCAGCCCAGCAGTACCGCCGCCAGCAGAATCACCATGCCGAACTGCTCATAGCGCATCCACTGCACATACAGCCGGTCGGGCAGCACCGCCGCCGCTACCTTGGACCCGTCCAGAGGCGGGAAGGGCAGAAGATTGAACACCCCCAGCCCTACGGACAGCCGCGCCGTCATGTACAGGAACAGGAACAGGTACGCGCTCCACGCCGCCTCCGGGCTGTACAGCAAAACCAGCTTCACCCCGTACAGGGCGGCGGCCGCCAGCACGAAATTGGACGCCGGGCCCGCCAGGGCTGTCAGGGCCATGCCGGACTTGGGATGGCGGAAATACCGGGGGTCGATGGGCACCGGCTTTGCCCAGCCGAATCCCGCGGCGAACATCATGGCCAGGCCCAGCCAGTCGATGTGCCGCAGGGGGTTCAGGGACAGGCGGTGCCGGTCCCGGGCGGTGGGATCCCCCAGGGCCAGAGCCGCCAGGCCGTGGCAGGACTCGTGGACCGTCAGACACAAAAAGACCGCCCCTGTCCGCAAAAGCGCGTACCACAGGGCCTCCGTGTTCAGAGCCCCCCACAGCGCCCGCAGATATCCCAGCACATCCCACGCCCCCTCTCACAGGCAATACACCCCGATTATAACAGCTTCCCGGCACGAATACAAGCAAAACTGTCCGCCCCGGAGGGATTTTCCCCGGCGGTTCCTACCTGCCCACAACCCGCCAAAGATCAGCGCCCCTCCTCCGGTCCGGAGGAGAGGCGCTTTTTCCCGCGCTCTTTCAGATTTGCCACAGTTTAGGTCACTGGCACGGCAACTGATGGAAAATGGTATCGCTCACGAGGATACAGGTGTTTATCCCTTGCACACCGGCACGATCCAGCCCTTCTCGTCGGGCAGGCGGCCCCACTGGATGCCCGTCATGGTGTCGTAGAGCTTCTGGGTGACGGGACCGATTTTCCCGCCGCCGATGTGGACGCTGTCGCCTTTCCAGTACAGTTCCTTCACCGGGGACACCACGGCGGCGGTGCCCGTGCCGAACACCTCTTCCAATGTGCCGTCGTGTCCGGCCTTCATCACGTCCGCAATGGCCAGTTTCCCCTCAATGACCTCATAACCCCAGTCGTTCAAAAGTTCGATGCAGCTTCTCCGGGTGACGCCGGGCAGCACCGTGCCCACACAGGCGGCGGTGTAGATCTTCCCGGCAATCTTGAACAGAATGTTCATGCTGCCCACTTCTTCCACGTACTTCTTCTCCACGCCGTCCAGCCACAGCACCTGGGCGAAGCCCTTTTCCTCCGCCAGGGCCCCGGCCTTAATGGACGCGGCGTAGTTGCCGCCGCACTTGGTGAAGCCCGTCAGTCCCGGGGCCGCCCGGATGTACTCGTCCTCCACGTAGATACGCACGGGGTTGATGCCCTCGGCGTAATACGCGCCGGAGGGGGCGCAGATGATGCAGAAGGTATAGTGGTGGCTGGCGTGGACGCCCATGCCCACATCCGTGGCAAAAATAAAGGGCCGGATGTAAAGGGACGCGCCCTCCGTGTGGGGCACCCAGTCCCTGTCCACTTCCACCAGGGTTTTCACCGCCTGGACAAAGTCCTCCACGGGAATCTGGGGCACGCACATCCGGTCGCAGGAGTCCTGCATCCGTGCTCCGTTGCACTCGGGGCGGAAGATCTGGATGGTGTTGTCCGCCGTACGGTAGGCCTTCAGGCCCTCAAACAGCTCCTGGGCGTAGTGGAAGATGACGCAGGCCGGGTCCAGGGTAAAGGGGGCGTAGGGCACCACCCGGGGGTCATGCCAGCCCCGCTCCGTGTCGTAGTCCATGAGGAACATATGGTCTGTGAAGATCTTGCCGAAGCCCAGCTTGGTCTCGTCCGTAGGACGCTGCCGGGGGCTCTGGGTCCGGGTGATTTGGATATCCAGCATAGTCAATGACATCTCCTTAACAGTAAATCATGTTTTTTCGCGCTCTTTCAGATTTGCCGCAGTTTAGGTTACTGACACGGCAACCGACGGTAAATCTTATCGTTCACAAGGATATGAACTCATGTATGGAAACCCCGGCGGGGCGGATTTTTTTAATCCTTCTCTTTTAATCCTTCTCCAAATTCTTGGGGCCGAAGCCGTGGGGCAGCAGGTCCCGCAGGAAGAAGCGCTCCTCGTCTCCCGCGCTGTTCAGGCACACCACTTCCATGTCCGGGGAGAACTCCGCCATGGCCTGGCGGCAGATGCCGCAGGGGACGCAGAAGTCCTTGCCCTGGGAGGCGATGACGATGCGGGAGAACCGGGTCTTGCCCTGGGACACGGCGTGGAACACCGCGTTGCGCTCGGCGCAGATGCCCGCGGGGTACACCGCGTTTTCCACGTTGCACCCGGTAAACACCGCCCCGTCCTCGCACTCCAACGCCGCTCCCACCGGGAAGCGGGAGTAGGGCACATAGGCCCGCTCCATCATGGCTCCGGCGGCGTCTTTGAGCTGCTCATACGTGACCACAGGGATCTCCCGCTCCCGGGCGTACCGTTCCGCCGGGCAGTCCTTCCGGGTGCGTACCGTCAGTTTCGGGCAGTTGGAGAAGGCGTTTTCCCCGATCTTCTCCACGTTCTCCCCGATGGATACGCTCAAAAGCTCCCCGCAGTTCTCAAAGGCGTACTCTCCCAGCTCCGTCGTGGCGGCGGGAATCGCCGCGCTTTTGAGGCTGGCGCAGTTGCGGAAGGCGCAGAAGTCGATGGTCCGGACGCCGGAGGGCAGGACGATCCGCTCCATGGCGGCGCAGTCCGCGAAGGCGTACTCCCGGATGACGCTGACGCTGCGGGGCAGTTCCACGGATTTCAGCCCCGTACAGCCCATGAACACGCCGTAGTCCATCTCCCGGACTCCCTCCGGGATCACCATGCTTTTCAGCCCCGTGCAGTCCTGGAAGGCCCGGTTGCCGATGCGCTCCACCTTCCGGGGGATCTCCACGTTTTTCAGGCCCGTACAGCCGGAGAAGGCCCAGCAGCCGATCTCCCGGAGGCTGTCGGGCAGCTGTACGCTGCTCAGGCCCGTACAGCCGGAGAAGGCCCCGGAGGGCTGCTCGGAGAAGAAGTCCCCCCGGATCTCCTCCACTCCCTGGGGAATCGTGACGCTGCGCAGGGCGGTGCAGTTCAGAAACGCCCCCTGTCCAATGGCCCGCACGCCCTCCGGGACCGCCACATTGCCCCCGGGACCGCCATATTTTACCAGGACGCCGTCCTCAATCGTAAACGTATTGTCCATGCTTCCATCTCCTCCACACTGTTTCCGGCGGGCCCCCAGGGCACGTCCGCGTCTCACACCCAACCAGTATACATCTTTTTTCGTAAAAAACAACAGGAATTTGAGAAAAAATGGGGGCGCGTCCGGGAAAATCCGGACGCGCCGTCTTTTTTGCGGGCGACACGCGGCCCGAAACCGGGAACCTCACCGCTTCTCCCCGGGCTTAAACGCTAAGGCCATGACGACGCCGCACACCGCCGCCGCCGTGACGCCTCCCGCCGCCGCCCCTAAGCCGCCGGTCAGGACCCCGATCCAGCCCTTTTCCGCCACCGCCTGCCGCACGCCCTTGGCCAGGGCATGGCCAAAGCCCGTCAGGGGCACGGAGGCCCCGGACCCGCCCCAGTCCGCGATGGCGTCGTACAGCCCCAGGGCGCTGAGAAGCACTCCCGCCACCACATAGCCCGTCAGAATCCGGGCGGGGGTCAGTTTTGTCCGGTCAATGAGCACCTGCCCGATGGCGCACAGGGCCCCGCCGCACAAAAACGCGTTCCAATACTCCATTCTGCCTCGCTCCCATGCTGAAATCACATCTTAGAATGCCCGGGAAAAGCGTTTCTTATGCTTCGTCCCGGGAAGGCTTCGTCTGGACGGCGGAGAAGGGATCGTTTTTCTTCTCTCCGGCGGTTGACATTTTTCCCCCCGGTTATTATAATGAAAAAAGCGTGTGCGGGGGAAAACCCGCACCAAACGAAGGAAAACAATGGAAAAAGGAGCGAACACTATGGGAGCTATGAGCGTTGCCGACATTCTCAACCAGTCCGTGGGAGGCTACTCCCTGGGGCATATCCTCACCGCCGCCGTGACGCTGGTGGTGTGTCTGATGATCATCCGGGTGGTGATGCACCTTTTGGAGCGGATCCTGAGCCGCACGAACTTGGAGCGCCGGATCCAGAGGTACGTCTGCACCGCCGCCAAAGTGGTCATGTACGTGTTGACCGTGGTCATTGTGGCCCAGGGCTTAGGCGTGAATATGACCTCCTTCGTGGCGCTGCTGTCGGTGCTGTCTTTGGGCGTGACCCTGGCCATGGAGGACATTCTGGCCAACTTCGCCGGAGGCCTGGTGATTATGACCTCCCATCCCTTTGCCATTACGGACGCGGTGGAGTCCGCCGGAACCGTGGGCACCGTGGAGGAGATTGACCTGTTCCACACGAAACTCCTGACCCCGGACGGACACTATGTGCTCATCCCCAACAAGGACCTGGCGGCCTCCCGGATCATCAACTACACCTCCCTGGGCCGCCGCCGGGTGACGGTGAAGATCACTGCCTCCTATGACGCGCCGACAGAGGACGTGTTCGCCGCCTGCCAGGACGCCCTGGACAAGACGGAGAACGTCCTCCAAAATCCCGCTCCCGCCATCTGGCTGACGAATTACGGCGAAAGCTCCATTGAATACACCATCTTCTGCTGGGCCCTGCCCGCCAACTACTGGTCCGTGATGTGCAACTTGAACCGGAATCTGCGGCCGGCCTTCGACGCCCACAACGTGGAGATGACCTACGACCACCTGAACGTACACATCGTGGAAAACAAGGCGTAAAAAACGGCGTAAGGACCGGTCCTTTCCGGCTCTTGCGGAAAGGAGAGAACTTCATGCCCATCCGCATTCCCAACCAGCTGCCCGCCACCGCAACGCTGACGGCGGAGAATATCTTTGTTATGACGGAGACCCGGGCCGTCCGGCAGGACATCCGGCCCTTGCAGATCCTCATGCTGAACCTGATGCCCACCAAGGTGGAGACGGAGACCCAGATTGCCCGGGTGCTGGGGAATACCCCCCTGCAAATCGAACTGGAACTCATCGCCCCCTCCAACCACACCTTCAAAAACGCCTCCCAGGCCCATATACTGGCCTTTTACAAGACCTTCCCGGAGATCCGGGACCGGTATTTTGACGGGTTCATCATCACCGGGGCTCCCGTGGAGATGCTGGACTATGAGCAGGTAGACTACTGGCCGGAACTGTGCGAGATGATGGAGTGGAGCAAGACCCACGCCCACTCCACCCTCCACATCTGCTGGGGGGCCCAGGCGGCGCTGTACTACCACTACGGCATCCCCAAGCGGCTCCTGCCCCAAAAGCTCTTCGGCGTGTTCCAGCACACCCTGGAAGATCCCAACTACATCCTTTTCCGGGGCTTTGACGACGCCTTCTGGGTGCCCCACTCCCGGAACACCACCGTGGACCGGAGGGACATTGAGGCGGTGCCGGAGCTGAAGATCCTGGCATCTTCCCCGGTGGCGGGGGTGTACGCCGTGAAAACCGACGGGGGGCGGCAGGTCTATCTCATGGGCCACGCGGAGTACGACCGGGACACCCTGAAAGCGGAGTATCTGCGGGACGTGAAAGCGGGGCTTGACATCCAGATCCCCCAGAACTACTTCCCGGGCGATGACCCGGCCCAAACCCCTGTGGTGAACTGGCGCAGCTGTGCCCATCTGCTCTATGGCAACTGGCTGAACTACTGCGTCTATCAGACCGTGCCCTATGACATCCGGGAGATCCGCAGGGGGATCCGGGATACGTTCTAAGGCTCACTAAGAATATAATACAGCTGTCAGCGGTTAAGACCACTGACAGCTGTTTTCCTTTTACACCGCGCTCTGCTTCCGCCCCAGGGCCTCCGCCGCGGCGCCCCGGGCCAGGGCGTCGGACATGGACAGCAGTTCCTCTTTTGGCAGGGCCATGTTCCCGCCAAACCAGGTTTTCATCAGCCCCACCAGGCCGAAGGCGATAAAGTTCAGCAGATAGGCCAGATCCTCCGCGCTCTCCGGGTGGTACCAGGCCTGGATCAGCCCCACGCCGTTGCGGTACACCAGGGTTTGCAGCCGCTCCAAAAACTCGCTGCCGGACCCGCTGTCGAACAGGGCGGCGCAGGCCTCCCGGTGGTCCACGGTGTAGTCCAGCACCGGCTCGAACACGGGCCGCAGAGAGCCGCCTTCCACCGTCTCCCCCATATGGGCGTCGATGAGGGCCTGGACCTCCGCCGCCATATCGTCCTCCACGCTCCGCAGCAGGGCGGTGGTGTCCGGATAGTGGAGGTAGAAGGTCCCCCGGTTCAGATCCATCCGCTCCGTAATGTCCCGGACGGAGATGTGGGCAAAGCCTTTTTCCCGCAAGAGTTCCAGCAGTCCCTGTTTGAGCAGTTTCCGGGACCTTCTGGTCCGGCGGTCCCCCTCCCCCATGGCGCACACCCCTCTCCTTTGCGCGTCTGCGCACAGATTCTCAGAAAGCGCGAAATGCCTATTGCATTTCCTGCGAGAAAGGATTATAATCTACATCCGTGGATAAGTCAACAACTTTTTGTTACTCAACATCTGTCTACAAAGTGTCTACAAAGGAGGCCCGCCTATGGCTGCCCAATCAAGAAAACGGATCCTCTCCGCCCTGCTGGCTGTGTGCCTTGGCGTCGGAACGACGGCGGCGGCGTCGGAAATCGACGACGGCGTCCGCCCGGTGTGCGACGAGGCGTACTACGCCACCACGGACTACTACGGCAATCTGTCCGACGGCAGTGTGGTGAAAAGCTATGTCCTCAACGGCACCCAGGCCCTGACGGACTACGGCGTCTATGACAGCGTCACGAATCTGACGGACGGCTCCTCTCCCGCCCAGGAGGGGGGGAAGGTGACCTTCCGGTTTGACCGCACGGCCCCCACCCACTTCTACTTTGAGGGCAAAACCAGCGCCCCCTTCCGGAATCTGCCCTGGACTCTGTCCGTCCACTACCGGCTCAACGGCGTGGCCGCCCGGGCGGAGGATTTGGCGGGAAAAACCGGGCTGGTGGAGATCAACGTGGACGCCCTGCCCAATTTGGAGGCCAGCGACTATGCCCGGAACAACTACATCCTAACCGCCACCGCCGTGTTTAACCAGGACGACATTCTGTCCCTGGAGGCCCCCGGGGCACAGCTCCAGCTCATCGGCAACCTGCGGGCGGTGCTGTTCCTGGCCTTCCCCGGGGAGGAACAGCACTTCAGCATCCGGGTAGGGGCGGAGGACTTCTCCTTCGGGGGACTGACCTTTATGATGGTGCCCGCTACATTGTCCCAGTTAGAGGAGATCGCCAAACTCAGCGAGAGAAAAGAGGACTTAGAGGACAGCTACCACAAACTGTCCGACAGCTTAGACACGGTGCTGGACTCCTTCAACGCCATGAAAAGCAGCCTCAACGACACCGCCAACGGCTTGGATACCTTAGATAAGGCCCGCCAGACCGTGTCCAGCGGAAAGAGCGGCGTGTACCAGAACATTGACAGCGTCCGAAAGGACCTGAATGACGTGGCGGGGGCCCTGGACCCCATCGCCCAGGAGGCCCGGGACGCCAGCGCCTTTGTCACCAGCGGCAAGGACGCCGCCAATACCCTCCTGGACACCACCTTGCAGCTGCAAAAGGTCCTTTCCGATTCTGACGGCATCTTAGAGACCCTGGAAGGGGGCATGGCGTCCCTGGAAGGGGGACTGGAAAAGGTAGAGCGGAGCCTGGCCGTGACGGTCAGCGGTCTGGAAGGGGTGGAAGGCGGTTTGACGGACACCCAGTCCGGGTTGGAACAGGTGGAGAACCGCTTGGCTGAGGTAGAGGACGGCTTGGGGGATACCCGGGACGGCCTGCGGGACACAGAGGACGGTTTGGGCGACATGGAAGGGAGCCTCCGGGACGTGGAGGACGGATTGTCGGATCTGGACCGGAGCTTAAAAAATGTAGAGGGCGGTTTGGAGGATTTGGAGGACGGCTTAGAGGATTTGGAGGACGGGGGAGACGATGTGCGGTCCGTGCTGGACAAGACGGCGGATCTGCAAACCAGTCTGAACCGTCTGGCCCGGGCCCTGGATACCGCCCGGATCTCCCTGCCGGATTACGACGACTATGACGACGAGGACAGCGGGGACACTGCCTCCGCCAGCGCCCTGCTGGACCAAGTGGTGTCCGTGGGACAGCTCTACGCCCTGGCCCAGAGCGGAGACGAGGCGGCCTTCTACCGGGTCATGCTGGGCCAGCTGGACGCCGCGAAGAATCTCCCGGAGGAACAGCGGGAGGCGGTAGTGGGCCTCTTTACCAATGAGGACTTGGATGACGAGACGAAAGCCGCCATGATCGAGGCCCAGGGGTTGACCACCCTGTACCAGTCCTTACAGACCCTGTATCACGCGGAGAGCTATGAAGATTTTGCAGCCCTGATTCTCCGGTCCACGGGCCGGGATCCCAAACTGGCCCCCCTTATGGCCCGGGTATGGACCATCTACAACAGCGGCGAGGGAGAGAAAGCCGCCTTAGAGCTGATCACCAGCGAGTACTTAGGGGAAAAGATTGAGGGCCAGATCCGAAGCGGCATCAATCGGACCAGCGGCGACATCGCCGGATCCGCCAACGATACCCTGCAAAGCATCGCCGCCCCCACCGCCCAGGTGGTCCGCCAGCTCTCCGACCTCTGCCAGCGGCTGGGGAGACTGACGGATCTGATGGACGACGTGGAGGATCTCTCCGAAACCCTGCGGGATACCTCCGGGGATCTGCGGGGGGCGTCCCGGGACCTGCGGTCCACCCTCAGCGCCATTGGCTCCGCCTCCGGGGATCTGCGGACCACCCTCTCCGCCCTCCGGGGGACCTCCGGCTCCCTGCGGGAGACTTTAGGGGCCTTGTCGGACACCTCCGGGGAACTGCGGGGCACCTCCGGCGCTTTGCGGCAGACCCTCTCCGCCCTGTCGGACACCTCCGGCGCGCTGCGGCAGACCATCCAGGACGTGACGGGGACCTCCGAGGTTCTCCGGGGCGTCAGCGCCGCCGCCCGGGACGGCTCCGCCAAACTGCGGGAGGCCTCCGGCATTGTCCAGAACGTACTGACGGACGCGGACAATCTGCGAAACGTCCTCAACGGCTATGAGCCCAAATTACAGCAGGTCCTCTCCACCCTGGGCCAGCTGGGCACCACCGCCGCCGCGGCGGTCCGGGACACCAACCGCCTGATCTCCGCCACAGAGTCCCTGGCCAAGTCCGCCGGTACCGATTTGGACGCGGGCACCCATCAGAGTTTGGGGGGCCTGTCCTCCACCCTCCGCAAGGCGGCGGACAGCATGGACTCCACCCAGGACCTTCAGGACGCGAAAGACACCATTACAGACCTCATTGAGGACGCCTGGGACGAGTACACAGGGGACACCAACAACCTTTTGCTGATGGACGCCACGGCGGCGGCGGAGTCCCTGACCTCTCCCTCCAATCCCGCTCCCCAGAGCGTACAGATCTTGATCCGCACCCAGGAGATTGAGGTGCCGGAGGAGGATGACGAGACTGCCGCCTCCGAAAGTGACGGCGCGTCGGCTGACGAGAAACCTGCCACGCTCCTGGGCCGCATCGGGAAGATGTTCCGGGATCTGTGGCACACTGTCTCCGGCATCTTCCAGTGACGAGGTGAACCATGCTTGACAAAATTGCCCACTGGCTGACCCGGAAACCCTCCCTGGTCATGACCGTGGCGGTACTGCTGATGATCCCCTCCGCCCTGGGCTACATCGCCACCCGGGTAAACTATGACATTCTGTCCTACATCCCGGCGGACCTGCCCGCCTCCCAGGGGGAGAAACTGCTGGAAGAACCCTTCCACATGGCGGCCACCAATATGCTGATTGTGGAGGGAATGCCGGCGGGGTACGCCAACCAGCTGGTGAACGACATCAAAAAGGTGGACGGGGTGTCCAACGCCCTGTGGGTCAGCAATCTGGTAGGCGTCCAGATCCCCACGGAGATGATCCCCGCCAACTTCCGGGATATGTTCTTCTCCGGCGAGGCCACTATGATGATCATCCAGTACAGCCACGCCGGGGCGTCGGACGAGACCATCCGGGCCATTGACGCCATCCGGGCCCTGTGCAGCGAAAAGTGCTTCCTGGCGGGGTTCTCCGTGGTGGTGAAGGACACCCAGGATCTGATGAACAATGAACTGGTGCTGTTTGTGGCGGTGGCGGTGGCCCTGGCCCTGGTGGTCATGACGCTGTGCTTGGAATCCACAGTCCTGCCCTTTGTGCTGATCATGAGCATCGGCATCGCCGTGGTGTACAACATGGGCACCAACGTCTTTTTGGGGGAGATCTCCTTCATCACCAAGGCCATTGCGGCGGTATTACAGCTGGGCGTCACTGTGGACTACTGCATCTTCCTGTACCATCGGTATGTGGCGGAGCGGCCCCTGCACCCGGATCCCCGGGACGCCATGGCCAAGGCCATTGTGGCGGCGTTCAAGTCCCTGTCCGGGTCCAGCCTGACCACCATCGCGGGGTTTCTGGCCCTGTGCTTTATGAAAATGAAACTGGGCATGGACCTGGGCGTGGTGATGGTGAAGGGCGTGATCCTGGGGGTGACCACGGTGGTGCTGGTGCTGCCCTCCATGCTGCTGCTCTTTGACCAGCGGATTGAAAAGCACCGCCACCGGGTGCTGATTCCGAAGCTGAACCACAGCAACGCCTTTGTCATCCGCCACCGGGTGGGCATGGCGGTGTTCATGGCCCTGCTGGCGGCGCCCGCCATCTACTGCTCCAACCACGCGGAGTTCTTCTACACCGTGGACACCACCCTGCCGCCGGATACCCCGTCCATTGTGGCCAACGACAAGATGAAAACCGCCTTTGACATGGCCTCCTCCCACTTCATCGTTCTGCGGGACGATTTGAGCGGCACGGAGATGGGGGAGATTGAGGCGGCTTTGGAGGCCCTGCCGGGGATCAGCTCCGTGGTGTCCTACCACAAGATTCTGGGCACGGGGATTCCGGAGTTTTTCATCCCCGCCGCCGTGTCGGAGATGCTGAAACAGGGGGGCTATCAGCTGATGATGGTAAACTCCTCCCTGAAGTCTGCCACCACAGAGACGGCGGAACAGCTCCAGGCTATGGACGAAATTCTGCACCGGTACGACCCCAACGCCATGGTGACGGGAGAGGGGGCTATGTATCAGGGCCTCATTGAGACCAGCCTGGTGGACATCCAGGTGACGAACATCCTGTCGGCGGTGGCGATCTTTGTGATTGTGGCCCTGACCTTCCAGTCCCTCACCATTCCGGCGGTGCTGGTGGCGGCCATTGAGCTGGCGATTTTCATCAACCAGGGCATCAGCTATCTCAAGGGCACGGAGATCTTCTTCCTCTCCCCCATCATCATCAGCAGCATCCAGCTGGGGGCCACGGTGGACTACGCCATTCTCATGACCTCCCGGTTCCAGGAGGAATTGCAGGCGGGGAAGGACCGGAAAGAGGCCATCCGCATTGCGGCGGACAGCTCCGACCCCTCCATCATCACCAGCGCCCTGGTGCTTTTCGCCGCTACCCTGGGGGTGTCGTTTATCGCCTCCATCGGCATGATCGGGGCCATTTGCACCATGCTGGCCCGGGGAGCGGTGATCTCGGCCCTGATCTGTCTGTTTCTTCTTCCGGCGGTGCTGTGCCTGTTTGAACCGGTGTTCAACAAGACCACCCGCAACTGGCGCAAAGCGCCGTCCCCAGCCGCGCCTCAAACTATGCCCCCGGCCCCGCCGCCGGAGCCTGTGCCGGAACCCCTGCCGGAGACGGCGGCGGCTGGCGCGGCGGAGTGAGGGGAAGCGGTGTAACCTTACTGCGGCGGGAGAAAGTTTTTGAAAACTTTCTCCCGCCGCGTTGCTTTCCCGGAAGGGATAGGGTATACTGGGCGTATCTGTCCGTATCCGCCAAACCTCTGACAGAAAGGGAAGCCTATGGATTTCTATGACATTCTCTCCCTGCTGGGAGGCCTTGCCATGTTCCTGTACGGGATGCGGCTCATGGGGGATTCCTTAAAGGAAAATGCCTCCGGCACCCTGAAAATCGCCATGGAGCACGTGACCAACAATCCGGTGAAGGCCTTTGTGCTGGGAATGCTGGTGACGGCCCTGATCCAGTCCTCCACCGCCACCATCGTCATTACGGCGGGCCTGGTGGGGGCGGGGATTCTGACCCTGCGGCAGTCCCTGGGGATTCTGGTGGGGGCCAACGTGGGCACCACCGTCACGGGCCAGATCATCCGCCTGCTGGACCTGGACGCCTCCGGCGGCGTGTCCTGGCTGCGGTTCTTCCAGCCCGCCACACTGTCCTCCGTGGCCCTGATTCTGGGCATGGGGGTGATTATGACCGGGAAGATCAAAAACGCCCGATCCATCGGAGGCATCGCCATCGGCTTTGGGGTGCTGTTCTCCGGACTGCTGAACATGACCGGGGCAGTGAACGCCCTGGCGGAGTCCGGCATGATCGAGGGCCTGTTCGCCCGGCTGGGGTCCAACCCGGTGCTGGGCTATCTGACCGGGGCGGGCATCGCCTTTCTGCTGCAAAGCTCCTCCGCCACGGTGGGCATTTTACAGGCGTTCTCCGCCACGGGGCTTTTGACCTTCAAGTCCATTTACGCCGTCATTGTGGGCATCTACTTAGGGGACTGCGTCACCACTGCCATTGTCTGTTCCATCGGCGCGGAGCCGGACGCCAAGCGGGTGGGGGTGGTGAACATCCTGTTCAACCTCAGCAAGACGGTGCTTGTGCTGGCGGGGGTGGCGGCGGTCCACGCCCTGGGACTGCTGGACAGGCTGTGGGATACCACCGTGAACTCCGGCATCATCGCCAATACGAATACGGTGTTCAATCTGACCTGCGCCGTGTTATTGCTGCCCATGCTGGGGGTCTATGAGACCATGAGCCGGCGGATCGTGCCGGACGGCCCGGAGGGGGCGAAACAGGGGGGAAAATATCAGGAGAAGCTGGACGCACTGAACCCGGTGTTCTTCAACACCCCCGCCCTGGCCCTGAACAGCTGCTATGAACTGCTTCTGACCATCTTCCGGGCCTCCCGGGACAACATCCAGCGGTCCTTCCGGCTTCTGGAACGGTTTGACGGAAACGCCCGGGAAAAGCTGATGGCGGAGGAGGAGCGCATCGACGCCATGACGGACCACCTGAGCCGGTACACCATGGAACTGCTGCCCCATCTCCAACTGGACCTCCACGTCACGATTCTGGACCAGTACTATAAGATCATCTCCGACTTTGAGCGCCTGGGGGACTACGCCGTCCACATCGCCAACAACGCCGCCGGACTGGACCAGCACCGCGCCTCCTACTCGAAAACCGCTCTGCGGGAACTGGCCGCGGCGGAGGAGGCGGTACAGGGAATCTTAGATCTGGCCCAGTCCGCCTTCCAGAAGCGGAACGTGGAGGCGGCCTATGAGATAGAGCCCCGGGTCCAGGCGGCGGGAGAGCTGATCACCGAACTGAAACACCGGAACCAGCGGCGGAACCGGGCGGGACAGTGCGGCTCCCACGCCTATTCCAGCTATACCAGCCTTCTGACGGATCTGCGGCGGATCTGTTCCGCCTGCTCCAACATCGGCGTTGCCACGGTGGTGCGGGTCCACCCGGAACTGGCGGACCATGAACACGTCTACTATGAGCGTCTGCGCTCCGGCGGGGACGAGAAGTACAACGCCGCCTTCCGTGCCGCCCGCGACCAGTATTTCGCCCTGCTGGACGCGGCGTCCCCGGCGGGGGAGGAATGAGGGGAAATGATCCCGCCTTTGTTGCCGTCGCAGACGCTATGAACAGAAAAAGCCTTGCGCTGGCTGTCCGCCCAGGACTGGCTGTCCGCCAAGGACCGTTGCCGTCGCAGACGCTATGAACAGAGAAAGCTTTTAGAGCGCGCTGGCTGTCCGCCAAGGACTGGCTGTCCGCCAAGGACCGTTGCCGTCGCAGACGCTATGAACAGAGAAAACTTTTAGAGCGCGCTGGCTGTCCGCCCAGGACTGGCTGTCCGCCCAGGACTGGCTGTCCGCCCAGGACCCCCGCCTTGCCTGCCGTGGTTTTTCGTGAAAACGACGGTTGACAGGGCGGGGTTCCCTCTGTATAATCATGACAACTTGTCATATTGTGACAGTTTGTCACAACAGGGCGAATTGTGAGGGGAGAGGAATATGTGTACCGAGACGTTTCTCCGTCTCCCGGAAGAGAAACGCGGCCGCTTTTTGGACGCCGCCTGGGCGGAATTCACGGCGGTGCCCTTTGCCCGGGCGTCCATCAACCAGATCATCCGCCGGGCCGGAATCCCCCGGGGCAGCTTCTACCAGTACTTCACCGACAAGAGCGATCTGTTCTCCTATCTCATGGAGGACGTGCGGGGACAGATTCTGGAAGAGGTCCGGGAGATCCTGGAACGGGCCAGGGGGGATATCTTCCGCACGGCGGTGGTGATCTACGACAGCTTCTTAGACCAGCTCCGCCAGGGGCCCCACCCAGTCATGGACCGCATGATCAGCGTCATGCGCATTAACCCCAAGATTGACCTGGACCGGATGGTGGTCAGTAACCCGGAGGAGGTCATGGAGCTGTACGCGGGGGCTGTGGACGCGGGGAGGTTCCGGCGGCAGGATCGGGCGTTTCTCCTGCAAGTGTGCTGTCTCACGGCGTTCAGCCTGGTGGGCACGGTGCTGGCCACCCTGGAACATCCCGAGCGGGGGGAGCGGAACCGGGAGGAACTGATGGAGAAATTGGAGATCCTGCAGTGGGGCTGTGTGAAAACGGAGGAAACAGAGGGAGGCATGGAGCCATGACAAAAGCGCGGATTATGGCGGCACTGCTGGCGGCGGCAATGACCGCCTCCGCCGGGGCGGCGGGACTGTTCCCCGGTACGCCGGAGGAGAGCGAAGCGGAGGCCGTTCGGACGGAGGAGACCATAGAGGCCCCGGAAGCGCCGGAGGCGGCGGCTGAACCGGAGGAAGTCCCGGCGGAAGAAGAAGCCGAGGAACCCGGAGAACCTGACGAAGACGCGGCGGAGGACGCCGCCCTTGAGGACGCCGAGGATTCCGGGGAGGAGCAGACCGCCCCGCCGCCGGAACCCATCGGCTGGCTGGCCCTGAACCTGGAAGAAACCGGGGAGGAAGAATCCCAGGGGGAAGATCAGGAGATGTTAGCCGAGGCGGTGCTGATGGAGACATCGGAGGACGGGGAGCGTTCCGACGCCGAAACGCCGCCGGAGGAATCTGACGTGGAGGCGTCCCCGGCGGAGCCGGAAGCGGAGGCCGATCCCGCCCCGGAGAAATCGGAGGAACCGGAACCCCCGGAGGAGCCCTGGTATGGGCCTATCGGCTATCAGGAGGATCTGGATGAAGCGGAGGGGTCCGGCAGGATGTGGGACCTGGGGGACCGGGAAGTCAGCGCCCAGGAACAGAAAAAGCTGGACAAACTGGAACAGCTGGTGGAGCAGGTGACGGTGAATCCGGAGAAACTGGACTTCGTGTCCTTCACGGATGTGGCTCCCCTGGTGCGGGCCAATAACCTGACGGTCCAGGGCTTGGAGGAGACGATTACCGGCATCCAGTCCACGGACTATGAGAAATTAGAAAACAACCTCCGGGACAGCATCAACGGCATCGCCACCGCCCAGGACGCCATGTACCTTGCGGGAAGCCTGAGCGGGCAGTCCATGGCGGCGGGTGTGGCGGCAAACTCCATGCAGAGCGCCTATGATTCCGCCTATCAGACCTTCCTGTCCATCCGCAACGGGGATATGCAGCGGAGCAACGCCGACACGGTCTTACAGCTGCGCAATGCCCAGGATTCTCTGGTCAAAGCGGGGGAGGCCACCTACATTGCCCTCATTGCCATGGACGCCCAGGAAACGTCCTTAGAGCGGCAGCTGGCGGCCGTGAACCGGACCGTGGAGGAGATGGAACTGCGCTATGACCTGGGGCAGATCTCCAATTTGACCCTTCAGCAGACCAAATCCGGCCGCACGGCCCTGGCCAGCGGCCTGGAGACGCTGCGCATGAACATCTCCAACTACAAAATGCAGCTGGAAGCCCTCCTGGGGACCGCTCCCACCGGGGAGATCCGGTTAGGGGCCCTGCCGGAGGTGACGGAGGAGCAGCTGCGGTCCATGGATTTGGAGGCGGACCTGGCCTCCGCCCGGGAGAAGAGCTATTCCCTCTACGCCGCTGCCCGGACCCTGGAAGCCGCCCAGGAGACCTTCAACGACACGGGCAAATCCACCCATTACAACGAGAAGAACAACACCTACCGCATGGCCATCCACACCTGGGCGGCGGATCAGAACACCTACAACAACACCGTCCGGAGCTTTGAACTGTCCTTCCGGACCCATTACGCCCAGGTGCTGGACTACTACCAGATCTATCAGGCGTCCCTGTCCGCCCTGGAAACCCAGCAGGCGGCCTGTAAAGCCCAGGAACTGCGCTATCATCAGGGGAACCTGTCGAAAAACGCCCTGCTGTCCGCCCGGGACGAGCTGAAAGCGGCGGAGGAAAAAGCGGCCTCTGACGCCAACAACCTGTTCTCCGCCTACAACGACTATCTCTGGGCGGTGCAGAAGGGAATTATGAACTGAGAAAACGAGGTGCAACCTATGGCTCTCTATCAAAGCCGCCGGAGGATCCTGGCGGCGGTTCTGGCCGGACTCCTGGCGGTGAGCCTGGCGGCCTGCGGCAGGGAATCGAAAACCGATCCCGGAGAGAATCCCGCGGGTGAGGAACCTGTCGGGGTGGCGGTGCAGGCATCGGTGGTGACAGCCCAGAGCATCGCCACGGACAACAAAGTCTCCGGACGGGTGGTGCCGGAGGAGGAGGCCACCATTATGGTGGGCGTGGCCGCCAAGTGCATTGCCACTTACGTGGAGGCGGGGGACACGGTCCGCCGGGGCGAGGTGCTGTGCCGCCTGGATTTGGACAGCACCCTGTCCTCCTACAACGCCGCCAAAATCGGCTATGACTCCGCCGTCCAGAGCTTCAACGACCAGCGGGAACTCTTTGACAAGCAGATCGCCGTGGCCCGGGAGAACGTGGCCGTGGCGGAGGGACAGATCGCCTCCGTCCAGGAGCAGATCGACCTGGCGGAGCGGCAGATCCCCGTGACGGAGCAGCAGATCGCCGTGTCCGAGGGGAACCTGCCCCTGATTGAGAATCAGATCTCCATGACCCAGACCCAGCTGGACCAGCTGGACCCCCAGGTGGAACTGACGGAGCGGCAGGTGGCCCTGGCCCAGAAGAACGTCACCGACACCCAGGCCCTGTTCGCCGCCGGGGCGGCCTCCCAGAAGGAACTGGACCAGGCCCGGATCGCGGCGGATCAGGCGAAGATTCAGCTGGACCAGCTGAAATCCTCCCGGGACCAGCTGGAATACACCATCTCCCAGCTGAAGCAGTCCCTGGAATCCACCCAGGCCCAGCTGGACCAGTCCCGTTTCTCCGTGGAGCAGATGCGGGTCCAGATCAACCAGTCCCGCTTCCAGCTGACCCAGCTGGTTTTGAACCGGGACAACGCGGAGCTGCAGGTCCGGCAGCTGGAGAGTACCCGGAACTCTACCCTGGCCCAGTTGGAGGCGGGGATTGAGAACGCCAAGTCCGGGGTGCAGCAGCTGGACGGGGTCCTCTCCGACGTGGACGACCAGGGCAACGTCATCGCCCCCATCGGGGGACTGCTGGCGTCTTTCAACGCCATTGAGAACAGCTACATCTCCAACGCCGCCCCCCTGGCGGTGATCAACGGCATGGACCGCATGAAGCTCACCACCTCCGTGTCGGAGGCCCTGGTGCCCAAGCTCTCGGCGGGGGACCGGGCGGATGTGTACATCGCCTCTGTGGACCGGTCCCTGACGGCGGAGATCCGGTCTATTGAGAAGTCCGCCAACGTCCAGACCCGGCTGTACACCGTGACGCTGTCCCTGCCGGAGGGCATGGAGGATCTGATGGCGGGGATGTTCGCCGATGTCACCTTCCACACGGACCGGGTGGACAGCGCCATCGTGGTGCCCTCTGAGGCGGTATTGACCAGCGGAACCGCCCAGTATGTGTACACCGTGGAGAACGGCACGGCGAAGTACGTACCCGTCACCACAGGGCTTACCGGCTCCGGCGTCACGGAGATCCTCTCCGGCCTCACCGGCGGGGAACTGCTTATCACCGTAGGCCAGTCCTACGTCACCGACGGCGCGCCCGTACGGCTGGTGGGAGGGACTGCATGAGCGTAGCGCGGTTTTGCATCCGGCACAAGGTCTCCACCATCCTGGCGGTGATCATGATATTGATCTTTGGCGTGGTGTTCTCCACCCGGCTGCAAATGTCTTTGCTTCCGGATATGGA
Source organism: uncultured Oscillibacter sp. (assembly GCA_905234565.1). GTDB lineage: Bacteria > Bacillota > Clostridia > Oscillospirales > Oscillospiraceae > Oscillibacter. Next base: position 14,745 of record CAJOHW010000003.1, on the reverse strand, counting down.
GGCCCCGGTGGCGGTGGTCATGTGCTATTACAACGGGGCCAACCCCACGGACATTGAGGAACTGGTGACCCGGCCCTTGGAGAGCGCCGCCATGTCGGTGTCCGGGGTGGAGGAGGTGTCCTCCACCTCCTCCGACGGGGCCAGCGTCCTGCGGATCCAGTACGTGGACGGGACGGACTTGGACCAGGCCGCCACCCGTCTGCGGGAGCAGTTTGACATGGCGTCGTTGCCGGAGGACGCCACGAAACCCATTATTTTGAACATCAATATCTCCGACCTCATGCCCACGGCCTACATCGCCTTGCAGGGAGATGATCTGAACCGTCTGCAAACCCTGGCGGAGGACGTGGTGGTCCCGGCCCTGGAGCGCATTGACGGCATTGCCTCCGTGACCATCTACGGCGGCACGGAACAGGAGATCGCCGTCCGGCTGGACAGCGCCCGGTCCGAGGGCTACGGCCTGAGCAACAGCTATATCTCCCAGTTCCTGGCGGCGGAGAACCTGCTCTATCCCGGCGGCGAGGTCCACAACGGGAAAAAGACCCTCACCGTCTCCACCGACGCCAAGTACACCTCTCTGACGGACGTGGAAAACACCCTCATCACCCTGCCCGCCGGGGGAGCCGTGCGGCTGGGAGAGGTGGCGGAGGTGTCCTTAGAGGACAAGGACCGGGACACCATCGCCAAAATGAGCGGACAGGAGTGCGTGCTGCTGCTGGTCTCCAAGCAGTCCGGGGCCAATGAGGCCGGGGCGGCGTCGGCGGTGGTAGAGCGATTGGAACGCCTGTCGGCGGAGAACCCGGAACTGCGGTACTATGTGGCGTACAGCGCCGCGGACTATATTAACCAGGCGGTGCAGTCCGCCATGCAGAACATCGTCTTAGGCGTGGGACTGGCGGCCATTATCGTCTTTCTCTTCCTGCGGCGCTTCGGCCCCACCATGACCATCGCCATCTCTATGCCCGTGTGCATTCTGACGGTGTTCGTGCTGATGAACGTGTTCGATCTGACGCTGAACATGATGAGCTTAGGCGGCATTGCCATGGGCGTGGGCATGATTGTGGACAACTCCATTGTGGTGCTGGAAAACATCTACCGCTTCGCCTCAGAGGGCTATGACCGGGAGGAGGCCTGCGTGGAGGGTACCCGGGAAGTCACCACCTCCGTGGTGGCCTCCACCCTCACCACCGTGGCGGTGTTCCTGCCTCTGGGGCTCACCGGAGGCACCGCCGGCATGATGTTTAAGGACTTCTGCCTGACCATCGCCTTTTTGATTTTGGCGTCCCTGGTGATCGCGTTGACCTGGGTGCCGCTTCTGTGCTACCTCATGCTGGACAGCGCCAGGGCCCGCCGGGGGCATTTGGACGTGAACCGCCGTCCCGGCTTCTTCGGGCGGCTTCGCATCGGCCTCTATAACGGCTATCTGGCCATTCTCCGGTTCTTCACCTATCATTTAGGTGTCGGAATGCTGGCCTGTGCCGCCATGGTGGCGGTGTTCCTGATTGCCTGCGCCGGAACCAATATGGTGCTGATTCCGGACATGGACCAGGGAGAGGTCAATGTGTCCGTGTCCCTGCCCATTGGGTCCAGCACGGAGGAAACTGTGGACATCGCGGAACAGGTGGTGGCCGTGGTGGAGCGGGAAGTGCCGGAACTGGAAAACTGCTACTACATGGTGTCCGGCGGCAGCGGCGGCATTACGTCTATGATGACCTCCGGCGACGCCACTGTGGGGCTGAACCTGGTGGACCGGAGCCAGCGGGACCGCAGTGCCGCGGAAGTGTCGGCGGATCTGCGGGAGAAACTGCGGGATATCCCGGGCTGTGAGATCACCGTCAGCGCCTCGGACATGGGCAGCATGATGGGCGGCGACGACATCAACGTGGAGATCACCGGGGAGAACTACGACACCCTGACCTTAATGGCGGAGGACCTGGTCCGGGAGATCTCCGCCCTGCCCGACGCCCAGGAGGTCACCAGCAGCGTTTCCGAGCGGGTGCCCCAGGTGGAAGTCACCATGAACCGCCAGACCGCTTCCCAGTACGGCCTGACCGCCGCCCAGGTGGGGGCCGCCGTCCGGGCGGAACTGACCGGAGCCACCGCCACCACCGTCACCATTGACAACACGGAGTTGGACGTGGTGATCAAGGGCGACGGGGTCGCGGCCCAGAGTTTGGACGCTTTGCGGTCCATGGCCGTGTCCACGGCCTTTGGGGGATCCGTGGCGCTGTCCTCCGTGGCGGAGGTGAACGTGGTGCAGGCCCCCCAGTCCATCGCCCGGGACAACCAGTCCCGGCAGGTGACGGTCTCCGGCAGCACCCGCAGCGGCAACACCACCGCCATGACCGCCCAGATCCATGAGATTTTGGACGCCTATCCCACCCCCCAGGGGTACAGCGCGGAGACCGCCGGGGCCTATGAGGACATGATGGAGAACTACGCCGACTTAGGGCTGGCCCTTGTGGTTGCTATGGGCCTGGTGTACTTCGTGCTGGCGGCCCAGTTCGAGTCCTTCCTGATGCCGGTTATCGTCATGCTGATTCTGCCTGTGGCCTTCTCCGGGGCCCTGTTCGCCCTGCCTCTCACGGGAAAGGACATCTCCATGATCTCCATCGTGGCCCTCATTATGCTGGCGGGCACGGTGGTGAACAGTTCCATCATCCTGGTGGACTACATCAACGTCCGCCGCCGGGAGGGAGAGGAGCGGGAGGACGCCATTCTCCACGCCTGTCCCCTGCGGGTGCGTCCGGTGCTGATGACCACCTTGACCACGGTGCTTGCTATGGTGCCCATGGCCATCGGCTGGGGCAACACCAATGAGATGATGACGGATATGGGCGTCACCATGATGAGCGGCATGATCATCTCTACCATTGTGACGTTGATCTTCACGCCGGTATTCTACTCCGTGATTGACAACATCCCCCGCCTCTTTTCCCGGCGCCGCCGCCGGGTCCGGGCGTGAGAAACCGCATTTTCGTCAACGCAAACCGCCCCACCAAAAACGGTGGGGCGGCGGTTTTTGCGTACGGTTTCAGAAGACGTTCTCCGTTTGGGTTCCCCCGGGGCACTGGGCCTGCTGCCCTTTCGACGGATCCACCGATGGGTCAATCCGGGGACAGCGGCGGAGAAAGTCCACAATCCGGTCAAAAGTCTCCACGCTGAGGTCGTGTTCCACCTTGCAGGCGTCCTCGTCCGCCTGGACCGGGGACACCCCCAGCAGTTCAAAGAACCGGGTCAGGGTCTTGTGGCGGTTGTAGATGTTCCCGGCGATGGCCAGGCCGCTCTCGTTCAGGGTAATGCCGCCGTTCCGGGACATGGAGATATAGCCGTTCTCCCGCAGCTTCTTCATGGCAATGCTGACACTGGGCTTGGAGTAGCCCAGGCGGTTGACAATGTCAATGGAGCGCACCTGCCCCTCTCCCAACTGCTCTTGCAGGGCCAGAATGGATTCCAGATAGTCTTCCGCCGACTCATGAATGATCACAGCCATCCGCCTCCTTGTCTCTGGAATAGTTTCCTCTATTCTACCAGAGAACGCTGGGGATTGCAAGGGATTTGGGGCCGGATCGCCCTGTCACCCGTGCGGGAGACGCTGTGCCTGTTGACAGGGCGTTTTTGCCGGTGCTATAATCGTAGTAATCGTAGTATATGATTTTCAAAATGCGATTGTAAGGAGCGAGAGATTATGCAGGTTATGCGGCTTGGAGAACTGCTCATCGCCGCCGGGGCGATTACGAAGGAACAGTTGGAACGGGGTATGGAGCTGCAAAAGACCAGCCGCAGCCGGCTGGGCACCGTGCTCATTGAAAACGGCATCATTACAGAGGCACAGCTCATCGAGGCCCTGCAAATGCAGCTGGGCATCGAGTTCATTGATCTGACCAAGGTGACGATCCCCACGGACATGGCCCAGGCCCTGCCCCGGAACCTGGCAAAGCAGCACAAAGTGGTTCCGGTCCGCATGGAGAAGGACACCCTGTACCTGGCCATGAGCGATCCGTTGAACTTTTTTGCCACAGGGGAGATCAAAAAAGCGGTCCGCAAGAAGATCGTCCCCATGGTGGCCACTGCCGCCGGGGTGGAACACGCCATCCAGGTGTTGTACAGCAACGAGGGCGCGGCGAAAGCCATTGAGGACATGAAGCGGGAGGCCGCCGCCAACAATGAAGAGGACTACACCCAGAGCAACGCCTTCGTCACCAACCGCTTAGACGACACCGGCACCACCAGCGCCCCCACCATCCGTCTGGTGAACTCCATGATGGAGCGGTCCGTGACGGAGCGGGCCAGCGACATCCACATGGAGCCCCGGGAGGACCATATGCGGGTGCGGATGCGCATTGACGGCGTCATGCGCAGCATTCTGACCATCCCCCAGAACTTACAGGCCTCCGTCATCTCCCGGATCAAGGTGATGGCCAGTCTGGACATTGCCGAGCGCCGGGTGCCCCAGGACGGCCGGTTCAATATCCAGGTGAAGGATAAGAGCATTGACGTACGGGTGTCCACCCTGCCTACGGTGTACGGGGAGAAGATCGTCCTGCGGCTTTTGGACAAGTCCGGAGGCCGGGTGACCAAGGACGCCGTGGGCCTGACGGGGGCGGATTTGGAGAAATACGACGAGATGCTGAGCCTTCGCAGCGGGGTACTGCTGCTGGTGGGCCCCACGGGCAGCGGCAAGACCACCACCATGTACGCCATGATCAACCAGCTGAACACGGACGAGGTGAATCTGGTGACCCTGGAGGACCCGGTGGAGTACAACGTGGACGGCGTGAACCAGGTGCAGATCAACGAAAAGACGGGCATGACCTTTGCCGGGGGCCTGCGGTCCATTCTGCGCCAGGACCCGGACATCATCGCCGTGGGCGAGATCCGGGACGGGGAGACGGCGGGCATCGCCATGCGGGCGGCCATCACCGGACACATCGTCCTGTCCACCATCCACACCAACGACGCCGTGGGCACCATTGACCGTCTGCGGGACATCGGCGTGGAGCCCTATGTCATCGCCAGCGCCCTGCGGGGGGTCATCTCCCAGCGTCTGGTGCGGCGGGTGTGTCCCCACTGCCGGGAGACCTATGAGCCGTCGGAGATGGAACTGCGGTCCCTGGGCCTGACGCCGGAGGAACGCTTCCCCTTCTCCCGGGGCACCGGCTGTCCGGAGTGCTACAACAGCGGCTATATGGGCCGGGCGGCGGTATTTGAGATGCTGTCCATTGACGAGGAGGTCAGCGCCCTGATTTACGAACAGCGGGGCCGCAAGGCCATAGAAGAGGCCCTGAAGCGTCCGGAGAAGGGCTTTGTGTCCATGCGCCAAAATGCCCTGCGCCTGATGCGGGAGGGCGTCACCACAGCCGGAGAGGTCCTCCGGGTCATCAGCAAAAATGGCTGAGGGTGCTATCCCAACCTCTCAAATAAACATAAATAAATATATCACAGGAGGATTCCCTCATGAAGAGACGCTGGGAAAAAACCGCGCTGGCGCTCTGCCTGCTTTTCGCGCTGCTGGCACCCGTCCGGGCGGCGGAGACAGCTGGTCCGGGTGGGCTGTACAAGCGCAAGCGCGTTTTGAAGGGCGACGGCGCGGAGATCCGGTAAAAACAAAAACGTGCTGTCCCATCTTTCTGATGGGACAGCCCGTTTTTTCATTTTCAATCCGGCTGTTGTCCGTCGTGGGCCTTCCAGGCGCACTCCGTCATTTGCATATCGGTAAAAACCGCCGTAAAGGAGGAGTCCTCCGGCGAACAGGCGTAAATGCCAAACCGGATTCTGTCCTTTCCCTCATGCAGGTGGCAGATCCGCATTTGACGGTACCGAACGCCGTCCTCGGAACATTCGATGCGGTAATCGTCCTGCCGTCTGCTCAGACGGTACCACATGGTTTTCACATGGGCCGGAATCTCCGTGGTGGCCCAGTCGGACCAGCCATGGTTTGTCACGACGCTGCCAAGATGCTGAAATTCCCCATTTTCATACTCCACGGACCCTTTCAGCCAGTTTTCGCTGTCCAGATACAGCACCACGCCGCACTGGTCAAAACGGTGGTGGCTCTCCTCAAAATTGGTCTTTACCACGAAGCTGAAATACGGTTCCTCGGTCTCCATCTGGAAAACAGGCGCGTTGTCATTGCGGAAATGATAATAGGTGCGCTGCCAGAGATCGGTATGCGGAAGCGTTGTAATCGCAACGCTGTTTTCCTGAATGGTGAAGTTTCCCGGCTCTCTGGTCCAATGAAATGCGGTCAGATCCATGCTTGTTTTCTCCCAGAACTGTGAATTTTTATTGGAAGATATCGCTGAAGGACGCTTCCTCTTCCAGCGCCTTTGTCATGGCCGCCATTTTCGACGTGTCGCCAATGAGAATGACGCCTGCCAGACGGCTCTTGCGGAAGTAGTACTTCTCATAATTCCCCCGCTGCTCGTCCCGGATCTCCACCGTGCGGAGATTGGGTTCCAGTTCGCTGGGACCGGCTTTGCCGTTGGTTCCCAGGGCAAAGATGGCGGTATCCATGGCCTGAATCGACATGGCGCTGCCCATGGGCTGGAAGGTGATGTCCTCCCCCGCCGCGTTGGCTCCCGCCACACGGCCTGTCTCCGCTGCCTGGGCCCAGAACCCATGGGGCTGTCCGTGGAACTCTGTGCAGTCGCCGCAGGCCCACACGTCCGGGGCGCTGGTGGCGCAGTGGGCATCGATTTGAATCAGAATGTTTGTCTTTAGGCCCGCCGCCTGTCCCACGGCGATGTTGCCCCGCATTCCCGTGGACATAATGACCAGTTCCGCGGGATATCGGGTACCGTCCGCGAGAATCACGGCGTCGTCGGCGATTTCCGCGATTTTCGCCCCCGTCACCACATGGACCCCCGCTTTTTCACAGGCCGCCTGAAGCATGGCGGAGGCGGCGTCGTCCAGCTGCCGGGGCAGGAGGCCCGGGGCGGTTTCCAGCACCGTCACGTCCAGCCCGCCTTTCTTCAGATCCCAGCCGCTTTCCAGCCCCATGACCCCGCCGCCGATGACAACGGCCCGTTTGGCGTTCCTGGCGATGGCCTGGACCTTTTCACAGTCGGCGATGGAGCGCACGGAGACCACGTGGGGCTTGTCCGCGCCGGGAATGGGTACCACAAAGCACCGGGCTCCCAGGGCGTAAATCAGCTTGTCATAGGCAAAGGTTCCCTTGTCGCACAGCACCTGTTTTGCCGCCGTGTCGATGGACTGCACGGTGGTGCCAAACACCAGCTCGATGTTCCGCTCCTGGTACCAGGCCGGGTTTTCAATGGCCAGACGGTTTCCGGAGAGATCCTGCAAGAGGACTTTCGTCAGCATGGGCCGGTTGTAGGGCAGGCAGCTCTCCGCCGTAAGGATTTGGATCTTTGCCGTTTCGTTCCGGGCACGGATGGCCTCCGCCGCGAAATGGGCCCCCGGTCCGCCGCCGAGAATCACGAACCGCTCCTCCGTATCCTTGCGGAAACTGGTGGAGGTATCCTCCACAGGGACAAACTTATCGCTTCCCACGCCGCACACGGGGCAGGTGTCCATGGAGGAGTCGAAAATCGCGCCGCACACCAGACATTTCACCAGGGAGCGGGTTCCCTTGCTCTTTCCTAAGATCTGATGTTCCGGCTTTCCCTTCATCAGCCTGCGTCCGAAGCCATAGCCGTACTCATAGGCGTCCAGCAGCTGGGTCTCACTGGGTTTCAGCCGTACCCGGAAGCCCTGATCCGGCACGATCATGCGAAGCTGGCGGAGACGCTCAATGATGTGGGGTACTCCCTCGCCGCTCCAGCCGTAACTGCCAAAGGCGCTGGCCAGTTTCCCTCCGTGTACCGGCGGGAACAGGGACAATGTCAGATTCCAAATGGGGGCCAGGGCCTCGCCAAGGATGGTGGGCGTCCCCAGCAGGAAGGCGTCCGACGCGGCCAGTTCCGCCGCCACTTCCCCCGCGTCGGAAGTCACCATGTCGTGGAAGCGCACTTCCGCCTGACCGCCTGCCGCGTCCAGAATCCCCGCGCCGATGCGCTCCGCCAGCTGGCCGGTATAGCCGTAGGCGTTCACATAGGGGATCACCACCAGCTTCTTCTCCCGCCTCGGCGGCACCGCGCACCACTGCCGGTACAGGGCCAGAATCTCGTCGATATGGCTGTCGTGTACGGGGCCGTGGCCGGTGCAGATCATGCGGAGGTTCAGGTCTTTGATCCGGTCCAGGGCGTCGTTCATGAAGGGGATCCGGAAGGGCCCGATGATGTTATCAAAGTAGTACTTTGTGGCCCGGAGATAGCCCTCCGTATCCGTAACGGTGGAGCGGAGGATTCCCTCATGGCTGTAATGGCTGCCAAAAGAATCGCAGGTGAAGAGAATCCCGTCCTCCTCCACATAGGTATACATGGTATCAGGCCAGTGGAGCTGGGGGAGGATCATGAACCGCAGGGTCTTTTCCCCCAGGGACAGGGTATCCCCGTCTTTCACGGCGCGGCTGTTGAAATCGTGGTTGACGATCTCCTTCAGGAAGCTGATGGCGGTGGAGGTGCCCACCACCACGGCCCGGGGATTCAATTCCAGCACTTTCTCCACGGTTCCGGCGTGATCCGGTTCCGTGTGGTTCATGACGATATAGTCAATGCTCCGGATATCTGTGACGGCGCTGAGGGCGTCCTGGTACGCGTCCCAGAATTTCAGCTTGTTGGTCTCAAAGAGGGCGGTTTTTTCGCTCCCTTTTAAGACGTAGGAGTTATAGGTGGTTCCAAACTCAGTCCGCATGACGATGTCAAACACCCGGAGATCCGGGTCCAGGATCCCGTTCCACCAGAGGCCGTCTGCCAGTTTCAGCGTTTTCATATGCGTCTCCTCCTTGAAATACACCAAGTATTCCTGCGGCAAAACGCCTTGTCCGGCGAAAAATCTGCCGCACAGCCCGCGCACTGTACTTCCTTCGAGAGCAGGCTCATTATATAATGCGGAGGAACAAAATACAAGAGGCGGAGGGAAGTTTTTCAGGACGGCTGGGCCTTCCCAAATGCGCAAATAGGAAAAGCTGCGCAAAGAGATGCTGAGACACCCGTTCCGGACCCGGAGGCGTCGATTTCTTTTCGCCTCATGAAGCGGCTGTTCCGCCGCGTCAAACTGGGCCCCCGCCTCGAAAAGAGGCGGGGGCCAAAGGGAGGGAGTCCGGACAGGGAGACTGTTTCTCTTTACTCAATGAAGAAGGTGTCGGACTCCTCGGCGAAGGCCTTTTCCAGCTTTTCGGTCAGTTCCGCCATGGACATAATCTTCTTGAGGACAATCACCCGGGGATACTTCTTCAGCTGGGGAGCCAGGTCCCGGCCCACCACGAACAGGTCCGCGGCCTCCGGGTTGATCTCGGACAGAGAGGTGTGTCCAGCCGTGACGCCCTCCTTGCCCAGTTTCACCAGGGCCTTCTGGATGTTCATCTCCACCATCATGGAGCTGCCCAGACCCTGACCGCAGCAGCACATTACCTTACGAATTTCTTTCATGTCAATCCCTTGCCTTTCAGAAACTTATTCCGCCGCAGCGGGAGTTTTTTTCGGAGCGACATAGTTGTAAACCACAGGAGCCAGGAACACCAGGACGCACAGAATCATCAGAGGCAGGCCCTGAATATGCTGGGCGGCGTTGCCGAAGACGATGCCCATCCAGGAGAAGTCCGCGTCGGAGAAGGTGCAGTTGGAGAAGTTCAGAGCGCTCATGACGGGCATACAGATGGCCGGCAGGAAGGTGATGAGCAGGCCGTGCATAAAGGAGCCGAACACGCAGCCTTTCAAGCCGCCCTCCGCGTTGCCGTACACCCCGGCCACCGCGCCGCAGAAGAAGTGGGGCACTACACCGGGGAGAATCAGGGCAACCGGCGCGATGCCGGAGTTCCAGAAGGAGAGAACGACCAGGCCCACGATGCCGCCCACGAAGGACACCAGGAAGCCAATCAGCACGGCGTTGGGGGCGTAGGGGAACACCACGGGGCAGTCAATGGCGGGCACCGCGCCGGGAACCAGTTTCTCCGCAATGCCCCGGAAGGCCGGAACAATCTCACTGACGATGAGCCGCACGCCGCTGAGGATGATATACACGCCGCCGGAGAAGCTCAGGCCGCAGGTCAAGGCCCAGACAGCCCAGTGGGTATGGGTTTCCGCGCCCACATTCAGCAGTCCGCCCAGATTGGGATAGCTGGCCAGCACCGCCTGGGGATCCTCATTCAAAATCCCCTTGGCCACGGCAATGGCGGTGACGATGAGGAAGAAGAGAATCATGGTGATGCCGATGGAGACGGTGGTGTCCCGCAGGAAGGTGAGCCGCTGGGGGAACTCGATGTCCTCGGTGGTCTTATCTTTGTCCTTTGCGAAGAGCTTGGCGCATTGGGCGGAGAACCAGTACCCCAGGCCACCGAAGTGTCCCAGGCCCAGTTCGTTGGTCTCCACAATCTTCTCCATGGTGGGCGCGCAGTAGGCGGGAGAGGCGGCGGAGATAAAGGCCAGCAGACAGCCGCCGGAAAGCCAGAGGGGGAAGCCCGTCAGCCCGCCGATGTGCAGGAGCACCGCAATCATAGCCGCCATATACAACGTGTGGTGTCCTGTAAGGAAGATGTACTTCAGCCGGGAGAACCGGGCCAGGACGATGTTCAGCACCATGCCCAGGGCCATAACATACGCCGTATCCGTGCCAAAGTCCTGAAGGGCGAAGGACACGATGGCCTCATTGTTGGGAACCACACCCTGCATTTGGAAAGCGTAGTTGAACACATCGCCGAAGGCCAACAGGGAACCGCTTTGCAGAAAACTGGAGCCTGCGCTCAGTACCAGGAAACCCACAATGCACTTGACCGTGCCCTTGACGATCTCCTCCACCGGCTTCTTCTGGAGGAGCAGGCCCACCAAGGCCAGCAGTCCCACCAGCATCGCTGGCGTGGACAGGATATTGATGAGAAACGCTAACATGACTTTTCTCTCCTTTCCAAATCACCGCTGAGGTTATTCCGGATTTCCGCCGTAGCGGAGGAACAGCTCGTGAATCGCCTTTCCGTCCGGCGCGGCCAGGATGTCCTCGGACTTGTCGTCGTCGCCAAAGAGCTCCATGGTGGCCGCCATGCCGTCCACATGGCTGCTGCCGTCCACGGCGGCCAGGGCAATGAGGATCCGTACCTCCGGCCCGTCCTCGCTGAACTGGATCGGGTTCTTCAGCACCGTCACCGCCATCTGCGTCTGGTTGACGCCCACCTTGTTGGAGGCGTGAATCAGGGCCATGTTGTCCGTCACCACGTAGTAGGGGCCAAACTCGGCGGTGGCGTCATAGACCGCCTGGACATAGTCCTCCGTGCAGTACCCCTGCCGGATCAGCGGTTCCAGAGAGACGTATACCGCGTCCTTCCAGTCCTTGACGCCCTCCACAATCCGGCAGTTCTCCTCTTTCAGCAGTTTCTCAATCATAGGGGTTCCTCCTCTCCCGCGTTTGCTTTACGTGTCCGCTGTTTTTCGGTTCCATGGGCCTATCTTACCCCGTCCGCGGCCCGGATACAAGACCAGATGTCTGCACGGAAATGTGCAAGCATTTGGAATTGTTTTTTCCGGTTTCTGTGGGTATACTGGACGTTGCGAAACTTGTATTCGGACAGGAAGGGGAGGGCGTGATGGATTACCCATTGGAACGGCGGTGCGTGGATTTGCTCAAAGTGATCCTCTACGCAAACGGGCCGGTCCGCGTCAGCGCTGTCACCGAACAGTTCGGCATTTCCAGGAGAAGCGCCTACTACGATTTAGAGAAGATTGACGACTGGCTGTCCGCCCATGCCCTGCCCAAACTGCTGCGGGACCGGGCAAAGGGCATCTCCGTCACCAGCGGGCAGGCCTATCGGATTCAGCAGATTCTCTTCCATGACGGGGAGAACCCCCTGCGCCTGTTCACCCCCATAGAGCGGGAGCGGCTGATTATCTGCGGCATCATTCTGTCCTCCCGGCCCGTGTTCACGGAGGATTTCATGGAGTGGTGCGTGGTCAGCCGAAACACGGCGGTGAATGACCTGAAAAACCTGGGCGTCCATCTGAAAAAGGACAATCTGACGCTTCGCTATGTGGTGAAGGAGGGCTACCGCATTCAGGGGGACCCTGTCCGGGCCAGGGCTCTGTTTTGCCTGTACTATCCCCAGTTCATGGCGTATTTTACGGAGACCATCTTTTCCCCGGAACAGCGGGCGGTGGTGGACGAGTATCATCTGCGGCTGAAGCGGGTGGAGACTGCCTTGCAGACGGAGTACATCAGCGGGATTCTGCCGACCCTGGCGGCTCTGGTGTCCTCCCTGGTCCATCAGCAGGACCAGGGCAGCGCGCCGCCGTCCGCCGGGAGGCGCAGACGGTCCGAACGGTTTTCGTTCTCCGCCACGGACCAGGAGATCATCACCAGGACAAAGGAGTACCGCCTGGTCAGTGAGGCTTTCCCGGAACTGGAGCCCCAGGAGCAGATTTATCTGGCCCTCCATCTGCTGGGCTCCCACCTGCAGGTACAGCCTCTGTTTTTAGAGGATGACACCCAGGCGGCGGACATTGCCCGGAAACTGGCGTACAGTTTCGAGGAGATCACTGGAGTCTCCTGTATAGACCGTCCGGAATTTTTAGACGCCCTGGCCGCTCATATGAAAACCTCTCTCTACCGCTACCGCTACGGCATTCAGATCGGGAATCCCATGCTGGACCACATTCAGTCCCAGTACAAGGAGATCTTTGATCTGACGAAAGCCGCCTTTCTGCGGATCAGCGATGAGACGGGACTGCATATCTCGGATTCGGAGATCGCCTATCTGGCCCTCCACTTCGGGGGCATTTTGACGCCGCTTTCCAGTCAGGAGCGCAGTTTCCGTATCCTGGTGGTGTGCCCCAACGGCGTGGGGGCCAGCAATCTCATCCGGCAGGAGGTGCGCCTCCTGGTGCCCCAGGCCAGTGACGTGGAGATCTGTCCCCTGAGCAGGTTTTCCTCCGACGAAAACTTCGACGTGCTGATCTCCACCGTCCCCATTCCCGGGGAGAAAAATCTGATTCAGGTGAACCCCATTCTCACGGATATGGACAAGATCGCCATCCTCCGCCGCTGTCTGGGCTCCGGTCCGGCGGCCCAGGGGCGGGCGGACGACATTCTGCGGATTGCGAAAAAATATGTCCCGGAGGAGGCGCTGCCCGCCTTCTCCCAGGACATCCAAAACTATTTTATGGGTCTTGCCAGCGCGGAACTGCCTAAATCCAACTACGGTTCCGGACTGATGCAGGTTCTGCTCCCGTCTCACATCCAGTTTCTCAGCCGGAGCGTGGACTGGGAGGAGGCCATTCGGTGGAGCTGCCGTCCCCTGCTGCTGGACGACTCCATTACGGAACACTATGTGGAGGCCATCGTCGCCGCCCAGCGGGACAGACAGCAGTACATGATCCTGACAGACGGCCTGGTGCTGGCCCACGCCCAGCCCAGGGACGGCGTGAAAAAAATTGACGCCGCCATGACCATCTGCCGTGAGCCGGTGACCCTGGGCAACGGGAGGCCGGTCCGGGTGTTTCTGGCGCTGTCCGCTGAGGATCAGACCCGGCATATTCAAATTCTCAACGATGTTTTGGCCCTGTTCAGCGACCTGCAGACCATCCCCGATCTGTGCGGCACAAAGACCGTTTTGGAAGTGCTGGACTATCTTCAGAAGAAACTTGAAAAAGAATAAAGATAGGGCCTTCCGTATCAAGAGATACGGAAGGCCTCCTTGTCATTTTTCTCAAGTTTCTCAAAGGCCGCCCGGAGTTTCTGCTCCAACTCCTTCCGGCTGATCAGGTCGTGGAGCACAACAACGCGGCGGAAGCCCCGCATCTGCGGGGCAAGGTCCAGCCCCACCACAAACAAATCCTCCGGGGACGCGCTGGCGTCGGACAGGGGGATATGGCGTACGGTGATTTCGGCAAGCCCCATACTGTTCAAAACGCTCCGCACGTTCATGGAGACAATCATAGAGCTGCCAAGGCCGTTGCTGCAACAGCAGGAGACAACGTGGGAATACCTCATGTCCGATTCCTCCAAAATTCCTGCAAATACGTTTCCAGCGTACTGTCCACTGATACAGCCGCCGGGTGGTATGGTCCAAAACCACCGCAGAAGTGCTGTTTGTACTCTCGCTCTTTAAGATTTTCCGCATTTTAGGTCACTGGCACGGCAACGGAAGGTAAATCTTATCGCTCATAAGTATAGTACAACAGGACATAAGGGTGCGAGTACGCCCATTTCCCAAACGAAAACTCCAGCCCCTCCACATACTCTTTGAGTTTTCCGACAGCCTTCCAGTCCTCCGGGTCATACGTTGGCTTTCGTTCGATTCTTCCGGTTTCCGTCATGCTCTGTCCCTCCTCCGTCAAGTTTCCCGCACTTTCCCGATTTTACCACACATTCCCGCCCCGCACAAGGCCAAAAAGCGGATTGCCTGTCCATGAGGTTGATTGCGTCCTCTTTTTTCTCCGGTTCCAGTTGGACAGGGTCCCGGCAGGCCCGCTTAAGGACTTGCGCAAACACCCTGTCACGGAGGGCCCGGTCCTTTAGATTGTACCATCTTCTTCCAGGATTACAAGCACTGTCAACAACTTAAGGGGCGGGTTGCGTAGAAAGGTCCAGAAAGTGGAAAGGAAGAACAATCAAACATTTGACTTTTTATTGTGGTGATATTTGACCTTTCTCGCAGCTTTTCTTGGAACTTTTCTATCTGGCTTTACAGGAACTACA
>CAJOHW010000002.1:15780-77484 GCA_905234565.1 uncultured Oscillibacter sp. | reverse complement strand
CCGGATCGGGGGGTAAAAGGGAAACAGGTGGAAGTCCTGTGCGATCCCGTCACTGTGACCGGGGAGCGCAAAGCGGTGGGACAGGGGAAAGAGACCCGTGCGCGATAAGATTTGCCATTCGTTGCCGTGCCAGTGGCCTGCAATGCGGCAAATGTGAAAGAGCGCGAGGATAAAAGAGCGCGGGGAAATACTGTCCGGTCACTGGCCGAGAGGCTGGGAAGGCCCGCTTTCGCGTGAGGATCCGTCAGCCAGGAAACCTGCCGGCTGGGCAGTACGGGAACGGATCCGCGTTTTTCTGGGTCCGTTCCAGGCCACGGGGGCTTGGCTGTACGGTAAGGCGGCGCTGTCAAAACAGGCAGGGCCTGGGAAAGTATTCCCTCTTACCGCCTCCGCCTCCGGGCGGAGGCGTTTTTTGTTGGTTTACATCATTTTACGAAAGAAGGTTCGTTATGAAACGGAAACTGTTTTCGGCCCTGCTGGCTGTGGCCCTGGCCTTGACAGGCTGCGCCCAGGGCGGACAAAGCGCGGAAACCGGGCAGGAGGATCCGGCCCAATCCCCGGAGAGCGCGCCGGAGGAGACGGCGGAGGAGACGGCGGAGGATCCCCGCAACCAGGACGGCATCGGGGAGCGGGAACTGCTGGTCATCAGCTTTGGCACCAGCTATCCGGAGCCCCGGCGGCTGGATATCGGCGGCATTGAGGACGCTTTGGATGAGGCCTTCCCGGAGTGGAGCGTCCGCCGGGCCTTTACCAGCCAGACGATTCTGGACAAGCTGAAGGACCGGGACGGCCTGGCCATGGACAACGTACAGCTGGCCCTGGACCGGGCCAAGGCCAACGGCGTGGAGAGCCTGGTGGTCCAGCCCACCCACCTCATGGACGGTTTGGAGTACTATGAGATGCTCTTTTCTGTGGCGGACTACGCCGGGGACTTCCCCAAACTGGCAGTGGGACGGCCCCTGCTCAGTTCCGACGAGGACTTTGACGCCGTGGCGGAGGCCGTGGCCGCTGTGACGGCGGAGTACCGGGACGGAGAGACCGCTGTCTGTCTCATGGGCCACGGCACGGAGGCGGATTCCAATCAGATCTACGGGAAGATGCAGGGTGTCTTTACGGAGAAGGGCCTGTCGGAGTACTTTGTGGGCACCGTGGAGGCGGAGCCCAGCCTGGACGATGTACTCTCCGCCGTGAAAGCCGGGAACTACCGCCGGGTGGTGCTGCTGCCCATGATGATCGTAGCCGGGGACCACGCGCTCAACGACATGGCGGGGGATGACGACGACAGCTGGAAGAACGTGTTCACGGCGGCGGGCTATGAGACCCTCTGCCTTTTGCGGGGCTTAGGGGAACTGGAACCCATTCAGGCCATCTTCGTCAGCCACGCCCAGGCCGCCATGGACAATTTAGCGCCGGAGGAAACCGCTCCCGCCGCGTCCTTGGATCTGGCGGACGGGGCGTACACGGTGGAAGTGGGTTTAGATGGCGGTTCCGGCCGGGCCGGCGTGGAGTCCCCCGCCCCTCTCACGGTACAAGACGGCGCGGGGACCCTTCGCCTGACGTGGAGCAGTCCCAACTATGACTACATGAAAGTAAACGGAGAGCGGTATCTGCCCGTAAACACGGAGGGCAATTCCGTCTTTGAGATTCCCGTTGCCGCCTTGGATATGCCCTTGGAGGTTATCGCGGACACCACCGCCATGGGCCAGCCCCACGAGATCACCTACTCCCTGGCCTTTGGGGAAGTAACCCCCGCGCCGTGAGACGGATTTGGCTCACGGTCCTGCTGGCGGCCCTGTGCCTGACGGGCTGCGGTTCCTCCCCGCCGCCGGAGACGGACCTTCCCCGGATGGAACTGCGCTACGCGGAGGGATTCTCCGTGGCGTACCGTCCGGACGGCTGCACCCTGGTGACGGTGGGGGAGGGGGAGCGGTTCCTGCTCCTTCCGGAGGACGGGCCGTCCCCGGAGGACACCGGCGGAGCAGCTGTGATCCACGCCAATCCCACCTTGTATTTAGCGGCGTCCTCCGTCATGGACTTCTTCGTCCGGCTAAACGCCCTGGACGCCGTCCGCATGACCGGCACCGCCCAGGGGGACTGGAGCCTTCCGGCGGTCCGGGAGGCCTTGGCGGACGGCAGGCTCCTGTACGCCGGGAAGTACAGCGCCCCGGACGTGGAATTGCTGCTGGCGGAGGGCTGTACCCTGGCGGTGGAGTCCACCATGATCTATCACGCTCCCCAGATCAAGGAGCAGTTGGAGGCCCTGGGCATTCCGGTACTGGTGGACCGGTCCAGCTATGAGCCCCACCCCTTGGGGCGGATGGAGTGGATCAAGCTCTACGGCCTGCTGACGGGAAAGGCGGCAGAGGCAGAGGCGTTTTTTGAGGAACAGGCCGGGAAACTGGAAACCATGGAGGCGGAGAGAGCGGAGACAGGCAGACGCGCCGCCGTGTTCTCCCTGAGCCCCAGCGGAACCGTCCAGGTGAGAAAGCCCGGGGACTATCTCACGGCTCTCATCGAACTGGCGGGAGGACAGTATGTCTTCTCCCAGTCCCCGGAGGACGACAGTTTTGCCGTGAACTTACAGATGGAGGCGTTTTACGACGCCGCCCGGGAAGCGGACGTGCTGATCTACAACGGGGCCATCGACGGCGGCATGGAGACCCTGGACCAGCTGCTGGACAAGAGCGCCCTGTTCGGGGACTTCCGGGCGGTGCGGACCGGGGAGGTGTGGTGTACGGAGCGGAATTTGTACCAGGAGATCACTGCCGGAGCCGCCGTGGCGGAGGAACTGAGGGCCATCCTCTCCGGCACGGCGGAGGAGCCCCTGGTCTACCTGCACCGGCTGAAATAGGGCCATGAGAGAACATCAAAACCGCCGCGTGGTGTTGGGATACGCCCTGCTCTTAGGGCTGATTTTGCTTCTTGGGGCGTGGAACTTAGGGACGGGCAGCGTGGACGTGCCTCCGGGGCAGATTCTCTCCATTCTCCGCGCCCGGGGAGCCGCCTCCGGTGCCGTCACTTCCGATACTGCCGCCCGCATTGTCTGGGACATCCGCTTCCCGCGGCTCCTGGCGGCGGGACTGCTGGGCGGAGCGCTGTCCGTGTCCGGGTTTCTGCTTCAGACCTTCTTCTCCAATCCCATTGCGGGGCCCTTCGTCTTAGGGATCTCCTCCGGGGCCAAATTCACCGTGGCCTTAGCCTTGATCCTGTGCCTTCAAAAGGGTATGGTTCTCAGCTCCTGGTCCATGGTGCTGGCGGCGCTGGTAGGCTCCCTGCTGTCCATGGGAGCGGTGCTGCTGCTGGCGGGACGGGTCCGGAGTACTTCCCGCTTGGTGGTGTGCGGGGTCATGATGGGCTATCTCTGCTCCGCCGCCACGGAGTTTGTGGTGAACTTTGCGGAGGACGCCAACATCGTGAACCTGCACAACTGGTCCCGGGGCAGTTTTGCCGGAATCCAGTGGCCCGCCGTGCGGATCATGGCGGGCATCGTCCTGGCGGGGACGGCGGCGGCGTTCTGGCTGTCCAAACCCATGGGGGCCTGGCAGCTGGGGGAGGCCTATGCCCGGAATCTGGGGGTGGATCCCCGGCGGCTGCGGATAGAACTGGTACTGCTGTCCAGCCTGCTGTCCGCCTGTGCCACGGCCTTTGCGGGGCCGGTATCCTTTGTGGGGGTGGCGGTGCCCCATCTGGTGAAAACCCTCTTTGGCACCGCTCGGCCTGTTGTTGTAGTGCCCGCCTGTTTTTTAGGAGGCGGGGCCTTCTGCCTCCTGTGCGACGGCGTGGCCCGCACCGCCTTCGCCCCCACGGAACTGGGCATCGGCACGGTTACGGCCCTGCTGGGAGCGCCGGTGGTGGTGTGGATGATGGCGGGACGGAGAGGAGGACGGTGACATGGAGATTCTGCGCACAGAGGATTTGTCCATCGGCTATCCGGGGCAGACGGTGGCAAGCCATATCACCTTTCAGCTTTCCGCCGGAGAGGTGACCGCCGTCACAGGCCCCAACGGGGCGGGAAAAACCACCCTGCTGAAAACCCTGATCCGGTCCCTTCCCCCCGTAGAGGGCAACATCTTTTTGGAGGACAGGCCCTTGGAGGCATACGGTTCGGAGGAACTGGGCAGATCTCTGGCCGTGGTGCTGACGGAACCCCTGCGCGCAGAGCGCATGGACTGCGGAGAGGTGGTACTCTCCGGACGGCTTCCCTATACAGGGCCCTTGGGACTGTACAGCGGCAGAGACCGGGCGGCGGCAGAGGAGGCCCTGAAACTGACGGGGGCCTGGGATCTGCGGGAACGTCCCTTCCAGCGCCTCAGCGATGGACAGCGCCAGCGGGTCCTCCTGGCCCGGGCAGTCTGCCAGGATCCCCGGCTCATGGTGCTGGACGAACCGGCGTCCTTTTTGGACCTTCGCTATCAGCTGGAACTGCTGTCCCTGATCCGGGAACTGTCAAAAAAACGGGGCATCGCCGTGATCCTCTCCCTCCACGATCTCCCGCTGGTCCGGGCCTTTGCCCATACCGCCCTGTGCCTCCGGCAGGGGAGAGTGGACCGGTCCGGGCCTCCGGCGGAGATTTTGACGCCGGAGTACATCGAAACCCTCTACGGCATGGAGCCGGGAGGCGGCGGTCCATGGTTTCAGAGCTTCGGGGGCGTCTCCGGCGGGGCGTCCTTCTTCCAGAACCGGGGCTGTCCCGCGTTCCCCTGCCACAAAGGGATCCCGGAGGCGGCGTTCAACTGCCTGTTCTGCTACTGCCCCCTGTACACCCTGGGGGAGCGGTGCGGAGGGAACTTCTCCTACACTCCCTCCGGTGTCAAAAACTGCGCCGCCTGTGCCTTTCCCCACCAGCGGGACCACTATCAGGCGGTGCTGGACCGGTTCCCAGAACTCTCCGCCCTGGCCCGGAGACAGGAGGACTGACATGGACTACTATGTCCGCGCTGGCCAGCGGTACCTCCGCCGGGGATTCACCACGGGCACCTGTGCGGCTCTGGCGGCCTCCGGAGCGGCGGAACTTCTGCTGTCCGGGAACTGTCCCGGCGTCTTAGGACTGCGGACCCCCGGGGGATTGTGGGCGGAGGCGGTACCGCGTATTTGTGAGCGCAGGGGTGACGCCGCGTACTGCGCCGTAGTAAAGGGCAAAAGTGACGACCCGGACGTGACCGCCGGGTGTACCGTTGGGGCGGAGGTCCGGAAGATCCCGGCGGGCTTTACGGTGGACGGCGGCGCGGGAGTGGGCCGGGTCACAAAACCCGGACTGGAACAGCCCGTAGGGGCGGCGGCCATCAACCGGGTGCCCCGGGCGATGATCGCGAATGCGCTGCGGGAGGCCGCCCATACCTGGGACTATGGCGGCGGACTGGCGGCGGTGATCTCCGTGCCGGAGGGAGCGGCCCTGGCGGAGCGGACCTTCAATCCCCAACTGGGCATCGTAGGGGGTATCTCCATCCTGGGCACCTCCGGCATTGTGGAGCCTATGAGCGAGGAGGCCATGGTGGACGCCCTGGCGGTGGAGATCCGGCAGGCGGCCTCCGGCGGGGGGAAAGACCTCATCTTAGTCCCCGGGGAATACGGTTTCGCGTCCCTCCGGGAACAGGGCTGGAACCACATCGGCCTCCCGGTGATAAGATGCTCCAACTTTATCGGCGACTGCATCGATCTGGCGGCCTTGGAGGGTTTTAGGCAGGTGCTGATTGCGGGGCACATGGGCAAGCTGGTGAAGCTGGCCGGGGGGATGTTCCACACCCACTCCCGCTTCGGGGACTGCCGCAGGGAACTGTTCTGCGCCCACAGCGCCCTCCAGGGGGCGGACGCCGCTCTGTGCCGCGCCCTCATGGAGGCGTCCACCACGGAGGGCTGTCTGTCCCTCTTAGAAGACGCGGGACTGCGGGAGCAGGTGGTCCGGAGCCTGCTGGACGCCATACAGAAGCAGCTGGATCGGCGGTCCGGACCCCTCACGGCGGGAGCGGCGGTATTTTCCGGACAGTTCGGCCTTTTGGGCGTGACGGACCGGGGCCGGGAGATCCTCCGGTCCTGGGGATATGCGGTTACATAAGATCGGGAGGGACAGCCCATGGTGCATTTTGTAGGGGCAGGGCCTGGGGCGGCGGACCTGATGACAGTCCGGGGGACGGAACTGCTGCGGCGGACGGGCACTGTGGTCTACGCCGGAAGCCTGGTCAATCCCGCTCTGGCGGATCTGGCGGCACCGGAGTGTGAGCGCTTTGACAGCGCGTATCTTACGTTAGAGGAGATTGTGGAGATTTTGCGCCGTGCGGACCGGCAGGGCCGGGAACCGGTCCGGCTTCACAGCGGGGATCCGTGCCTGTACGGGGCCCTGCGGGAGCAGACAGACGCCTTGGACGCCTTGGGGATCTCCTGGGACGTGACGCCGGGAGTCTCCAGTTTCTGTGCGGCGGCGGCGGCCCTGGGCGCGGAGTACACCCTGCCCGGGGTGAGCCAGAGCGTGATTCTGACCCGCCTTCCCGGAAGGACGCCTGTGCCGGAGGGGGAGTCTTTGGCGCGTCTGGCAGAGTGCGGCGCGTCTATGGCAATCTTTTTATCGACGGGCATGGCGGAGGCGGTGCAGAGGGAACTGCTGGCAGGGGGGCGGTACAGCGCCCACACCCCGGCGGCGGTGGTGTATCGGGCCTCCTGGCCGGATCAGCAAGTGATCCGCTGTACCGTAGGGACTTTGGCGGAAACCGTGGAGGCGGCGGGGATCCGGAATACGGCCCTGCTGCTGGCGGGGGACTTTTTGGACGCCTCCGGCCAGCGCAGTAAACTGTATGACGGGACCTTCTCCACCGGATACCGGGAGGGAAGCCCGTGAGACGGCAGGGCATCGCCTTCGTGGCCTTTACGGCCCGGGGCCAGGAACTGGGAGGGCGGCTCCAAGCTGCCCTGGGGGGGAGACTTACTTATGCCCGGGAGGATCCGGCCTTTTCCCTGTCCGCCTGGACCGGGAACGCCTTTTCTCAATCTGAGGCCCTGGTCTTTCTCGGGGCCGTGGGCATCGCCGTGCGGGCCGTGGCCCCGTTCCTAAAGGGCAAGGCGGAGGATCCGGCGGTGGTGGCTGTGGATGAGGCGGGACGCTTTGCCGTGCCCGTGGTGTCCGGGCATTTGGGAGGGGCCAATGATCTGGCCCGGAACTTAGCGTCCTTGACCGGCGGCACGGCGGTCATCACCACCGCCACGGACCTCCGGGGGGCCTTCGCCGTGGACGTCTGGGCCAGGAGGCAGAACTGCGCCATTCCACACCCGGAGGACATCAAAGCCGCCACGGGAAAGCTCTTAGACGAAGAGACCCTGCGGATTTTCTCCGCGTTTCCCTTAGACGGGACGCCGCCGGAGGGCGTGGAGACAACGGAGGGTGACGCGGACATATGGGTGGACGTGTGCCGCCGTCCGTCCTTGGCGGTAGTGCCCCGGGCGCTGGCCCTGGGCATCGGCTGCCGCCGGGGCACGTCCCGGGAGACCTTGGAAGCCCGGTTCGCCGCGTTTTTGGAGGCCCACAACCTATGGGAAGCGGCGTTCTTTGCCGCCGCCACCTTAGATCGGCGGGCGGAGGAACCGGGAGTGCTGTCCTTCTGCGCCGGACACGGATGGAACCTCACGTCTTATTCCCCAGAGGAACTGGGACGCCTGCCCGGAACCTTTACGGCCTCTGCCTTTGTGGAGCGTCACGTGGGAGTGGACAACGTGTGTGAGCGCTGCGCCCTGCTCGCCGCCGGGGAGGGCGGGACTTTGCGGATCCGGAAATTCTCCGGGGACGGCGTCACGTTTGCGGCGGCCCAGAGGACGGTCCGGCTGGATTGGAGGAGTTGACATGGGAACCGCGTTTCTGGTGGGAATCGGCCCCGGAGGGGATCTGACGGGAGAGGCCCGGGACGCATTAAACGCCTCGGAGGTATTTTACGGCTATGGGCGGTATCTGGACCAGATTGCCCCCCAATACCCGGGAAAGGAATGTCACGCTTTCTCCATGCGGCAGGAGGCGGAGCGGTGCCGGGCGGTGCTGGACGCCGCCCAGAAGGGGAAAACCGCCGCGTTGATCTGCGGCGGGGACCCGGGGGTGTACAGTTTGGCGGGGCTGGTGCTGGAACTGGCCCCGGCGTATCCGGCGGCGGAGACGGTTATCGTCCCCGGCGTCACCGCTGCCCTGGCGGGATCCGCCCTCTTAGGGGCCCCCCTGGGACACGATTTCTGCCTCATCTCCCTGTCGGATCTCCTGACGCCCTGGACGGTCATCGAAAAGCGGCTCCGGTGCGCGGCGGCGGGGGACTTCGTGATCTGCCTCTACAACCCCGCCTCCCGCCGCCGCCGGGACCACCTGTCCCGGGCCTGCGACGTGCTGCTGGAAACCTTAGATCCGGACACCCTCTGCGGCTGGACCCGGAATTTGGGGCGGCAGGGCCAGTCCTGGGGACTGCTGCCCCTGTGGGAACTGCGGGCATTTCAGGCGGACATGGCCACCACACTTTTTATCGGCTCCACCGCCACGAAAGAGATTCAGGGGCGCATGGTGACACCCAGGGGGTACACGCTGTGAAGAAAATCGTGATATTCGGCGGCACTACGGAAGGCCGCCGCCTGTCCCGGGAATTATCCGGGCGGGGCGGGGAAATTGTGGTGTGCGTGGCCCGGGAGTATGGCCGGGAGGCCCAGGGGGAGTGCCCCGGCGTCACGGTCCTGACGGGACCCAAGGATCGGCGGGATATGGGAAAGGTCCTCAAAGGCGCGGTCCTGTGCGTCAATGCCACCCACCCCTACGCTGTGGAGGCTGGCGCCAACCTCCGATCCGCCTGTGAGGATGTTTCCGTGCCCTATGTGCGGCTGCTGCGCCCTGCCAGCGGCACGGAGGGAGCCAGGGTGATCATGTCGGCGGATGCCCGGGACGCCGCCGGGTATCTGGCGGGGACAGCGGGAAATATCCTCCTAACTACGGGGGCCAAGGAACTGCCCTGTTTCGCCGCTCTGGACCCGTCCCGCCTGTTTCCCCGGGTTCTGCCTGCCCGGGACAGCCTGTCCGCCTGTGAAGCCCTGGGGATCCCCCGCCGGAACGTGATCGCCATGCAGGGACCCTTCTCCAGAGAACTGAACGAGGCCCTGATTCGCCAGTTCCACATCGCCTATCTCGTCACCAAGGACGGAGGGCAGGAGGGAGGCTTTCCGGAAAAGGCCCGGGCGGCCCGGAACACCGGCATTCCCCTGATCCTCCTGAAACGCCCGGAGGAGCGGGGGGAATCCTATGAGGCCGTTGCTGCTCTATGTCAGGAGACGCTGTCATGACGGTGACCCTGGCGGGCTGGGGCGGTCCGGAGGGCCGGACGGAGGCAGCCCTGGCGGCGGTCCGGGCGGCGGACGGACTGCTGGGCTCTCCCCGGATGTTAGAGGACCTGCCCCCGGACTGTACGGCACCCCGTGATTCCGCCACAGTGCCGGAGAAACTACTTTCCCTGCTCCAACAGCACGCCTGGCAGAGGCCCTGTGTCCTCTACGGCGGGGATCCCGGGTTCCACGCCGGGGCCGGATCTCTCATCCCCCTGCTGGACCAGGCGGGGATCCCCTGGCGGATACTGCCGGGAATCTCCACAGTCCAGCTGCTCTCCGCCCGCTTAGGACGGCCCTGGCAGGACTGGATTCTGGCCTCCGCCCACGGCCAGACCTGTGATGTCCTGGAAACCGTGTGCAAGGGCCGTCCCGCCCTGTTTTTGACGGATCCGGTCCGGACCCCCGCCGCGCTGTGCCGGGAACTGGCGGCGGCGGGGCTGGGAGACCTCTCCGTGACGGTTGGAGAGCGGCTGTCCTGGCCCGGAGAGCGGCTCCTCTCCTGCACTGCGGCGGAGGCGGCGGAGGGGACCTTCCATCCCCTGTCGGTGCTCCTGACGGAGGCCCCGCCCCGGCCCTGTCCCCGGCGCTCTCCCGGGTTCCCGGACGGGGACTTCTTCCGGGGAGACGTGCCTATGACAAAACAGGAGGTCCGGGCGGTGATCCTCTCCAAACTGGCGGTCCGGCCCGGGGACACGGTGTGGGACATCGGCGCGGGGACAGGCAGCGTGTCTATCGAACTGTCCTTTATGGCGGGACGTGTCTTTGCTGTGGAACGAACCCCAACAGCCCTGGAACTGATCCGCCAAAACCGGAGACGCTTTGGGGCGTGGAACGTGTCCGTGATTCCCGGGGCGGCCCCGGCGGCGCTGAAATCTCTTCCAGCCCCGGATGCTGTGTTCATCGGCGGCTCCGGCGGGGCCTTGGATGGCATTGTGGAGGCGGTGCTTCAAAATAACCCCGCTGTCCGGCTGTGCCTTGCGGCCGTGACGGCGGAGACCCTGTCCCAGGCCCTCTCCCTGCTGGAACGCCGGGGAATCCCGGCGGAGATCACCCAGATCGCCGTCACCCGGACCCGCAAAGCGGGCGCATATCACCTATTCACGGCATCCAACCCCGTGTTTCTGCTCCATACGGAGGGAAATCCATGATCCGGCTGCTGCTTTCTGCCCCGGCCTCCGGCAGTGGGAAAACCGTGATGACCTGCGCCCTGCTCTCTGCCCTACGGCACCGGGGACTGGCCCCTGTGGGGTTCAAATGCGGCCCGGACTACCTGGATCCCATGCTCTACGCCGCCGCCTGCGGCATACCGGGGCGGACCTTAGACGCCTTTTTTATGGAGCCCAACTGCCTCCGCCTCTGGTTCGCCCGGGGGTGCCAAAACCACGGGGCGGCGGTGTGCGAGGGGGCCATGGGTTATTATGACGGCTTAGGCGGCGTGTCCGACGCTTGCAGCACCTACGCCATTGCCCGGACATTGGATCTGCCGGTGGTGCTGGTTCTCTCAGTCCGGGGAGCCGCGCTGACCTTAGCCGCCCAGATCCGGGGACTGGCGTCCTTCCGGCGGGACAGCCATGTCGCCGCTGTACTGCTCAGCGGCGGCACTCCGGAGCTTCAGCGCACTCTGGCCCCGGTGTTGGAACGGGAGGGCGGTATCCCGGTTCTGGGTGGACTTCCTACTCTTTCCCAGGGAGAACTGCCCAGCCGCCATTTGGGACTGGCGTCCGACGTGCCCCATCTGTCGGAGCGGTTCCATGCCCTGGGGACGGCCTTAGAACACCACGCGGATTTGGACCGGCTGGCGGCTCTTTGCGGAGGCCCGCCGCCGGATCCGCCCCGGCTGCCGCAAAAGCCCCCCGCTGTCCGGATTGCCGTTGCCCAGGACGCGGCCTTCTCCTTCCTCTACCCGGAGACCGTAGACGCCCTCCGGGACGCCGGGGGAGAGATCGTGTGGTTCAGTCCCCTTCAGGACGTGTCCCTTCCGGAGGCTGTCGGCGGGCTGTACCTTCCTGGGGGGTATCCGGAGCTCTACGCGGCGGCGTTGGCAGAAAACATCCCTCTGCGCCGTTCGATTGCCGCCGCCGTCCGGGAGGAGCTTCCCACAGTGGCGGAGGGAGGCGGGTTTTTGTACCTGAGCGCTTCCCTTCAGGATTCCTCCGGGGCGTCTTACCCCATGGCGGGCGTTCTGCCGGGACAGGGCTTCCCCGCCGGGAAACTGGTCCGGTTCGGCTACACGTCCTTAGAGGCGGAGGCGGACAGTCTCCTGTTCCGGCGGGGGGAGAGCGTCCCCGCCCAGGAGTTCCACCACTGGGACAGCACCCATCCCGGAGAGGACCTCCGGGCTGTCAAGCCCCTGACGGGGCGCTCCTGGCCCTGCGCCTATGGGAGCCCTACCCTCTACGCAGGCTTCCCCCAGCTCTCCTTTGCCGGCCGTCCGGTTTTGGCGGAGCGGTTTGTGGAGGCGGCGGCATCTTACAGAAACGGAAATAAATATGGAACATGAACGCACTTTACAGGCTTTGATCCAAGCCGTCTCCCCGCCGGAGGAAGCCGCACGGCAAGCTGCCCGCCAGCGTTGGAACCGCATTGCCAAACCCATTGGCAGTCTGGGGCTTTTGGAGCGGGCGGTCGAGAACATCGCCGCATTGACCGGGGAATCAGAGGTGGACCTCACGGAAAAGGCCGTGATGATCCTGTGCGCGGACAACGGCGTCACGGCCCAGGGCGTCGCCCAGGCGGATTCCTCCGTCACGGCCATTGCCGCCCGGGAACTGGCCCAAGGCCGCACGGCGGTGTGCCGCATGGCCCGGATCGCTGGGTGTCGAGTAGTGCCGGTGGATCTGGGCATCCGGGACTTTCCCGGCTTCCCCGGGGTGCTGGACCGCCGGATCCGCAATGGCACGGAGGACTTTACCCTGGGCCCCGCCATGGACCGGGACCAGGCAACAGAGGCAGTGCTGACAGGCATCCGCCTTGCGGAGGCGGCGTCGAAACGGGGAATCCGCCTCCTGGCGGCGGGGGAGATGGGCATCGGCAACACCACCACGGCCAGCGCGGTGGTGAGCGTCCTGCTGGACCTGCCGCCGGAGGCCGTGACAGGCCGGGGGGCGGGGCTCTCCCGGCAGGGCCTGGACCGGAAAATCCAGACCATTCGGGAGGGGATTCAGAAAAACGCCCCGGATCCGGGGGACCCTCTGGACGTGCTGTCCAAGGTGGGAGGGCTGGATCTGGCGGGAATGTGCGGGCTGTACCTGGGCGGGGCACTGTACCGGATTCCGGTGCTGATGGACGGTTTTCCCAGCGCCGCCGGGGCCCTGTGCGCCCTGCGGCTGTGTCCGCAGGCGGGAAAGGCGGTGTTTGCCAGCCACGTGTCGGCGGAACCCGCCGGGAATCTCCTTTTAGACGCCATAGGAAAGCGTCCCCTCTTGACAGCGGGCCTCCGCCTGGGAGAGGGCACCGGGGCCGTGGCGGTGATGCCCCTGCTGGATATGGCTCTGGCGGTCTACCGGGAGGCCTACACCTTTGCCGACGGCGGCATCCCTGCCTATGCCCCGGAGGACGCCCCATGACGGTATTGATTGTAGGCGGCGCGTCCAGCGGAAAGAGCGCCTATGGGGAGGCCCTGATCTCCCGTCTCGCCCAGGGGCGGCGGAAAATTTATCTTGCCACTATGGCGGCGGAGGACCTGGAGTCCCAGCGTCGGATTGCCCGCCACCGCCTCTCCCGGCGGGGTAAGGGCTTTTGGACCGTAGAGTGTCCTGTGGACTTAGCCTCCGCCCCGGTGCCGGAGGGCGGCGGAGTGCTTTTGGAGTGCTTAGGGAACCTGTGCGCCAACGAGCTTTACACCGCCCGGAATCCCGGCGCGGAGGAGAACATTTTCCGTGGTTTTCTCCGGCTGCGGTCCCGGTGTGAGCAGACGGTGATTGTCTCCAATGAGGTCTTTACCGGCGGCTCCGATTACGCCGGGAATACCCTGGCCTTTCTCCGTCTGCTGGCGAACCTGAACCGCCGGATCGCCGCCTTAGCGGACGGGGTATGCGAGGTGTGCTGCGGCGTACCGGTCTATTACAAGGGAGGGGACTTGTTTGGGCATCTTTGAGGCGGCGGCGGGGGCCTTTTCCCTGTTCTCCGTGTTCCCCGTCCCGGGGCGGCTGGCGGAACAGGGACTGCGGTCCCGGTGGCTGCTGTGCGCCTTTCCCCTGGTAGGGGCGGCGGTGGGGCTGGTGTGCTGGGGATGGGTTTGGCTCTGTGACTGGCTGGGGGTCCCGGACCTGCTCCGGGGGGCGTTCCTGTGCCTGATCCCCCCGGCCCTCACCGGGGGCATCCACTTGGACGGCTACGCCGACACCTGCGACGCCCTGGGAAGCCATTCCACCCCGGAACGGAAACAGCGGATCCTCCGGGATCCCCACTGCGGGGCCTTCGCGGTAATTCGGCTGGGGATGTACTTTACAGGCGCTCTGGCCCTTTGTACGGCCCTGCCGCCCCAGGCGGTGCCCGCCTTGGGATGGCTCCTGGTGTTCTCCCGGACCCTGGCCGCTGGACTGACCGCCAGCCTTCCCCCTGCCCCGGAGAGCGCCATGGGCCGTACCCTCCACGCCGGAGCGGATAAATGGACCCGGGCCGTTCTATACATAGAGGCGGGCATCGCCGGGGCGGGGCTGTGCCTTTCCACGGACCACGCTGTAAAGGTGTTGCTCCTGACAGTTCCTGTGGTCCTGGTCCTGCTCTGCCGCTGTACGCGCCTCGTCAGGGCGGACTTCGGCGGCTTTTCCGGGGATCTGGCCGGGTGGTTTCTCACGAAACTGGAATTCTGGATGCTGGCAATGCTGGTTTTGAGCGCGTTTTTGGAGGCGGAACCATGATCTTCTTTTTTGGACCCCTGTACAGCGGCAAGCGGGCGGCGGCCATGGAACTGCTGGGCTGGGATGAGGCGGAACTTGCCCGCCGTGCCGTGTGGGACGTACAAGATTTGGCGGCCCAGGCGGAAGATCTGAATGCCCTGGCGGAGAAACTGTGCCGCCATGAGGCGGTGATTGCCACGGAGATTGGCGGCGGTGTGGTGCCAATCGATGCCGAGGCCCGCCGTACCCGGGAGGCCGCCGGAGCGCTGAACTGTCTCTTGGCTGCCCGGGCGGAGGCGGTGGTCCGGGTGTTCTGCGGGATCCCCATGGTACTGCGGGGGGAACTGCCGTGAAGCTGTGGAAGATCTATTTCGGCTGTGCCTTAGACCTGCTGCTGGGGGACCCGCCGGCGTTCCCCCACCCGGTCGTCTGCATGGGCCGGGGCATCGAAGGGTTGGAACCCCTTCTCCGGGCGGCCTTTCCCGATACGCCCATGGGAGAACTGGCCGGAGGCGCGGCGCTGGCGGGGACGGTTCCCCTGCTGTCCTGGGAAATCACCTCGCAGTTTCGTCGTTTCCCCGGACTGGAACTTCTCTGGTGCTGGCAGGTGCTGGCCCTCCGGGGCCTGGGGGACGCGGGTCTGGACGTGTACCGCCCCCTGTGCCGGGGGGATTTAGACGCCGCCCGGACCGCCGTAGGCCGTATGGTGGGCCGGGATACGGAGATTTTGACGGAGGCGGGAGTAGTCCGTGCGGCGGTGGAATCCGTGGCAGAGAACTTCTGCGACGGCGTGGCAGCCCCCCTCCTGGCCCTGTTTCTGGGGGGCGTCCCCCTGGCCATGGCCTGTAAGGCGGTGAATACGTTGGACAGCATGACGGGCTATCGGACGGACCGCTATGAGTATTTTGGCAAGGCTTCCGCAAAATTGGACGACGCCGTAAACTTTCTCCCGGCCCGGATCGCCGCCCTGTGCTGGATAGGAGGCTCTGTTCTCACGGGGCAGGACGGAAAGAGCGCTCTTCGGATCTGGCTCCGGGACCGCCGGAAGCATCCCAGCCCCAACGCCGGACAGACGGAATCCGCCTGTGCCGGGGCCTTGGGCCTCCGCTTAGGGGGCCCCGCCCGGTATTTTGGCCGCTGGCACAGAAAACCTTTTCTGGGAGAGCCAATGCGGGAGGCGGAATCGGAGGACATCCTCCGGGCGGTGCGGACACTGTACGCCGCCGCCGGAATTCTGCTGGCGGCGTGTACGATGGCGGAGCTTTGGAGAACTGGGAGGATATCATGAGGACAGATCATGGCGGCGACTGGGCCGGGTTCTATAACCAGCAGGGGCGGATGCCCTTGGACTTCTCCGCCAGCATCAGCCCCCTGGGAGTGCCGGAGGGGGTACAGCGGGCGGTCCGGGACGCCGCCGCCCGGTCGGACCGCTATCCGGATCCCAAGTGCCGCGCCCTCCGGGCGGCCCTGTCGGAGGCGGAGGGGGTTCCAATAGACCGGATCCTCTGCGGCAATGGGGCGGCGGATCTCATTTATCGCATTGCTTTTGCGGCGCGTCCCCGAACAGGGGCGGTGCTGGACCCCTCCTTCTCTGAATACGCCGCCGCCCTGTCCGCCGCCGGATGCACCGAGATCCGCCGTATTCCCTTAGATCCCGCCTGGGGGGTTCGTCTGGACGAGGTTTTCTTAGACGCCCTGACGCCGGATCTGGATCTCCTGTACCTGTGCCAGCCCAACAACCCCACGGGAATCTCTATCCCCATGGCTCTGTTCCGCCGGATTTTAGAACGGTGCCGGGAAAACGGGATCCGGTTGGGGCTGGACCTGTGTTTTCTGGACTTCTTAGAGGACCCGAATACCTTAGACGCCAAAGCGTTTTTAGATGCCTATCCCAATCTGGTAATATTCCGGGCCTTTACGAAACTCTACGCCATGGCGGGACTGCGGTTAGGCTATGCCCTGTGCGGGGATCCGGCCTTTCTTCGGTCCATGGACGCCGCAGGGCCCCCCTGGAACGTGTCCCTGATTGCCCAGGAGGCAGGGATCGCCGCCCTAAGAGAGCGGGCGTATGTACAGTCTCTCCGGGCACTGATTGCCCGGGAACGGCCCCGGCTGCGAGAGGGATTGGAGGCCCTGGGCCTTCGAACCGTACCGGGCGAGGCCAACTTCCTCCTGTTCCAAAGCCCCGTCCCCCTGGACGAACCTCTCCGGCGGCGGGGAATCCTGATCCGCCCTTGCGGAAGCCTGTCCGGGCCGGATACGTGGTGGTATCGGACGGCAGTCCGCACAGAGACGGACAATCAAATCCTTTTGCGGACCTTGCAGGAAATTTTAAGGGAGGCGAATCCCCGTTGGCAGACAGTTTGATGATACAGGGTACCATGTCTGGGGCGGGAAAAAGCCTGCTGTGTACCGCCCTGTGCCGGATCTTCCATCAGGAGGGCTGGCGGGTAACCCCCTTTAAGAGCCAGAATATGGCCCTGAACAGCGCCGTCACGGCGGAGGGACTGGAACTGGGACGGGCCCAGGCGGTCCAGGCGGAGGCGGCGGGGCTGGAACCGGATGTGCGGATGAATCCGGTCCTGCTAAAGCCCGAGGGAGACACGGGCAGTCAAGTCGTCCTCCGGGGCATTGCCCGGGGACACATGGAGGCGGCGGCGTACTTCCGGTACCGCAGGCAGCTCCTGCCGGAGATTCTCCAATGTTACAACTCTCTGGCGAAAAAATCGGACCTGATGGTGATTGAGGGGGCGGGCAGTCCCGCGGAGATCAACCTGCAGGAACACGACATTGTGAACATGGGCCTGGCGGAGGCAGTCCACGCCCCGGTGCTGCTGGCAGGGGACATTGACCGGGGGGGCGTCTTTGCCCAGCTCTATGGCACCGTGTCCCTGCTGGACGCCTCCCAGCGACGCCGGGTCCGGGGCTTTCTCATCAACAAGTTCCGGGGGGATGTGTCTCTGCTGCGGCCGGGCCTTGCCCGGTTGGAGGAGCTGACGGGCATCCCAGTGCTGGGGGTGATCCCCTGGATGGACGTGGAATTAGACCCGGAGGACTCCCTGTCCCCGGTTCTGGCCCGGAATCGGGTGCGTAAAACTGTGGACATTGCGGTGATCCGCTTTCCCCGGATCTCTAACTTCACGGACTTTGCCCCCTTGGAGCGGCATCCCGGATTGGGGGTGCGGTACGTCCGCCGGGCCTCCGCCCTGGGGACGCCGGATCTCCTGATTCTCCCCGGAACAAAGAATACCCTGTCCGATCTCCTGTGGCTGCGGCAGTCCGGATTGGAGGCGGCGGTCCTGTCTTTAGCGAACCAGGGGACGCCGGTTCTGGGGATCTGCGGAGGCTATCAAATGTTGGGAGAACGTTTGGAGGACCCGGAGGGCGTGGAAGGAAGTATTCGGACTTTACAGGGATTGAATCTTCTGCCCTGTGTCACCCGGTTTGCCCGGGAGAAGGTCCTGGGGCGGGTCCGGGCGGAGGGGTGCGGCATTTTCGAGGGCGTGCAACTGGAAGGGTACGAGATCCACACGGGCAGGACGGAGGTAAGAGGAGATCCCTTCTGCCGCCTCTCCTCCGGAGAACCGGAGGGCTGCCGGAAAGACACCGTGTGGGGCACCTGTCTCCACGGCCTCTTTGACCGGGGGGCGGTGGTAGACGCCCTGGCGGCGTATCTGTACGGGCGCAAGGGGATCCCCCTGCCGGAGGCCGTCTCCCAGAACGCCCGAGCCTTTCGGGAACAGCAGTATGACCTGATGGCGTCGGCGGTGCGGGAGGCCATGGACTTAGACGCGGTGAAAGCCGTCATACGGGAGGGCGCGCCATGAGGGAAAGAGCATTTCAGTGGGAACCTGCCGCCATTGAGCGGGAGAGCCTGTCCATCATTGCCCGGGAACTGGCGGAGCGGGGGATCGCGCTCCAGCCTGGAACAGAGGCGGTGATTCTGCGTGCCATCCACGCCACGGCGGATTTTGACTATGCCCAGTCTTTCCGCTTTACGCCGGAGGCCGTGCAAAAGGGCCTCGCCGCCCTGTCGAAACCGGGGTTCACTCTGGTGACGGACACCAATATGGCTCTGGCGGGCCTCAGCCGCGTTGCATTAGGGCACTTGGGAGGGACGGCGGTGTGTTTTATGGCGGAGCCGTTCATCGCGGAGCGGGCGCAAAAAAAGAAGGCCACCCGGGCGGCGGCCTCTATGGAGTATGCCTTGGAACAGTTCCCTCACGCCATTTTCGCCGTGGGCAACGCCCCTACGGCCCTGCTGGCCCTGTCGGACGCCATGGAATCCAGGGGGGCAAGACCTGCCCTGATCATCGGCGTTCCTGTGGGGTTTGTGAATGTGGCGGAGAGCAAGGAGCGTCTCCTGTCGGTCTGCACCCGCTTTGGGATTCCGGCGATTGTCTCCCTGGGGCGGAAAGGGGGAAGCGGGGTTGCCGCGGCAGTGTGCAACGCCCTCTTCTATACGGCGGCGGGGATGCAAAGGCCGGAACTGCGGGGGTGAGAACCGCCGGGGCGGTTTTGGACACTGGGCCAACAGGAGATACCGGCCCGCTTTGCCGTTTTCTCTGGGCAAGCCGCCCCCTTGCCAAGGCCCGCCAATCCGCGCCAAAGCTGGAATTGGGATGCTTCATGGAGTTTCCTCCAGGGCGTGAATCGACCGGAGCTTTTCCAAGATCCTCGCCACATCCCGGGCGGCTGTCTCTCGGGACACCGCGTAGATCCCGCACAGCACGTCCACAATGGCACCTTCCGTAGTTTCTTGTTTCAAACAGTCCACTATGAAAGCCGCCGTCTCGTTGGATCGGACCAGTCCGTGAAAGAAAGGGGCGGCTTTCCCAGCCGCCACCATCATCTGCGTCCCGTCTACCGTATGGGTGAGAAATCCCTCCCGCAGTTTCATAAACTGTTTCTTCTCCTTGTCTGCCGCAGCCGCTGACAGAAAAACACCGTCACGCAGCCAGGTTCCAGTTGGCGTAAATCGCGTGGATGCGCTGGTCCAGATCGTCAATCTCCGCCTGAATCCGTTCGAGTTCCCGGCGATAGGCTGCCTCCGCCCTGTCCTCATCGAACTCTGTGTCCTCCTGAAGGGCCATACCCTCCGCGAAATCCGTGAAATAGTACCGTCCCCGCTGGATATATTTCCCCACATAGTCCAGCATATTTACAAAACCGGTTTCATCAAAGGCGTCGGGTCCCTCGGAAAAACTAACCGTAAACACGGCGGTGCCCCCCTTGGCGGCCAGGTTGTCCACAAAGGACACCACGTCCTCATAGTTCCAGGGCCGGGCGTAGAGAATCCGCACCTCTCCTTCGTCTCCCTCATCATTCCAAGGCCGGGCGTAGAGAATCCGCGCCGCTCCCTCATCGTCCTCATCATTCCATGGCCGGACGTAGAGAATCAACGCCGCTCCCTCATCCCCCTCCAACTGGATTTGCTCGCTCTCCTGCTGGATGGCAATCGTAAAGCCGTAGGTTCGCAGTTTGTCTACAAGAGTGGGATCCCACTCCGGGAAATAGACTGCCTCCGGCCGGGGCAGGGACAGGTCTTCCAGCCAATCGGACATGGCATCATACCAGTCATCAAAATCTCCGCCGGGAAAGGAGAGGCACAGGGTCCAGCCTTTCTCCAACAGTTCGTTAAACTCCTCGAAGCTGATTTTTCCCTCCTGCCCAGGCAGCTGTTCCCTGGAAAGGGCCAGAATTCCGTGGAGATCCCGGTCCCGCATGAGGGGATAGAGGCGGGTATAAAGATCCTCATCCAGTTCCGTCACCAGCAGCTGCTCCGCCGCCGGGGGCAGGGGTTCCCGTTCCGCATCCCGCTGAAGGCTGGACAGTTCCCGCCACAAGTTCTCCCGCTCACGTTCCAGCGGTTCCGCCTCCTCGTTCAGCTCTGCCA
The DNA here is from genome assembly GCA_905234565.1 of uncultured Oscillibacter sp. Taxonomy (GTDB): domain Bacteria; phylum Bacillota; class Clostridia; order Oscillospirales; family Oscillospiraceae; genus Oscillibacter. Next base: position 57,417 of record CAJOHW010000002.1, on the reverse strand, counting down.
GGCGTTTGGCCTGGAGCCGTTCCACCCGCCAGGTCTGCCACGCCATGGCTGTCAGAATCACCGTCAGTACAACAGACAGAATCAGGAACAGATTCCGCCGCAAATCCATGGGTTCCACTGTCTCTCCTCCCCCCGGAAACGGGTCCTCTCTGTGTGATATTCCTATGATAACACGGAAAGCCGGAAAATGCAACCGCACAAAGAAATTTTCCCTCTTCAGACCGGCGGAGAATTCCTCATTCTCCCAGGGACCGTTCCAGAAGATGGAGAAGATCCATGGTGTCCCGGTGGGTGCTGCCGCTAAGGTCTGCCAGGATTTTTTTCAGGCACGGATCCTCTGTCCCCTCCGCCATTTGGGCATAGCGCAGGGCGGTGCAGGCCAGGGCCAGGTACCGCTCCCGCAGGGCGGGACACCATTTCCGGATACATCCCCGGTCCACGCACACCGCCGCCCCGCGGCATTCTCCCGTGGCGAGATAAAATACCGCTGTCAAGCGCTTTGCCCTGCCTCCGGCGTTTCCCGCCAAACGGGTCAGGATCCCCTTTGCCCACACCGGGGCCTGTTTTCCCAGGGCCGTCAGACGCCGCTGCTGGAACAGTTCTTCTTCCAGCATTCCCTCCAAAGTCTCCATCTCCGTCCGCGCCCCGTCACCGAAACAGCACGGCTCCCGGCCCTCCCCGGGGACAGCCCTCCCGATCTCCGGCGGCACTGCCCCGGCGGAAACCGGCATCATGCCTGGGACAGCATTGTCTGCCGGCCCCTCCCCCCACAGGCTCAGCGTCGGGGCCACCCGCTGCCAGATCTTGTCGTACTGCAAGAAGTCATAGGTGCCTTTTTCGTTCATGCCCATCCCTCCTGTTCGGTCCAGCTTATGCCGGAAGGAGCGCTGCGGTGTAGAAAATTTTTCAGATCGGTTGCAACTTTCCGGAAGCCGCGCTATAATACCACTTTGTTGTGATTTTGAAATAAAGAAGGGAACCCCTATGCAGAACGAACATTTGCGCAACATCGCCATCATCGCCCACGTGGACCACGGGAAAACCACCCTGGTGGACGAAATGCTCCGCCAGGGCGGCGTCTACCGGGAAAACCAGGAGGTGGTGGAACGGGTGCTGGACTCCGGCGATTTGGAACGGGAGCGGGGCATCACCATCCTGGCAAAAAACACCGCCGTGCGCTATGGCGACACCAAGATCAACATCGTGGACACCCCCGGCCACGCGGATTTCGGCGGGGAAGTGGAGCGGATTTTGAAGATGGTCAACGGCGTGCTGCTTCTGGTGGACGCCGCGGAGGGCCCCATGCCCCAGACCCGCTTTGTCCTGTCCCGGGCGTTGGAGTTGGGCCACCGGGTGATCGTGGTGGTCAACAAGGTGGACCGCCCGGACCAGCGGGTCCACGCGGTCATCGACGAGGTGCTGGAACTTCTCATCGACCTTGACGCCACCCCGGAACAGCTGGACAGCCCCATGCTCTTTTGCTCCGGCCGCAACGGTACCGCCTCCTACTCCCCCCAGACCGCCGGTACGGACCTGGTTCCCCTCTTTGAGACGATTCTCCAATATATCCCCGCTCCGGAGGCCGACGAGGACGCCCCCTTCCAAATGCTGGTGTCCTCCATCGACTACAACGACTTTGTGGGCCGCATTGCCATTGGCCGCATTGAGCGGGGAACCCTGCGGCAAAACCAGGAGATCGCCGTGTGCAACTACCACGCCCCCGACTCCGTCCTCCGCAGGGCAAAGGCCACCGCCCTCTATGAGTTTGAGGGTCTGGGCCGCAAGCAGGTGCCCTCCGCCGCCGCCGGGAATATCATCGCCATGAGCGGCATTCCGGACATCACCATCGGCGACACCATCTGCGCCCCGGACACCATCGAGGCCCTGCCCTTTGTGCGGATCTCCGCCCCCACCCTGGAAATGACCTTCTCTGTCAACGACTCCCCCTTTGCGGGGAAAGAGGGGAAGTTCGTCACCTCCCGGCAGCTGCGGGAGCGGCTGTACCGGGAGACCTTGAAAGACGTGTCCCTGCGGGTGACAGATACGGACCGGGAGACTGCCTTTAACGTGGCGGGCCGGGGGGAGATGTCTCTGTCCATCCTGATTGAAACCATGCGGCGGGAGGGGTATGAGTTCCAGGTGTCTCCGGCCCGGGTGCTGTACCAGGAGATCGACGGAAAGCGCTGTGAGCCCATTGAGCGGCTGGTGGTAGATGTGCCCCAGGACTGCGTGGGAGCCGTCATGGAGAAGCTGGGGGCCCGGAAAGCGGACGTGTGCGAGATGACGCCGGTGGGGAACCGGATGAAGATCGAGTTTCTGATTCCCTCCCGGGGCCTTTTCGGATACCGCAACGATTTTCTCACGGATACCCGGGGCGAGGGCATTATGGCCTCCGTGTTCGACTCCTACGCTCCCTTCAAAGGGGAGATCTCCCGCCGGGGCAGCGGATCCCTCATTGCCTTTGAGACGGGGGAGTCCGTGGCCTATGGGCTCTTTAACGCCCAGGAGCGGGGAACCCTCTTTATCGGCGCGGGAGTGCCGGTGTACGGCGGCATGGTAGTGGGCGTCAGCCCCCGCAGCGAGGATATGACCGTAAACGTGTGCAAGCGCAAGCAGCTGACGAATATGCGGGCCTCCGGGTCCGACGAAGCCCTGCGCCTGGTGCCTCCCCGGCAGATGAGCCTGGAACAGTGCTTAGAGTTCCTGGCGGACGACGAGCTGCTGGAAGTCACCCCCAAGAGCCTCCGGATGCGAAAGTCGGTCCTGGACCACGAGAAGCGTATGAAAGCCCTCCACGGGAAAAAGTAAGCAAAGAAGGAGAACTTACGGGGAAAAGCCCCGTGGGTTCTCCTTCTTTCTGTCCAGTCCAGGAGACGCGCACCCTCCGTCTGTCCGGCGCATAGGCTGGGGTGAGCAGCGAAGGAGGAATGAACGATGAGTTTTTCCGACCGGGAGTTGTTGGCACGTCTCATTCAGTGCGAGGCGGGCGAAGAGGGAGAAAACGTGATGAAGGCGGTAGCGGGGGTGGTGATGAACCGGGTCCATGCCAGAGGCGGGGAGTTCGCCCGGGTAGGGCAGGGAAATCTCCGGAGCATTATCTTTCAGCCCTACCAGTTTCCCTGCGCCAGTGAGACCACCGGGGGAATTTACAACCCCCAGAATCTCTTTAATATGCGGCCGGAACAGATCCACTATGACATCGCGGACTGGGCCATGGCGGGAAACCGCCTGCTGGACGCGGCGGAATCCCTGTGGTTTTACGATTCCTTTGGTCCCCCCTGCCGGGCCATGTACCCCTTGGACCAGGGCTATTGGGCCGCCAGGATTGGCACCCACTGTTTCTACAATCCCACGGACGCCTATTATCAATCCTGAAATTCAGCTGAATCCTGACTTCTTTTTCTATCACTCGGGCACTGAGTGCATGATGAATACAGCATATGAGGTGTTAGTATGACAGTTCATCCAACTACGATTCCCGCCCCACGGGGACACTATCAGGACTGGTCCAAGGAGATCACGCCGGATCCGAACCAGCCCCAGGCCATGGGCAGCATGAACAGCGCGGCGGCCGCCGACGCCGGAACCCGGGCGGTCAGCGGCGGCAACGTCGTCACCGGGGGCACCGGCGGCGGCAGCTGGCTGGGGGCGTATCCCAGCACCCTCAGTGGGTCCAATGCCGCCGCCTCCGGGGACTGGACCGCCCGCCAGCCCTCCGGCGTCACCGGATGGAGCGGAAACGCCCCCGTCCCCGTCCCGGGCAGCGCCAACGTCCTGCGGATCTCCAACGGACAGATGGGTTCCATTGGACAGGACATCGAGAACAACCTGCCCGCCAACGAGATCGGCGTGCCGGATTCCCTGGAAGAGGTCTTTCGGGGATCCATGAAGGCCCTGCTGCTGCGGAACATCGGCAACTATGTGGTGGCCACATTCCTCATCGGCACCCAGGGCACCGTATCCTGGGAGGGGATTCTCTATGACGTGGGCAACGACTATGTGGCCATCTATCAGACGGGCCGGGACCAGTACATTGTCAGCGACCTGTACTCTTTGAAGTACGTGGAGTTCTACGACACCCGCCGCAGACAGATGTGCGAGGCCCTGCTGTCCCAGCAGGAGAGCCGGCAGTAAAGAATTCGGGCAGAATCAACCGGGGCATTTTCGCGGAAATGCCCCGGTTTCTCTATGAAAACATTCTCTATCAATGTATTTTTCCCACAGGTCTGGCCGGAAACGTCTCCCGGTAGTCCCGGTGGAGAACCGCCGCGCACCGTTCCGCCTCTTGGAAATCCCGAAAGAGGCCGAACACCGCCGGACCGGAGCCGCTCATGGCGGCGTTCATGGCCCCCAGTTCTATCAAACGGCCCTTGATGGCGAACACTTCCGCCCTCCGGTCCTCCGGCAAAACTTCCTCAAAGACGTTGCAGAGCCGATCCGCAACGCCCCTGAGATCCCCTTGTTCCAGGGCGGACCGCATCCCGTCAATGTCCGGGCGGGTGTGGAGAGACACGGCGTCCGCCCGGGCGAACAGGGCGGGGGTGGGCAGGCCGAAGTCCGGTTTGCACACTACGACGCCGCACTCCGGCAGAGGCGGCAGGTCCGTCAGACGCTCTCCCCGTCCCTCCGCCAGGGCGGTGCCCCCCCGGAGACAGAAGGGTACGTCGCTGCCCACTTCCAAGCCGATACGCTCTAAAGCGTCCCCGTCCAGTTCCGGGGCGTACACATTCCGCAGCACCCGCAGCAGCGCCGCCACATCGGAACTGCCGCCTCCCAGCCCCGCGTAGGCGGGGAGGGTCTTGTCCAGCGTCACCCGCAGTCCCGGAAGGGGCCGGTCCAGGGCAGCGAAAAAGGCCTCCGCCGCCCGCTGTTCCAGGGTTTTTCCCTCCTTGGGCAGAAAGGGCCCCTCCGCCTGAAGGGTAAAGCCCTCCGCCTGCCGCTCCACCGTCAGGGTGTCGCACAGAGAGACGGTCTGCATCACCATGCGCAGATCGTGGTAGCCGTCCTCCCGGCGGCCCAGAATGTCTAAGGCTAAATTCAATTTGGCGGGGGCCCGAACCCGCCGGGGGAATGGGATGTTTCTTGGGCTCATGTCCGGAGCCTCCGCCCCTCCAAATAGTACCGCTTGTCCCGGGCCTGGCCCATGGAGAAGGTTTTCCGGGGCAGGACGCCGTCTGCCATGACGGTTTTGAAGAACTGGTCCTTTCCCATAGGCGGAAGGAGGAAGGCCATACAGCCTGGGCGGTTTCCCAGGTCCCGGGCGGCCTGGTCCCCGTGGATATAGTCGATGTCCCCGCCGTGGGCGTCCAAGTATTCGTCCAGGAACGATTGTAAGGTGCCCACTGCCAGCTGGGACCGGGGATCCGGTACGGTCAGGACCAGGCTCTGCCCCGCCCACACGAATTCTATCACGTGTCCGGGGTGCCGTCCCTCCACGGCGCTGGGCCAGGCTTCCCGGAAGGCCCGCAGCAGGTCCTCCGGGGATACGCCGGAGACACAGCGGTGGATGGGTTCAAATTCAAGGGCCGGATCGTGGAGGTTCACCACCTCCGCCAGGGCATAGCGCTCCGGCAGAAGCGCCCACTGTTCCGGCGGCGTCTCCCGTTTGCGGTCCTCATAGCACTGCTTTGCCGCGGCCAGGGAGTGGTTGCCGTCCCCCACCGCAAAGAGCAGGGGCGACACGCCGGAAAGGCCGTATTTCCGCTCCATCTCCTTTGGATCGGCCAGGGCGGACAAGGCCCCGGCAATCCCGTCCATCCGTTCCGGCGGCACGGTCCAGCCCCGCAGGACGCCGCCTCCCTGTTGAAGGGGGAAATCATACAACGCCCCTCCATGGGACAGGCCCCGGAGAGGACCCAGAACCGTATCCGCCGGATCGTCCATCAGCAGCATCACATGGGGCAGTTCCACCGGAGCGTCCCGCCGCACCCGGACCCGGGGGGGAATCCGGGAGAGGACCGTGCCCTCCGTGGCCCGGATCAGGGCTCCGCTGCCAGGGGTGAAGTCGTAGCGGTCTAAGTCGATTTTCCCCACCAGTCCGTGGCGGACCCGCCCATCGGACTGGGTGCGCTCCACATAGATGAGGGTGTCTCCCAGCTCCCGCCACACTCCCTCGGCCCAGTACCGCTCCATGGCGGCGTTGATGTCCCGGATGTGCCGGTCCACCTCCGGGCTTTTCAGTTCCGCCTCCGGCAGAATCAGCCGCAGGGTAGAGGGGGCGTCCCCCACCGTCCGGGCCACGGCCTGCCAGTAGTCCGGCTGAGAGGAGAACTGGTCACAGGCGATGACCGCCCATTTCGTCAAGTCGATCCCTTCCCGGGGAAAGAGGATGTCCGCCGGGGAAAAGCCCAAATTCTGAAAGGCCTCGTACACGAAATCCCTCCTCTGCGCAAGATTTTATTTCCTCAGTTCCTTACAAATAGACGTCAAGATATAGATAAGATAACCCAGAAATATCACGCCGGCAGGAACTGCTCACACCCACAGAAAAAAGCGCCCAACCCATTTGCAAAGCTCAATAAAAATGGCTTCTATCATTGTGTGTCTCCTTTTTGCGTTACAGCGCCGCCCGGATGGCGTTCAGCAGGTCGGAGAACTCCTCATAGGCGGGGAGATCGGGGTAGTCCTTTCGGATCTGATCCGTACTGCGGAAGAGGAACCCGGCCTTGCTGGCCCGGATCATGGCAAGATCGTTGTAGCTGTCCCCGCTGGCAATGGTCTCACAGCCCACGGACTGTAACGCCTTCACCGTGGACAGCTTGGACTGCTGGCAGCGCATCCGATAGCCTGTGATGGTCCCGTCCTCCGCCACTTCCAGAGAGTTGCAAAGGAGGGCGGGCCAGCCCAGCTTTTTCATCAGCGGACGGGCAAATTCCTCAAAGGTGTCGCTGAGGATCAGCACTTGGGTCAAGGTCCGCAGTTCGTCCAAGAACTCCCGGGCCCCGGGCAGGGGATCGATTTTGGCGATGACCGCCTGGATCTCCCGCAGTCCCAGACCGTGTTCTTTCAGAATGCCCAGACGCCAGCGCATGAGCTTGTCATAGTCCGGCTCGTCCCGGGTGGTGCGGCGCAGTTCCGGAATGCCGCTGGCCTCGGAGAAGGCAATCCAGATCTCCGGCACCAGGACGCCCTCCATATCCAAACACACAACGTTCATGCTTCGGTTCCTCCTTTTTCTTTTGTATCCGGCAGACCGGGGGACACATAGGCCGTGCGATAGGTGGTGTAGATCACCATGCCCGGCCTGGCTCCCGCCGGTTTCTTCACATACCGCACCGGGGTGTAGTCCACCGGCACCTTGGCCCCCTCCCGGGCCTGGGAGTAGTACGCCGCCACGGCGGCGGCCTCCTGAATGTCCGCCTCCCCGGGGACCTGGCCCTCCGTGCGGAGAATCACATGGGCCCCATGGATCTTCTGGGTGTGGAACCACAGATCCCGGTGGTCCGCCTCCCGGGTCAGGGCGTCGTTCTGGCGGTTGTTCCGTCCGGCCAGAATCCGCAGTCCGGAGGCGGTGCGGAACTCCCGGGGACGGCTGGGACGGCTTTTTTTCTCCTTCCCGGAGGACCGCAGAAAGCCGCTCTCCCGCAGTTCCCGGCGGATGTCCAGAAAATCCTGTTCCGTCTCCCCCCGGGACAGTTCCTCCAACACGCTCTCCAAATAGTCCAGATCCCGACGTGCAAGGTCCATCTGTTCCCGCAGGACCTTGGCTGCGGTTTTGGCTTTGGCGTAGCGCTTATAGTACCGGGCGGCGTTCTGCTGGGGGGACAGCAGCGGGTCCAGGGGCACGGACACCGTCTCCCCTTCTTCGCTGTAAAAGTTCTCACAGATCAGGCTCTTTTGCCCCTTTTCCATGCGGTACAGATTGGCGGTGATGAGATCCCCCTGAAGCCGCAGTTTGTCCCGGTCCTGGGCGGCGGCGTAGTCCCGCTCCTGGACGGTGAGCTTCCGGCGCAGACGGTCCCGGGCAGTGGTGGCGGCCCGGATCAGTTCCGCGCCCCGGATCCGGGCCCGTTCCTGCCGCTCCCGCTCCCCATAGTAGGCGTCCAGCAGGGCGGAACAGTCCGGAAACGCCTCCGTTTCCACAGTGGGGCCGTATTGCAGCAGGGGAAAACAGGAGAATTCTATGGGCTGTCCCTCCCGGCGGAGCAGCACCGGGGAAAACCGGTTTTTTCGCACGGTGTCCGCCAGACGGTCCAATTCCGCCCACAGCCGGTCCGACCGATTCGACAGGCCGGGAGCCTCAGCCCGGAAGGCGATCTCCCGGGAGAGCAGGGGGGACAGGCCGAAATAGTGGTCCAGCAGGAACCGCTCCGGCGGCGTCCCCGGATCGGTGTCAGCGTATTTCTCCCGGAACCCCGCCTCCGTCTCGTCCAGGAAGGGCAGCCGCTCCACTGACGGCGGGGGCTGGTAAAAAAGCCCCGGCAGAATCTGGCGGGCCGGGGACATCTCCGCGTCTATCCGACGCAGGCAGTCCACAATCCGGCCCTCCGCGTCCAGGAGAATCAGGTTGGACCGGCGGCCCATGGCCTCTAAAATCAGGGAGTGGTGTCCCGCCCGGCCCAGATCGTCCGCCGTGTCCAGTTCCAGCCGGATAAGCCGCTCCAAAGGGGGCTGGTCTAAGGCGGTGATCCGGCCTCCGGAGAGATGCTTGCGCAGAAGCATACAGAACATAGGGGGCGCAGAGGGGTTGTCCCGTTCCAGGGCAGTGAACTGGATCCGGGGGGCATTGGCCCCGGCGCACAGCAGCAGTTTCCGGTTTCCCCGCAGTATCAAAAGCACCTGATCCCGGGCGGGCTGGTGGATTTTTTCGATTTTGGCCCCCAGGACCTGGGGACGCAGTTCCTCCGCCAGGGCCCGCAAAAATACAGCGTCTAACGCCATCCCTCCGCCTCCTCCATGACTGCGCAGAAAAGCGCGTTGGCCCGGTCCCGCTGGCCCGTGAGGTACAGCCAGCCGAACAGGGCCTCCAAAGCGGTGGCTTCGCCGTACTGGGCGCGGCTGGCGTGTCCCGGCACGGTGTGGACCTGGGCGTTGCGGCCCCGGCGGAACACCGCCGCTTCCTCCTCTGTCAGCAGAGGGCGGATCCGCTCCGCCCCCGCCGCCTGGAACTCGGCGCACACCAGCCGCACCGCGTCCCGGTGCATTCCCCGGCCCGTGGCCCGTCCGTGGACGCACAGCCAGCCCCGGGCCAGTACCTCATAGACCGCGTCCCCCATGTGGGCCAGGCCCACGGAACTGATGGCCCTCAAGGCATCGCCTTCCAGCCGGATTGCAAAGTAATTTTCCATGGCGTCCTCCGCACAGGCCCCGGGCCTTGCGGCCCGGGGCAGGGGTTTCCCGCAGGTGAATGATTAGCAGCCGCAGTCGTTGTTGCAGCCGCAGTTGCAGTTGTTGTTGCCGCAGCCATTGTTGCCGAAGCAGCCATTGTTGCCGAAGCAGCCATTGTTGCAGCCATTGTTGCAGCCGTTGTTATTGCCGCAGCAGCACCACAGCACGATCAGGATGATGATCCACCAGCAGTTGTTGCCGCCAAAACCATTGTTGCACATAATTGGGAACCTCCCTGTGAGATGTAGACCGTGGAAGCGGCCTCATTTCATCTTATGCGCTAAGGGCAGGAAGGTTCCGTTTTTACCGCGCTCTCACCGCGCTCTTTCAGCTTTTCCGGCTCCCAGGCTGTCCACACGGCAACGAATGGCGACTTTTATCGATCACGGATCACGGGTTTTCTTCTTTTATGGGCGGATGGGCGATGCGGTAGCTCAGGGTCAGGAGGCTGTCCGCGAAGTGGATGTTCTCGAACTCCACGCCGGGGACCGCGCTGGACAGCTCCACATTGGTGAAGTTCCAAAAGCCCCGTACGCCCAGGGCAATGAGCCGGTCCGCCGTCTGCTGGGCCACGAACTGGGGGATGGTCAGCACCACCACGTCCACAGGCTGGTCCCGCAAAGACGCCTCGATCTCTTCCATGGGCCGGACCTCCACGCCGTTGACAGCGGTCCCAATCACGGTAGGGGACACGTCAAAGGCCCCTTGGACGGAGAAGCCGGTCCGGGCAAAGGGAAAGTTCTGCAAAAGGGCGTGGCCAAGATGGCCCACCCCCACCACAATCAGCCGGTGGTCCTGGTCGATACCCAGGATGTGCCCGATCTCCCGCCGCAGTTCGTCCACATGGTAGCCATACCCCTGCTGGCCGAATTCGCCGAAACAGCTGAAATCCTGTCGGATCTGGGAGGCCGTAATGCCCATTTCGACGCCCAGGGACCGGGAGGAAACCCGCACCACGCCCCGGGCGTACATCTCAGACAACTGCCGGTAATATCGGGGAAGACGCCGGATCACCGCGTCTGATATGTTCTCTTTTCTCAAGGCGCTCTCTCCATTTCCTATGATATGGGTTACTCAGTTTACACGGATTCCGCCCGATTGTCAAATCTCAATTCTGTAATTTGGGGCAAAACATCCGCTTACGCTCCACCCTTCCGGGACTCCGCCGCTCTTCCGGGGATGACCAGCTTCATCTGACAGCACAGGTCGTCCAGATCCCGGTCCGTGGCGGCGGGGATCCGGAGCCGTCCCCCGCATTGGGGGCAGATCAGTTCCACGGCGGCGCTGCGGACCCGCATAGTATACTCCTTACTTCCACAGCGGCAGGTAATGCCCCCCGGACGCTGGGCAATGTCCCGCAGTTCTGAGAGGATCTCGTACATGATCACGCTGTCTAAGAACACGCCTCCGTCCGCCTGCTTCTCCGACAGCGCCGCCAGCTCCTTCAAATGGGCCTCCACCGTGTCCGGGGAACCCAGGAAGGCGCAGAACTGTCCCGTCTCGGCGCAGCTGAAGGCGGTTTCTCCGTGGAACAGGCGGTCCGCGCCGCAGGAGGCACTGTGAACCTTCCCGCAGATGCCGCAGGGGGCAGTCACTCGGACGCGGAGCCCGTCATACTGCGTGTGCAGAACGGACCGCCCGCAGGAACAGGCCACGGCGGCGTCTGAGGAGGCCAGGACGAAGGGATCCCGTGTTCCCTGGACAGTTTTGCCGCAGCCGGGGCAGAGGTAGCCCATGGCCCGCAGTTCTTCCCCCATGGTTATCCTCCCAGCTGGCGCTTCATCTCTTTCATCTGCAGTTCCATAATGATGTGGGCCATACGGTCCACGGTCTCAACGTCCAGGTCCAGGAATTTCAGGCCGTACTCATGAAAGGCGGCCTTTTTATAGCCCTCTTTCTTGTCGATGATCCGCTGGACCAGACACGCAAGGGGCGGGATCTTTCTGCTGGTGAAGATATCCGTCTCCAGCGTTACCTGCTCTCCCATCTCATAAGTCTCCTTGGTGCGGATGCGCACGCCTCCGGCGCTGACATCCCGGATCTCGCAGGGGATGGGCCCCATTTCCTTCGGCGGCTCCGGTTCCGCTCCCTCCGCCTCCGCTTGTTTTTTAGCCGCCTGTTCCTCCTCTGTCTCCTCCTTGGGGACCCGGGTCAGGGTGCCCTGACGGATGGTGTCATAGCGGAAGAAGGCCCGGTCGTTGTCCTTACCCTCGATCCGCAGGCCCTCCACCCGCCAGCTGGTCTGGGTAAAGCGGCGGATCACCCCGGTCATATGCACCGCCAGTTTTTGTTTCTCGTCATAACCCCGGACCAGCACCCGGATCAGCGGCGGCTCCGGGTCGTCGTCCTCCGGAAACTCCTTCTCCGGCGGATCCGGTTCTCCAATCGCCTCGCCGATCTGCTGAAGCTGGGCCCGGCCGGAATCCGAAAAGGACAGGTTCCCAAGGAAAAACAGGGGCGTATCCTGTCCGCTGACCTCCACGCGCATCCAGGAATACGTGTTTAAGGCTTCCCGCTCCATGGCGTCATTTGACGCGGGTCTTTTTGGAGCGTCTCTTTGTTCTCTTTTATTTCGTCTATTCCGCAACGCATCGAAAAGTCCCATCCATGCCACGCTCCTTTCCGTCTCGTTTCTCTCCCGGGGCTGTCCCCGCCAGCGGCGGGCAGATCCCCAAGGGAAGATAGCGGATTCTCTCCTTTTTATATAGTATCACAGGATCGCCCCAAAGGAAACCATGATTTTTGTAAATATTCTTGAAATTTTTCCCCGCAAATCCGTAGAATCTCCCAATCTTGACGAAACGGCCGTTTTCCGGTAAAATAGAAAGATCAGACAGCTTAGGTTTTCCGGGAAAGGACGGTTATGGCAGGGGCATTTGTGGACACGGCCCGCATTCATGTGAAGGCCGGGGACGGGGGGAACGGCGCGGTGGCGTTCCACCGGGAGAAGTATGTGGCCGCCGGCGGTCCTGACGGCGGCGACGGCGGCGACGGCGGGTCCGTGGTGCTGAGAGCGGACGACAGCCTGTCCACCCTCATGGATTTTCGCTACCGCCGCAAGTATACGGCCCCCAACGGTATGGACGGACAGGGGTCCCGGAAGTCCGGGAAAGCCGGGGCGGATCTGGTGATCCGGGTTCCCCGGGGCACTCTGGTGCGGGACGGGAACACCGGAGCCATTTTACAGGACCTGTCCGGGGACGAGCCCTTTGTGCTGTGCCGGGGAGGCCGGGGAGGCTGGGGCAACCTGCATTTCGCCACCCCCACCCGGCAAGTCCCCCGGTTTGCCAAGGCGGGGCTTCCCGGGGAGGAGCGGGACGTAGTGCTGGAACTGAAGCTCCTGGCGGACGTGGGGCTGGTGGGCCTGCCCAACGCGGGCAAGTCCACTCTGCTCAGCGCCGTCTCCCACGCCCGGCCCAAGATCGCGGACTATCCCTTCACCACCCTGACGCCTAATTTGGGGGTGGTCCGGGTGGACGAGGGGGCCAGCTTCGTCATGGCGGACATCCCCGGCATCATTGAGGGGGCCAGTGAGGGGGCGGGCCTGGGCCACGACTTCCTCCGGCACATCGACCGCTGCCGCCTGCTGGTGCAGGTGGTGGACGCCTCTGGCAGCGAGGGCCGGGATCCGGCGGAGGATTTCGACACGGTCTGTGAGGAACTGGCCCGGTACAGCCCGGATTTGGCCTCCCGGCCCAGGATCGTGGCCGCCAACAAGACGGATCTGAACCCGGATCCGGAGTTCCTCTCCAAACTGCGCCAACGCGCCCAGGCCCAGGGATATTCCCTGTTGGAGATCTCCGCCGCCGCCCACAAAGGCGTGGAGGAACTGGTGGCGGCGGTGGCCCGGATGCTGTCCGCCCTGCCTCCGGTGGCAGTCTATGCCCCGGAATACGTGCCCCCCGCCCCGGAGACGGCGGAGGCCCCCACGGAGATCCGCCGCCGGGACGACGGCGCGTGGGTCATTGAGGGGCCCCAGGTTCTGCGGCTCATGCGGGATATCAACTTCGCCGACTATGAGAGCCGGATGTACTTTGACCGGATGCTCCGCAAGTCCGGCCTCTTTGACCGGCTGGAAGAACAGGGCATTCAGGACGGGGACACGGTGGTCCTGTATGACTTTGAGTTTGAGTATCAGCGCTGAAGGGCGGGAGTATATGGAACTTCTGACGGAAAACGAGGCGGAGACGGAGGCGGCGGCTCTGCGTCTGGCCCAGGTCCTATCCCCGGGGGCAATTATCGCCTACCGGGGAGATCTGGGCATGGGCAAGACTGCCTTTACCCGGGGCCTTGCCCGGGGGCTGGGGTATCCGGGGCGGGTCACCAGCCCCACCTTTACCCTGGTCAACGCCTATGAGGGGGGACGCCTGCCCCTGTTCCACTTTGACCTGTACCGGCTGCAAGACGCCGGGGACCTGTACAACATCGGCTGGGACGACTATTTGGAACAGGGCGGCGTCTGCGCCGTGGAGTGGAGTGAACGGATCGAGGGCGTTCTTCCTCCGGATGCCATTACCGTGACCTTGGAACGGGCGGAGGGAGGCGATACCCGCCGCCGGATCCGGATTGAGGGGGTGGAACTGCCGTGAGAATCCTGGCCTTGGAGACCTCCGCCCGGGCGGCCTCCGCCGCTCTGTCGGAGGACGGACGGATCCTGGGTTTGGCCTATCAGGACACGGCCCTGACCCACAGCCGGACACTGATGCCCCTGGTGCGGGATCTCCTTCGGAACGCGGACCTGTCCTTAGACGCCATAGACGCCGTTGCGGCGGCGGCGGGGCCCGGATCCTTCACGGGACTGCGCATCGGCATCGCCGCCGCCCAGGGCCTTGCCCTGGGAGCGGAGAAACAGACTGTGGCCGTGTCCACTCTGGCCGCCATGGCCCGGAACATTGCCTTCGCGGGAGGAATGGCGGTGTGTGTCATGGACGCCCGCCGGGCCCAGGTGTACAACGCCCTGTTCTCCTGTGGGGACGGCGTCCCGGTGCGGCTGACGGAGGACCGGGCCATTTCCTTAGAGGATTTGGCAGCGGACCTTGCCCGGGATCCCCGGCCTAAGACCCTGGTGGGGGACGGGGCGGAACTGTGCGCCGAGTTTCTGTCTCAGCGGGGCATTCTCTATCGTCTTGCCCCGCCCCATCTGCGGCTGCAAAACGCCGCCTCCGTTGCCTTGGAAGCGGAAGCGTTGGCACGTCAGGGAGCGCTGGTGTCGCCCCGGGAACTGCGGCCCTTCTATCTGCGCCCGCCTTACGCCCTGCCCCTGCGGGAGCGGCAGGGGGCGTCCCGTCCCTGAGAGACGGATCCCGTCAGAAGCAGGACCGCTTCTTCGATGGCGTCCGTAAAAGGGCACAGCACCAGCACCATGATCAGCCGCAGCAGCGTATTGGCCAGGGCCACCGTAAAGGGGTCCATGGAAAGTTCCGGCGGAAACAGGGGTAGAATAGAGAACAGGCAGGCGCACACCAGGGTCCCCAGGGAGGTACACAGCAGGTAGGCCAATGCGGTTTTGGGCTCCCCGGTGCCTGCGGCGGACAGCAGGACCGGTACCGATGCCCCTATGGCGATGCCCAGCAGCAGAGGCACCGCCGCCTGCGCCGTGACGGTCCCGGCGGCGGACAGGGCTTGGAGTACGCCTACGGCGGCGGAGGCGGACTGTAACGCCGCCCCCAGGGCCGCTCCCGCCAGAATTCCGGCCAGGGGGTGGGAGACGGAGGCAAGTAAGGCTTGGAACCAGGGCAGTTCCCCCAGTCCCGCCGCCGCGCCGCTCATGCCCTCCATGCCAGTCATGAGCACCACAAAGCCCATGAGGATCTCCCCCGTACACTGGCGGGCAGGGCGGCGGGAGAACAGCCGCAGGGCGATGCCCAGGACGGCGGCGGCGGTGAGGGGCCCGGAGGACAGGATCCCCGCAAAGGCCCCGCCGCCGAGAAAACGGAGGCACACCAGCCAGCCTGTGGCGCTGGTGCCCAAAATGGCCCCCAAAATCACCCCCACGGCCTGTTTCAGCCCCATTAGCCCCGCCCGGACAAAGCCCGCCGCCATAACGGCGGTGGCGCTGGAGGACTGGATCACCGCCGTCACCCCGGCCCCCAGGAGGATGGACCGGGCATTGGTGTGGGTCAGACGGAACAGGATGGGCCCCAAACGTTTTCCGGACAGGCGTTTCAGCCCCTCTCCCATCAGCGCCATACCGTAGAGGAACAGCGCCGCGCCGCAAATCAGGTCCATCCACTCCCCTAAGCCCACTTCGGACCGCCTTCCTTCCAAAACTATGAATTGTCGATACGTTTATCTCTATGCCGCTTCTCCTGAAAAATACACGGGAGCCTCTTTTTCAGAGGCTCCCGTGTATTTTGGTTTGTTCGGCCCTATGGGGGCATGGTCTCCCGAAGGCGGCCCAGGGCACGGCGCTCCAAACGGGAGATCTGCACCTGGGACACCCCCAAGATCCGGGCGGTCTGCTGCTGGGTCAGGCCCTTGAAATACCGAAGAAGAATCGTCACGCGCTCCTTTTCCGGCAAAGCGTCCACGGCCTGCCGCAGGGCGATCCGCTCTACCAAAGCCTCCTCCGGGGCCTCTGTCCCCAGCAGTTCCTCTAAGGTCAGCCCCTCCGATGGCTCCGCTTGCAGGGAGTCCGGCGCGCCGGAGGCCAGTTCCGCCTGGGCGATGTCCTCTACGGCCAGGCCGGAGGCCGCTGACAGTTCCGACAGGGCCGGTTCCCGGCCCAGTTCCTGGCGCAGCCGCTCCCGGAGGCGGTACAGGGCCTGGGCCTGTTCCCGGAGGGTACGGCCCACTTTAATCGGCCCGTCGTCCCGGAGAAAACGACGGATTTCCCCGGCGATTTTGGGGACCGCGTAGGTGGAGAACCGGGTGCCATAGGAGAAGTCGAAGCCCTGCACCGCCTTCAAAAATCCCAGGCAGCCCAGCTGGTACAGGTCCTCCGTCTCCACCCCCCGGCCCTGGAACCGCTGCACCACGCTCCAAATCAGCCCCCGGTTCTCCTCCACCACCTGCTCCCGGGCCTCCGGATCCCCTGCCTGGGCGGATCGCAGAAGTTCCGCGTTCATCGCCTGCTTCTCACCGACAGCTTCTTCTTCATCACCACCGTGGTCCCCTTGCCCTGGACGGACCGGATGGTCAGGCGGTCCATAAAACTCTCCATAATCGTGAACCCCATGCCGCTGCGCTCCTCCCCGCCGGTGGTAAACATGGGCTGTCTGGCCCGCTCCACGTCGGGAATCCCCCGGCCCCGGTCCCGGACCGTCAGTTCCAGGGTGTTCCCCGGACAGATCCGCAGTTTCAGCGACACCTTGCCGATGGTGTCCGGGTAGGCATGGATGATGGCATTGGTAACGGCCTCGCTGACCGCCGTCTTAATATCTTCCAGCTCGTTCAAAGTGGGATCCATCTGGGCGGCGAAACAGGCCACCGCCCCCCGGGCAAACCCCTCGTTGCTGCTGTGGCTGGGAAACTCCAGCTTCACCTCATTGGAAGCCTTGGCTCTCATTATGTAGTCCTCCTTGTGTTCAATCCTTTTCCTTTTTCGGACGGCTGGCCCTACTTAATCGTGACCAGCCTGCTGATTCCGGCGGCGTCCAGCA
This sequence comes from uncultured Oscillibacter sp., assembly GCA_905234565.1. Taxonomy (GTDB): domain Bacteria; phylum Bacillota; class Clostridia; order Oscillospirales; family Oscillospiraceae; genus Oscillibacter. The sequence continues at coordinate 40,489 of CAJOHW010000002.1, read as the reverse complement.
CCCGGCGGGCCTGGGGCGGCACGTTGCACACCCACAGACTGCCGTCACACAGCCGCATCCTCTGCTGGGAGCGCATAATCAGCGCGATACCGGAGCTGTCCATAAAGGTCACGCCGCCAAAATCCAGAGCCAGCGTTCTGGGCAGCGCCGTGTCAATGGCGAAATCAATCCGCCGCAGGGCGTCCCGGACCCCGTGGTGGTCCAGTTCTCCCGTAAAGAGCAAGGTCAGTGTCCGATCCGCGCTTTTTTCCTGAATCTCCATGCCCATTCTCCTGTCGTCCTGTTGTCGTAAAGGCAGTTTCCTTTTCACCTTTTTCTAATTTTGTGCCCGCTTTTGAAAAAAACACCCTGGAAAGGGAACTTTTTCCAGGGATATTATACGCGCCCGCCGGATTGCATTTTGTCGGATTCTTTCCGCGGATCTATTTTTTTAAGCGCAAAAAACAAGCCCGCCGGAGAAACCCGGCGGGCCTGATTTGTGGCAGGGAACTGTTCAGATTTTTACGTTTCCCGTGGTGTCTTTCAGCAGTACGTCGTGGGCCCCGCCCTCCACAATGGAGACGGAGGACACCAGTGTCAGTTTCGCCTTCTGCCGCAGTTCCGGAATGGTCAAGGCCCCGCAGTTGCACATGGTGGAGCGGATTTTCGCCAGGGTCGCCGCCATGCCGTCGGCCAGGGTCCCGGCGTAGGGCACATAGGAGTCCACGCCCTCCTCAAAGGACAGCTTCCCGGAGCCGCCCAGGTCGTAGCGCTGCCAGTTTCTGGCCCGGGCGCTGCCCTCGCCCCAGTACTCCTTCATATAGCTGCCGCCGATGAGGATCTTTCCCGTGGGGGACTCGTCAAACCGGGAGAAGTACCGCCCCAGCATACAGAAGTCCGCCCCCATAGCCAGGGCCAGGGTGATGTGGTAGTCCTGGACGATGCCGCCGTCGGCGCAGATGGGCACATAGACCCCGGTCTCCTCAAAGTACCGGTCCCGTTCCTGGGCCACGTCGATGACCGCCGTGGCCTGTCCCCGGCCGATGCCCTTGGTCTCCCGGGTGATGCAGATGGAGCCGCCGCCGATGCCGATTTTCACGAAATCCGCCCCGGCGTCCGCCAAAAAGCGGAACCCCTCTCCGTCCACCACATTGCCCGCGCCCACTTTCACCGTATCCCCGTAGCGCTGGCGGATCCATTGCAGGGTCCGCAGCTGCCACTCCGAGTACCCCTCGGAGGAGTCGATGACCAGAACGTCCGCCCCGGCGTCCACCAGGGCCGGAACCCGGTCCGCGTAATCCCGGCTGTTGATGCCGGCTCCCACCACGTACCGCTTCCGCTCATCCAGCAGTTCCAAGGGGTTTTCCTTGTGGGAGTCGTAGTCTTTCCGGAACACAAAGGAGCGCAGGCACCCGTCCCCGGAGACGATGGGCAGGGCGTTGAGCTTGTGGTCCCAGATGATGTCGTTGGCCTGGCTCAGGGTGATGCCCTCCGGGGCCGTGATCAGTTTTTCCGCCGGGGTCATGAAGTCCGCTACCTTAGCGGAGGCGTCCATGCGGCTGACCCGGTAGTCCCGGCTGGTGACCAGGCCCAGCAGTTTCCCCGTGCCGGTGCCGTCCTCCGTCACCGCCATGGTGGAGTGGCCCGTGCGCTCTTTCAAGGCCAGTACTTCCGCCAAGGTGTCCCCCAGGCGGAGGTTGGAGTCGCTGGCCACGAACCCTGCCTTGGTGTTTTTCACCCGGCGCACCATATCCGCCTGCTGGTCAATGGGCTGGGACACATAGATAAAGGCGATGCCGCCCTCTTTGGCCAGGGCCACGCCCATTTTCTCCCCGGATACGGACTGCATCACGGCGGACACCATGGGCACGTTCATGGTCAAGGACGGCTCCTCTCCACGCCGATATTTCACCACCGGGGTTTTCAGGGACACGTTGTCCGGGATACACTCCGAGGAGGAATAGCCGGGGACCAGGAGGTATTCGCTGAAGGTGCGGGAGGGTTCCGGGAAAAAGTATGCCATCATGCCACCTCATTTCGTAGAATCATAGAATCCTGGGCAGACTGCCCCTGTTTCCGTAAAGCATTCACATTAGGGCCTGAAATAGTCCCGGGCGGCGTCGAACAGGTGAAGCTCGTACTCTCCCGGCACGTTCCGGTACAGGGCGGGGCCGATCCGCTCCGAATGGCCCATCTTGCCGAATACCCGGCCGTCCGGGGACAGCAGGCCCTCTACCGCCCAGAGAGAGCCGTTGGGGTTGAAGTCCACGTCCATAGAGGGCCGCCCCTCCAAGTCCACATACTGGGTGGCGATCTGGCCCCGGTCCGCCAGGGTTTGCAGCAGTTCCGGCGGGCACAGGAACCGGCCTTCCCCGTGGGAGATAGGGACATTCACAACATCTCCCGGCTGGACCCGGGTCAGCCACGGGGAGCGGTTGGAGGCCACCCGGGTGCGGACAATCCGGGACTGGTGCCGTCCGATGACGTTATAGCTGAGAGTGGGGCAGTCCCCGTCCGGATCCCGGATCTCCCCGAAGGGCACCAGCCCCAGTTTGATGAGGGCCTGGAAGCCGTTGCAAATGCCCAGCATCAGGCCGTCCCGGTGTTGAAGCAGGTCCATCACCGCGTCCGCCACCTGGGGATTCCGGAAGAAGGCGGTGATGAATTTGGCGGAACCCTCCGGCTCGTCGCCGCCGGAGAAGCCGCCGGGAAGAAAGACCACCTGGCTCTCCCCCACCGCTTTTGCGAACCCCTCCGCCGACGCCGCCACGTTCCGGGCGGACTGGTTGTTCACCACAAACAGTTCCGCCTCCAGTCCCGCCCGCAGAACGGACCGGGCGCTGTCATACTCGCAGTTGGTGCCGGGGAACACGGGGATCAGGACCTTTGGCTTTGCGATTTTGACCTTTGGAGCAGCCACAGGGACAGGGTCGGCGGTCAAGACCGGCACAGCCTCCTCCGATACGGCAGTCCGGCTGGGGTACACGGCTTCCAATCCGTCCTCGTGGAGGGCCAGCAGTTCAGAAATGGAGACTTGTTCTCCCCCCAGGGCGATGGCCGTCTCCGCTGTGGTGGTGCCTAAGCGCAACCCGCCGGGGATCTCCTCCGTCAGTTCTGCCAGAATAGCCCCGACGCAAGGCTCATAATACCAATCGCACAGATTCAGCGGACAGTCTGGATCCTCTGTAAACCCAATCCGGTTGCCAAAGGTCATTTTCATGACCCCCTCTGCCGGGCTCTGTTCCACAGCCCAGGCGGAGCGCACCTTTCCGGCGGCACACAGGCTGTGAAAGTCCTCCCAGGCCCGCCGGAGGGACGAGAGATCCTCCCCGCCGTATCCAAACAGGTACACCGGGTGTCCCGCCTCTTTGAACTCCGGGGACAGCACTTTCCCCGCCTGGGTGTGGGCAATGGCAAAAGAGATGAGGGTGGGGGGTACGTCCATGTCTAAGAAGGAGCCGGACATGGAGTCCTTGCCGCCGATGGCGGCGATGCCCAGGCCCAGCTGGGCCTCCAAGGCTCCCAGAAGGGCGGAGAAGGGTTTCCCCCACCGTTCCGGGTCCGTGCCCAGTTTCTCAAAATACTCCTGGAAGGTGAGATAGGCGGTCCGGTAGTCGCATCCGGCGGAGACCAGTTTCGCGGCAGACAAAATCACGCTCTCTTTGGCCCCCTGGAAGGGATCTTTCGCCATGCGGTACGGGTCAAAGCCCCAGGCCATAACGGAGCAGTCCTCCGTCTCCTGTCCCGGGAGAACCGGCAGCAGCGCCGCCATAACCTGGGCGGGAGTGCGCTGGTAACGGCCCCCAAAGGGCATCAGCACCGTGCCCGCCCCCACAGTGGAATCGAACCGCTCGGAAAGCCCCCGGCGGGACACCGTGGCCAGTTCCGCCGCCATAGCCCGCAGGGTGGGCATGGGACGGGAATCCTTTTCCATAAAACGCACAGGTACCGACACGGCGGCGTGTTTCACCGCGCCGTTGGTGTTGAGAAAGGCCCGGGAGAGACTGACAATGGGTTTTCCCTGCCAGCGCATGACCATGCGGGGCTCCTCTGTCACCACCGCCACGGGATATGCCTCTAAGTTCTCCCGGTCCGCCGCCGCTATCACCGCCGGGGCGTCCTCCGGGGCCACCGCCACCGCCATGCGCTCCTGGGATTCGGAAATGGCCAGCTCCGTGCCGTCCAGCCCCTCGTATTTCTTCCGCACCGCGTCCAAATCGATCTCCAGCCCGTCCGCCAGCTCTCCAATGGCCACGCTGACGCCTCCGGCCCCGAAGTCGTTGCACCGCTTGATCCGTTTCGCCACGTCACGGTCCCGGAACAGGCGCTGAAGTTTCCGCTCCTCCGGGGCGTTGCCCTTCTGGACCTCGGAGGCCATGGTGGACAGGGACTTGCGGTCGTGGCGTTTGGAGGAGCCTGTGGCCCCGCCGATGCCGTCCCGGCCCGTGCGGCCTCCCAGAAGGAGGATCACGTCCCCCGGGGCGGGCCGCTGACGGACCACGTTCTCCGCCGGAACCGCGCCTACCACCGCACCCACTTCCAAATGCTTCGCCACATACCCCGGATGGTACACCTCACTGACCTGGCCTGTGGCAAGGCCAATCTGGTTTCCATAGGAGGAGTAGCCCGCGGCGGCGGTCTGGGCCAGTTTCCTCTGGGGGAGTTTTCCCGGCAGGGTGTCCTCTACGGGAGCCCTGGGGTCCCCGCAGCCCGTCACACGCATGGCCTGATATACATAGGCCCGGCCGGACAGGGGATCCCGGATGCAGCCGCCGATGCAGGTGGCCGCGCCGCCAAAAGGCTCAATCTCTGTGGGGTGGTTGTGGGTCTCGTTTTTGAACATCAGCAGCCAGTCTTGGGTTTCCCCGTTCACCGTGGCGTTGACGTGGACAGAACAGGCGTTGATCTCCTCACTCTCGTCTAAGTGCTGTAAAAGGCCCCGGCACTTGAGGACCTTGGCCCCCAGGGTAGCCAGATCCATGAGGGTCTGGGGACGGTTCTGGGACGCCTCCCCGTAGACCTCCCGCCGGACCGCCTGATAAGTCTCCCAGGCGCGTTGGACCGCCGGATCCACAATTTCCACAGCGTCCAAATGGGTGGAGAAGGTGGTGTGGCGGCAGTGGTCGGACCAGTAGGTGTCTACCACCCGGATCTCCGTCACCGTGGGGTCCCGCCTCTCCTGATCCCGGAAATAGGTCTGCAAAAAGGTGAGATCGTCTAAGTCCATGGCAAGGCCCATGGCGTCCAGGAGACTTGCAAGGCCCGCCCTGTCCAGGACGGTAAAGCCCTCCACCGTCTCCACCATGGCGGGCGGCTCCCAGGGCAGGGCCAGGGACTGCTGTCTCCCCAGTTCCGCCTCCCGGGCCTCCACGGGATTGATCACATACCGCTTGATTCTCTCCAAATCCTCCGCCGACAGCGCCCCTTCCAGCAGATACACCCGGGCGGACCGCACCCGGGGCCGCTCCCCCTGGGTCATGAGCTGGACGCAGGATTCCGCCGAGTCCGCCCGCTGGTCAAACTGCCCCGGCAGGGCCTCCACGGCAAATACCGCCCCCTCATGGGAGGGCAAATCCCAGTACACCTGGTCCACCTGGGGCTCGGAGAACACCGTATCCACGCAGCGGCGGAACACGTCCTCCTCCAGCCCCTCCGCGTCATAGCGGTTGACCAGCCGCAGTCCCGTCAAAGAGGAGATACCCAAAACGGTTTGCAGTTCCCGGCACAGTGCCTCCGCCTCCTGGCGCAGACCCGGTTTCTTTTCCACATAGATCCGCCGTACCATGGAACCCTCCTCTCAGGCCTTGGCATCCCGGGCAGTCAGGGCTTCCAAGGCCCGCCGCCCGATGTCCCGGCGCGTATATTTCCCTTCAAAGTCGATGGTATCCGCCGCCGCGTAGGCGTCTTTCAGGGCTTCTTCCAGAGTGGACGCCGTGGCGGTGACCCCCAGTACCCGCCCTCCGGCGGTGAGCAGGGTATCGTCCTCCGTAAGGCGGTCCCCGGCGTGATAAACCGTCACATTAGACGGAAGCGCCTCCGGAAAGTGAATGGGCTTTCCCGTCTCATAGTGCCCGGGATAGCCCCCGGAGGCCAATACCACGCAGGCGGCGGCTCCCTGGGACCACTCCGGTTCGATTTCCCCCAGGGTCCCCGCCTCCACGGCCCGCATAAGGTCCAGCAGATCCGTTTTCAGCAGGGGCAGCACCACCTGGGTCTCCGGATCCCCGAAGCGGCAGTTGTATTCGATGACTTTCGGCCCCTGGGGCGTCAGCATAAGCCCGAAGTACAGGCAGCCCTTGAAGGGGCAGCCTTCCGCCGCCATCGCTTTCAACGTGGGCAGGAAGATCTCCTCCATGCACCGCCGGGCAATCTCCTCCGTATAGTACGGATTGGGTGCGATGGTGCCCATGCCCCCGGTGTTGGGACCGGTGTCCCCGTCCCCGGCCCGCTTGTGGTCCATAGAGGCCGCCATGGGACGGATACAGGTGCCGTCTGTAAAGGCCAGGACACTGACTTCCGGTCCCGTGAGAAACTCCTCAATGACGATCTGTTCCCCCGCGGCTCCGAAGGCCCGGTCCTCCATAATCATCTTGACCGCCTCCCGGGCCTCCTGACGGGTCTGGGCAATGAGCACCCCTTTTCCCAGGGCCAGGCCGTCGGCTTTCAGCACGATAGGCAGGGGGGCGGATTCCAAATAGGCCAGCGCCGCCGCCGGGTCCTGGAACACGGCATAGGCGGCGGTGGGGATGCCGTACTTCTTCATCAGGTTCTTGGCAAAGACCTTGCTGCTCTCGATCCGGGCGGCCTTGGCGTCCGGGCCGAAGCAGGGGATGCCAATGGCGTGAAGCCGGTCCACGCATCCCAGGGCCAGGGGATCGTCCGGGGCCACCACAGCGAAGTCAATTTGATGGGACCGGGCAAAGTCCACAATGCCGTCCAAGTCCTTTGCCCCGATCTCCGGCACGCACACGGCGTCGGCAGCGATGCCGCCGTTGCCCGGCAGGGCGTAAATGACCTCCGCTTGGGGATTCTCCCGGAGTTTCTTGATGATAGCGTGTTCCCGGCCGCCGCCGCCCACCACAAGAAGTTTCATAAAGTCCTCCTCTCAGTGGTGGAACAGGCGCATTCCTGTAAAGGCCATAACCATGTCATACTTGTCCGCCGTGGCAATCACGTGGTCGTCCCGAATGGACCCACCGGGCTGGGCGATATAGCGGACGCCGCTCTTTCTGGCCCGCTCCACGTTGTCCCCGAAGGGGAAGAAGGCGTCGGACCCTAAAGCTACATCTGTCTGGCGGGCAATCCAGGATCGTTTTTCCTCCACGGACAGAGGTTCCGGTTTTTTGGTAAAGGTATTCTGCCATGCCCCGTCCCGGAGCAGATCCTCCCACTCGTCGGAGAGGTAGATGTCAATGGCGTTGTCCCGGTCCGGACGGCGGATGGTGTCTAAGAAGGGCAGGGACAGCACCGAGGGATGCCGCCGGAGAAGCCAGGTATCGGCCTTCTGCCCCGCAAGCCGGGTGCAGTGGATCCGGCTCTGCTGGCCCGCCCCGACCCCAATGGCCTGTCCGTCTTTCACGTAGCACACGGAGTTGGACTGGGTGTATTTCAAGGTGATCAGGGCCACAATCAGGTCCCGCTGGGCGCTGTCCGGCAGGACACGGTTTTGGGTGACGATGTTTGTGAACTGGGAGGCGTCGATTTTGTAGTCGTTCCGGCCCTGCTGGAAGGTGACGCCGAACACGTCCTTATACTCCTGGGGGGCGGGCACGTAGTCCGGATCGATTTGGACCACGTTGTAGTTTCCCTTCTTCTTGGTTTTCAGAATGGCCAGGGCCTCCTCCGTGTAGCCCGGGGCGATGATGCCGTCGGATACTTCCAGGCGGAGGTATTTGGCTGTGGCGGCGTCGCAGGGACGGGACAGAGCCGCCCAGTCCCCATAGGAACACAGCCGGTCCGCCCCCCTGGCCCGGATATAGGCACAGGCCACATCCGTCAGTTCCGCGTCCGGCTCCACAAAGTACATCTTCCGCTCCACGTCGCTCAGAGGCAGGCCCAGAGCCGCCCCGGCGGGAGACACGTGCTTAAAGGACGCGGCGGCGGGCAGTCCGGCGGCCTCTTCCAGCTCCCGCACCAGCTGCCACGCATTCAGCGCGTCCAGAAAGTTGATATAGCCCGGTTTCCCGTTCAGCACCGTCACGGGCAGATCCCCGCCCTGGCGCATAAAGATCCGGGCAGGTTTCTGATTGGGATTACAGCCGTATTTCAGTTCCAGTTCATTCATGGTTCAGCCCTCCGTTCTCTGCCAGCTGCGCGCACACCAGTTCCGCCGCCCGGGGCAGCAGAATCCACTCCGCCTGTTCCATAACCCGCCGCTGTAACACCTCCGGCGTGTCCCCCGGCAGCACCTCCACCGCCTTTTGCAGCAGAATCCGTCCGCCGTCCGGGATTTCGTTCACCAGATGCACCGTGGCCCCGGTGACTTTCACCCCCCGCTTCAAGGCCTCCTCATGGACCTTTAACCCGTAGTACCCCTGGCCGCAGAAGGCGGGGATCAGGGAGGGGTGGATGTTCAGGATCCGGTCCGGCCACCGGGCCACAAAGGCCGGGGAGAGGATGGACAGGAATCCCGCCAGAACAATCACGTCAATCTCCGCCGCCCGGAGTTTCTCTTCCAAATCCGCCTCAAAGTCCGCCTGAGGCCGTCCCTTCCGCACCGCGGCGGCGGCGGGGACGCCGTGGTTTTTCGCCCGTTCCAGAGCATAGGCCCCCGCCGCGCTGGACAGCACCAGCACAATCTCCCCGTGGGGCAGTTCTCCCCGCTCCTGGGCGTTTAATAACGCCTCCAAATTCGTTCCGCCGCCGGAGACCAGCACGGCGATCCGCGCCCGTTTCAACATAGGACCACCTGCCTGTCCCCCCGCACCGTCTCGCCAATAACATAGGCGTCACATCCGGCCTGGCGCAGAGTATCCAGGGCCTTGTCCGCCTCCGCCTTCGCTGTGATCACCATCATGCCCACCCCCATGTTGAAGGTGTTGAGCATATCCCGCTCCGGAATCTTCCCCTGGCGCTGGATCAGGGCGAAAATCGGCGGCGTCCGCAGGGCGGAGCGCTCTATCTTCACGGACAGTTCCTCCGGAAGGCACCGGGGCAGATTCTCATAGAAGCCTCCGCCTGTAATATGGCTGATGCCCCGGACAGACGCGGCCTCCAAACAGGCCAGGACGGGTTTTACATAGATCTCCGTGGGTTTGAGGAGTTCCTCTCCTATGGTGCAGCCCAGATCCGGGCTGTACCGGTTCCAGCCTTCTTCTTCCACCCCCAAAACCTTTCGTACCAGGGAATAGCCGTTGGAGTGGAGGCCGGAGGAGGGCAGGGCCAGCACCACGTCCCCCGGTTCCATGGTGTTGTGGTCCAGGACCTTGGAACGGTCCACGATGCCTACGGTGAAGCCCGCCAGATCGTAGTCCTCCGGGTCCATGACGCCGGGGTGCTCGGCAGTCTCCCCGCCCAGCAGGGCGCAGCCCGCCCGGACACAGCCCTCCGCCACGCCGGAGACAATCTCCGCCACTTTCCCGGGATCGTTCCGGCCAATGGCAATGTAGTCCAGGAAGAACAGAGGCTTCGCCCCGCAGCACACCACGTCGTTGACGCACATGGCCACGCAGTCAATGCCGATGGTGTCGTGCCTGTCCAGAAGCTGGGCAATCCGCAGTTTGGTGCCTACGCCGTCGGTGCCGGAGACCAGCACGGGATCCGGACAGGAGGACAAATCCGGAGCGAACAGGCCTCCAAAGCCCCCCAGATCCGACACCACGCCGGGGATCCGGGTTCGGGCTACGTGGGGGGCCATGCGCCGGACGCCCTCGTATCCGGCCTCAATGTCCACCCCCGCCGCCTTGTAGCTGTCGGAAAAACTTCGCATGGGCGGCCTCACCCTTCACTGTGGGCCAGCAGACGCTTCATGGCCTCCGCGTAGGCGTCCTCCACGCCGCCCATGTCCCGGCGGAACCGGTCCTTGTCCAGCTTCTCATGGGTCTTGGCGTCCCAGAGGCGGCAGGTGTCGGGGCTGATCTCGTCCGCCAGGACGATGGTGCCGTCCCTCAGCCGCCCAAATTCCAGCTTGAAGTCCACCAGCGTCACGCCGCACTCCGCCCAGAAGGCTTTCAGCACGTCATTCACCGCGAAGGACAGCCGCTTGATGGTGTCGATCTCCTCCTGGGTGGCCAGTTTTAGGGCCAGGGCGTGATAGGCGTTCAACAGGGGGTCGTCCAGTTCGTCGCACTTGTAGGAGAACTCGATGGTGGGGGCGTCGAACACGATGCCCTCCTCCACGCCGTACCGGGAGGCGAAGTGTCCGGCAGAGAGATTGCGGATGATCACTTCCAGGGGCACGATGTCCACCCGCTTCACCAGGGTGTCCCGGTCGCTGAGCTCCTGTACGAAGTGGGTGGGGATCCCCGCCTTTTCCAGGCGGGCCATGAGGCGGTTCGTCATCTGGTTGTTGACCACGCCCTTGCCCACGATGGTCCCCCGCTTGGCTCCGTTGAACGCGGTGGCGTCGTCCTTATAGGAGACGATCACCAGCTCCGGGTCCTCCGTGCGGTACACCTTTTTCGCCTTGCCCTCATAGACCTGTTCCAGCTTTTCCATGGCGCGCTTCCTCCTTCCGAATTTGCAAATTATACTCGTGAGCGATAAGATTTACCGTCCGTTGCCGTGCCAGTGACCTGAAATGTGGCAATTCTTAAAGAGCGCGAGTATAAATCGTCTTTTAGTCCTTCCCGGTCCAGCAGTAGGTGCAGATTTTATTCCGGTCAATGCCGATGGCCTCTAAGAGGCCGTTTAGGGACTGGTAGCCCAGAGACTGGAAGCCCATGCGCTCACAGATGGTCCGGAGAAGGCACTGTCCCCGCTCTGTGGAGGCGTCCGCGTACTCATCCAAATGCCGCTGGCCCTGGTCCCCCTCTATGGACTGGACCGTCCGGCGGGCTAAAAGTTCCATATCGGAGTTGCTGCGGGAGAAGTTCAAAAACTTGCACCCGTACATCACCGGCGGACAGGCGGAGCGCACATGGACCTCCTCCGCCCCGCTCTCATAGAGGAATTCCACCGTCTCCCGCAGCTGGGTGCCCCGGACGATGGAGTCGTCCACAAACAGCAGCCGCTTTCCCTCAATGAGCTCCGGTACCGGGATCTGCTTCATTTTCGCCACCTGGTTGCGGACCTCCTGGCTGTCCGGCATAAAGGACCGGGGCCAGGTGGGGGTGTACTTCACAAAGGGCCGGGCAAAGGGACGCCCGCTCTGGTTGGCAAAGCCGATGGCGTGGGGTACGCCGGAGTCCGGCACCCCCGCCACATAGTCCACTTTGGGGAGCTTCTTCCCCTCGTTCCGGGCCATGACCTGGCCGTTGCGGTAGCGCATGACCTCCACGTTGACCCCCTCATAGTTGGAGTTGGGATAGCCGTAGTAGGTCCACAAAAACGCGCAGATCCGCATGGTCCGCCAGGGGGGAAGCAGGGTCTCCGCCCCCCGGGCCGTCACCCGGACCACCTCTCCCGGCCCCAGTTCATAGGCCGTCAGATAGCCCAGTTTCCGGTAGGCGAAGGACTCGAAGGATACGCAGCAGCCCTCGTCGTTCTGCCCCACCAGCACGGGGAGCCGCCCCATTTTGTCCCGGGCGGCGAGGATACCCTCTGACGTGAGGATCAGCACGGAGGCGGAGCCGTCGATGCGCTCCTGGGCGTACCGGATGCCCTCCGCCAGAGAGTCCTTCTCATTGATCAGCGCCGCTACCAGTTCCGTGCTGTTGACCTGGCCGGAACTCATGGCCAAAAACTGGTGTCCCCCGGCGGCGAAACGCTCCTCCACCAGGGCATCGGCGTTGTTGATCCGCCCCACGGTGGTGATGGCGTACAGCCCCAAATGGGACCGCACCAGCAGGGGCTGGGGGTCCGTGTCGCTGATACAGCCGATGCCGCTGTGCCCGTGAAACAGGGGCAGGTCCTTTTCAAATTTGGTTCGGAAGGGGGTGTTCTCGATGCTGTGAATCTGCCGCTGAAATCCGGCGGAAGCGTCGTAGACCACCATACCCCCCCGGCGGGTCCCCAAATGGGAGTGATAGTCCACCCCAAAGAAGAGATCCAACACGCAGTCCTGCCGGGAAATTGCTCCAAAAAATCCACCCATATGCCAATTCTCCTGATGATCGCTGTGAAAATTGAATTGCTGTAAAACAAGGGATCCGGGGCTGTCTCAGCCGTCTAAGGTCTGGGCTTCTTTTCGGACAGCCGTCTCTTTCTCCCGGACCTCCCGGGCCATTTGGGCCCGCTCTGCCGCCAGCTTTTCCGCCAGCGCCTCGTCGGACACTGCCAGGATCTCCGCCGCCAGCACCGCCGCGTTTTTCGCGCCGTTCACCGCTACCGTGGCTACGGGAATCCCGCTGGGCATCTGCACCGTGGACAGCAGAGCGTCTAAGCCGTCCAGAGCGCCTCCCCGCAGGGGAATGCCGATGACGGGCAGGGTGGTGTTGGCGGCAAAGGCCCCGGCCAGGTGGGCCGCCATGCCCGCCGCGCAGAGAATCACGCCGAAGCCCTGGTCCCGGGCGGACCGGGCAAAGGCCCCGGCCTCCTCCGGCGTCCGGTGGGCGCTGAGCACCCGGGTCTCAAAAGGGATGCCGTAGGCCCCCAGCTGGGCGCAGGCGGCTTTCACCACCGGCCAGTCCGAGGCGCTGCCCATGACTACCGCGGCTTTTTTCATAAAACTCCCTCCCGTCCTATACTCGTGAACGATCAGATTTGCGATTCGCTGCCGTGCCAGGGACCTGCAATGCGGCAAATGTTAAAGAGCGCGAGTAAAAAATACGAAACGGCATTCCCGCTGGTATTTCCGGCCCAGATACGAGTACCGGTCCGATCCAGTGAAGGGGAACGCCGAGGCCATGCGGCCCGCCGCGTGGAAGCGAAACTGCCGCATGGAATGTTGCGCTTTATTGTATCGGATTTTCCCCCTTGCCGCAATGGGTAAATCCAACAGATTCCGCTTGTTTTTTCTTATGACACTTGTTTATCCTCATGCCCAATCTGTCCCAATCTGCCCCGAGGCATGAAAAGAATCCGGCGGGCGGTTGACTTTCCGGAGGATTCCGGTATAATGGAACCGCGAAAACTTCCATACGCCGGGGACGGACACTGTAAGGAGGCATCATCATGACTTATTCCATGGAAATCGCGGGGCTTCGCCGGGAGCTTCCCCTGTGCAAGGTGTCGGAGGACCTGTACATCGGCGCGTTTATCTGCTTTGGCGACGCGGAAATCACGGTGGCCTGTGCCAGGGAAATGCTGAAACTGATCCCGCCCTCTGACTATGACTACCTGTTCACCGCCGAGGCCAAGAGCATTCCCCTGATCCATGAGATGGCCCGCCAATCCGGGGCGGAGAAGTACTTCATCGCCCGGAAGGGTGCCAAGGCCTATATGCCCGATCCCATCCATGTGGAGGACAAGTCTATTACCACCGCCGGAACCCAGAGCCTGTACCTGGGCCGGGACGACGCGGAGCGGATCCGGGGCAAGCGGATCCTTCTGGTGGACGACGTGATCTCCACCGGCGGCTCCCTGGTAGCCATGGAGGAACTGGTCCGGCTGGCCGGCGGCACGGTGACAGGGAAGATCGCGGTGCTGGCGGAGGGGGATGCCCAGAAGCGTACGGATATCCGGTATTTGGCCCCCCTGCCCCTGTTCCACGCCGACGGAACTCCCAAAACTTAAATCCCATGCGGATTATGGCCATTGACTACGGCGATGCCCGCACCGGCGTCGCCGTCTCTGACCCCACGGGCTTTCTGGCGGGATTCACATCCGTCATCCCCAGCCGCCGCCCGGAACAGGCGGCCGCAGAAATCTCCGCCCTGGCCCGGGAACACGGGGCGGAGGAACTGGTGGTGGGCCATCCCCGGAACATGGACGGCTCCCTGGGTCCCCGGGCGGAGAAGGCGGAGGCTTTCGCGGACCTGCTCCGCTCCGTCACGGGGCTGCCTGTGGCCCTGTGGGACGAGCGGCGCACCACCGTGGACGCCTGGCAGATCCTCCACGCCGGGGGAAAAACCGTGAAAAAGGGGAAACGGACCGTGGACGCTGTGGCGGCATCTTTGATCCTGGAAGGGTATTTGGCTTACCGGAAAAATCAGCAGTAAAAGACCGTGTCTCCGCTAAAAAGCGGGGGCACGGCTTTTTACTTTACACGGATTCTTTACACGTAGGAGAGCTTCTCCACGGTCCAATCCCGGATCAGGTCCCGGTAAAAGCGGCAGACAGCCTTTCCCGTCTCTACGTCCAAGTTCCGGTAGTTGCCGCACTCCGCCGCGCTCTTTCCCGGCATCCCCCCCTCATAGTCCGCCGCCTGGGAAAAGACCTCTTGCAGCAGCGAAATCGCCCCGTCCAGGGACAGCAGAGCGCTGTCAAAGAGAAAGTAAAACCCCGTCTGACAGCCCATGGGTCCGAAATACACCACCGCCTCCTTGTGGGCGGAGTTGCGCAGAAAGGTGGCGATCAAATGCTCCACGGAGTGCATCTCACTGTTGGACAGCAGATCTCCCGTGTTGGGCTTTTTGAAGCGCAGATCAAAAGTCACCACGCTTCCGTCCCGCCGGGACAGGTACAGCCCCGGCAGAAGCCGCGTGTGGTCAACCTGAAAGCTGGCGATCCGCTCCATCTCACAGCGCCTCCTTTTGCAGTTCCTTCACAAAGGGCAGCAGCACCCGGCCCAGATTCGCTATGGCCGCTCCAAAGTCAAAGTACTCCTCCATCTGTCCCTCCCGGAACAGGTGGTCGGATACGGATTTCAGCGCCACAAAGGGGACCTCGTTCCGATAACACACCTGGGCCACGGCGCAGCCCTCCATCTCCACCAGCAGGGGGTGGAAGGTGTCCCGGATCCACTCCGCCCGCCGGGCGGTCCGCTCCTCCGACGCCGTGGCAAACCAGTCCCCTGTGGCGGTCCGGCCTGTGACGGCCTCCGTTCCCAGGTTTCGCAAAATCTCCACGCACCGCTCCGGCTTCCACGTGGGAAAGGCCAGCCGGTTCACTGTGGACACCATGCCCACAGGATCCCCCAGGGCCGTGGTGTCCACGTCGTGCTGGACAAACTCCGACGGCACCACCAGGGATCCGGTGGGCAGGTCCGTCATGCACCCGGCCACCCCCGCGCTGACCACCAGCTCCGCCCCATAGCGCAGAATCAGGATCTCCGCCGCCATGGCGGCGTTGACCTTGCTGATGCCTCCCGCACAGGCCGTAATCCCCGGGGCGATCTCATAAAAAGGGACGCCGGAGATTGTCTCAAATGGTTCCAGATCCTTCGCCCCCGGCAGGGCGTGAAGCTCCACCGGCATGGCAAACTGCATTCCAATTTTCAAATCCTGTTCCTCCTTACACCCATCACTCACAGCTCTGGCAGTTTCTTGCCGCACCTGCCGCAGTAGGCAAAATCCGCGTTCAGCTTTGCGCCGCACCAGGGACAGTAACGGACAGCCCCTGTTTCTGTTTCTCCCCTGTCCGCACGCACGCTCTCCCCGCGAAACCGGAACTCCAAGGGATCCGGCTCCTCATCGGCATCGGTGATATCATAGACGGAGTGGCGGTTTTTTCCCGTGGCGTTTCGGAACTCATAGACCGCGTTGCCCGCCGCCAGAATCACAAAGACCACGCCGAACAGCGTAAACGTCACAGGGGCCCCGGACATTGCCGCGAAAGAAGTCCAGAGAAGGCCGAACACTGCCGCGGCGACCCCGGCAAACCCGCCCATGAGCGATGGGCCCCGCCCCGGTTTGATACTTTTCATTTTGCATCCTTCCTCCTAAGGAAACATTGTGCCGGGACGGACGCCCTCCGCCCCGGCACAATTCCATGCTGATACGTATTCGCGGCCTCTTATCCCTTCACAATCGCCGCTGTATCCATGGCAATCATAAGCTCCTCATTGGTGGGGATCAGGAGGACCTTCACCGGGGAGTCGGCGGCGGAGATGACGGCCTCCTTGCCCCGGGCCTTGTTGGCCTCCGGGTCCATCTTCACGCCCATGAACTCCAGACCGGAGGCGATGTCCATGCGCTGGGCGGCGCTGTTCTCTCCCACGCCGGCGGTGAAGATGATGGCGTCCACGCCGCCCATGGCGGCGGCATACGCGCCGATGAGTTTGCGCACGCCGTAGTTAAAGAGATCCACGGCCAGGCCCGCCCGGGCGTTGCCCTTCTGGAAGGCTTCGGTCAGATCCCGGAAGTCGGAACTGACGCCGGAGACGCCCTGGACGCCGGACTTCTTGTTGAGAATATTGAGCATCTCATCGATGTTCAGGCCGTACTTGTTCATGAGGTACTGCAAAATCCCCGCGTCCAGGTCCCCGGATCGGGTGCCCATGGGGACGCCCGCCAGCGGCGTAAAGCCCATGGAGGTGTCCACGCTCTTTCCGCCGTCCACGGCGGTGACGGAGGAGCCGTTGCCCAGGTGGCAGGAAATGAGCTTCACGTCCTCGATCTTCTTTCCCAGCATGGCGGCGGCCCGGCCTGCCACGTATTTGTGGGAGGTGCCGTGGAAGCCGTAGCGGCGGACCTTGTCCTTTTCATAGTACTCATAGGGCAGGGCGTACATATAAGCCTTGGGGGGCATGGTCTGATGGAAGGCTGTGTCGAACACCGCCACGTTGGGCACTCCCGGGCACACGCTCTGGCAGGCCCGGATGCCGGTCAGGTTGGCGGGGTTGTGGAGGGGGGCCAGGGGGATGCAGTCCTCAATGGCTTTGAGGACCTCGTCCGTAATGAGGACGGACTTGTTGAAGGCCTCGCCTCCGTGGACCACCCGGTGGCCCACGGCGCCGATCTCCTTCATGGAGCCGATGACGCCGTTTTCCCTGTCCACCAGGGCGTCCAGCACGGCCTGGATGGCCTCCGCGTGGGTGGGCATGGACACATCCGCCGCGTCTTTGCCGGTTTTGCCGGAGATCTGGGGCTTATAGGTGAATTTTCCATCGATGCCGATGCGCTCGCAAAGGCCCTTTGCCAGCAGCTTCCCGGTATCCGGGTCCAGAAGCTGGTACTTCAGGGAGGAACTGCCCGCGTTGATCACCAGAATGTTCATGTTTCCCTCGACTCCTTTTTTTGTTGGCACCGCTGTGAGTGGCGCCGTTTCTTAAGGTTTATTATACCAGAGATTCCCGGCGTGGCAAGGCCCTTTTTCCCGTCAAGGGGAATTAAAACTGTTTTTTGTCGCTGGGGGTATCGCAGTAGGCGCAGCGGTAGGCCCGGCGTTCCGGGTCGCTGAGAAGGAACACGGCGTCCAGCTGGGGCTCCTCCATGGTGATGCACCGGGGATTCCGGCAGTGGATGACGTTGACGATCTTCTCCGGCAGTTCCAGGTGCTTTTTCTCAACCCGCACTCCGTCCCGGATGAGATTCACGGTGATGTCCGGGTCGATATAGCCCAGCACATCCAGGTCCAAATCCATGGGGGAGTCGATTTTGATGATGTCTTTCTTCCCCAATCGGGCGCTGCGGGCGTTTTTGATAATGGCCACGGAGCAGTCCAGTTCATTGAACCGAAGGTAGCGGTAGATCTCCATGCTCTTTCCCGCCTGGATGTGGTCCAACACCACGCCGTTGCGGATGCTGTCAATGTTCATAGACGCCCTCCCCTCCGCCGTTTCCCGGAGACAGGCCCAGAAGAAGCAGTATCAAGGCCATGCGGATAAACTTTCCGTTCCGGACCTGCCGCCAGTAGGCCGCCCGGGGATCCCGGTCCACCGCCGCGGTGATCTCGTTGACCCGGGGCAGGGGATGGAGGATGGACAGGTCCTGCCGGGCACGCGCCAGTTTCGCGGGGGTGAGGACATAGCTGTCCTTTAAGCGCAGATAGTCCTCCTCGTTGAAAAACCGCTCCCGCTGGACCCGGGTCATATACAGCACGTCCAGTTCCGGAAGCACCTCTTCCAAGTCCGTGGTCTGGGAGTAGGGGATCCCCCGTTTTTTCAGGGCCTCCTCCTTCACATACCGGGGCAGTTTCAGCTCCACGGGGGAGATGAAATCATAGCGGATGTCCCCATAGCGGGACAGGGCATTCACCAGGGAGTGGACTGTGCGGCCAAATTTCAAGTCCCCGCAAAAGCCTACCGTAAAGCCTCCCAAACGCCCCTTTTCCCGGTGGAGGGTCAGAAGATCCGTCAGGGTCTGGGTGGGGTGGTTGTGGCCCCCGTCCCCGGCGTTGATGACCGGCACCTCCGACACCTGGGCGGCGGCGTAGGGGGCCCCCTCCCGAGGGTGCCGCATGGCGATGATGTCCGCGTAGCAGCTGACGGTGCGGACCGTGTCCCCCACCGTCTCCCCCTTGGCGGCGGAACTGGACTGGGCGGAGGAGAACCCCAGTACGCTGCCCCCCAGAGACAGCATGGCGGACTCAAAGGACAGCCGGGTCCGTGTGGACGGCTCAAAAAACAGAGTGGCCAGCTGACGGCGCTGGCAGGCGTCCTGATACGCCGCCGGGTGGGACAGAATGTCCTCCGCCGTGGCAATCAGACCGTCGATCTCCCCCACCGTCAGGTCCGTAATGTCGATCAGGTGTCTTGGCATGGCCTAACCTCCTTCCAGCCCGGGTCCTCCGGGTTGTCCCGGAACCGGGACAGCCGGTCCAGATCCTCCGGGAGAATCCGCCCTTCCTCCGCCGCCGCGGCGCACACCGCGTCGAAATTCGTCAGGCACTCCCAGCGCACACCGGCGGCGTCCAAACGCTCCCGGCCCTTGCGCAGGCCGTAGGTGAAGATGGCGGCGATGCCCAGCACCTCCGCTCCCGCCTCCCGCAGGGCCTGGACCACTTCGATACAGCTTCCCCCCGTGGAGATCAGATCCTCCACCACCACGGTTTTGGCTCCCCGGTCCAGCCGTCCCTCAATGCGGTTCTGCCGCCCGTGGTCCTTGCCGGAGGAGCGGACATAGCCCATGGGCAGGCCCGTCAGATGGCCCACAATGGCGGCGTGGGCGATGCCGGCGGTGGCGGTGCCCATGAGGACCTCCGCTGTGGGATAGCACTGTCGGATCAGTTCCGCCAGTCCCGCCTCCACCCGGTTTCGCACGGCGGGGGCCGTGAGGATCAGGCGGTTGTCGCAGTAGATGGGGCTTTGGATGCCGGATGCCCAGGTGAAGGGCTGTTCCGGCCGCAGAAACACCGCCCCGATGGACAGCAGGTCCCGGGCGATGGTTTTTTCCAGCTCTCTCATGGGGTACCTCCGAATTCTCTCACACAGCGCCGGTAGGCATCCAGGGGATTGGCGGCCCGGGTAATGGGCCGTCCCACCACGATGAAGTCACACCCGGCCTGAGCCGCCTGTTCCGGCGTCAGGATCCGCTTTTGATCCCCCGCCTCCCCCTCCGCAAACCGGATGCCCGGGGTGACAGTGAGGAAATCCTCTCCGCACTGGGCGTGGATGGCGGCGGCTTCTAAGGGGGAACACACCACTCCGTCCAGGCCGCACCGTGCGGCGTTCTGGGCGTAGGACCGCACTGCCTCCGCCATAGGGGTCTCAATCAGCAGTTCCTGCCGGAGGGTCTGGGCGTCCGTGCTGGTGAGCTGGGTGACAGCAATCACCAGGGGACGCCCTTCCACCTCTCCCAAACCCTCCAAGGCGGCCCGCATCATGGCGCTGCCCCCCGCCGCGTGGAGGTTCACCATGTCCGCCCCCAGAGAGGAGAGGACTTTCATGGTCCGCCGCACCGTAGTGGGGATGTCGTGGAGTTTCAAATCTAAAAATACCCGGTGTCCCCGGTCCTTCAAAAGCCGGACCATATCGGGGCCCGCGGCGTAGAACAATTCCATGCCGACTTTCACAAAGGGCCGCTCCCCATCGGGGAAGCCGTCCAAAAACCCCAGAGCCTCCCCCTTTCCGGGAAAGTCCAGGGCCACAATCACGTCCTTCTTCCTCATCTATGGGCACCTCCTGTCAGGTCCCGAATCCGCTTTACGCCCAGCCGTTCGCACACGGCGGGCAGGGTCTCCACGATGGTTTTGCAGGCGTACGGATCCCGCAGATTGGCGGCACCCACCTCCACGGCGGCGGCCCCCGCCAGCATCATCTCCACCGCGTCCTCCGCCGTGGTGACACCGCCGCAGCCAATGATGGGGATTTTCACCGCCTCATAGACCTCCCACACCATCCGCAGCGCCACGGGAAACACAGCGGGGCCGGACAGCCCTCCGGTCCGGTTGGCCAGCACCGGGCGGCGGGTTTGCAGGTCAATCCGCATTCCCAAGAGGGTGTTGATGAGGCACAGCCCGTCCGCCCCGGCGTCCTCGCAGACCCGGGCAATCTCCCCGATGTCCCCCACGTTGGGGGACAGCTTCACAAAGACCGGTTTCCCCACCGCCTTTTTTACCGCCGCCGTCACCTCCGCGGCGGACTTGGGGTCAGAACCGAAGTTCCGCCCTCCGGCGTGGACGTTGGGGCAGGAGATGTTCAGCTCGTAAAGGGCAACCGCCTCCGCGTCCTCCAATTTTCGGCAGTTCTCTCCGTACTCCTCCACGGTTGCCCCGCCGATGTTGGCAATCACCGGGCCCTGGAAAATCCGCCGGATGTGGGGCAGTTCCCGGGCAATGACGGCGTCAATGCCGGGGTTTTGCAGGCCGATGGCGTTGAGCATTCCACAGGGCGTCTCCGCGATCCGGGGCAGGGGATTCCCCGTCCTGGGCTGGGCGGTGGTGCCCTTCCAGGAGAAGGCCCCCAAACAGTTGAGATCGTAGAGTTCCCCAAACTCCCGCCCGTAGCCAAAGGTGCCGGAAGCCGGGATCACGGGGTTTTTCAGGGTTACCCCCGCCAAAACCACGCCCAAGTCTACCATAACAGTTCCTCCCAGGCAAACACCGGCCCCTCCCGGCACACCCGTTTTGGTCCCTCCCAGGTGGAAAGGGAACAGCCCATACAGGCCCCGAACCCACAGCCCATGCGGGCTTCCAGGCTGAACTGTCCTCCGGTCAAATGGGGCAGGGCGTGGACCGCCTTCAGCATGGGCAGGGGGCCGCAGCAGCAGACATAGGTGTCCTCTTGTCTGGACGAGAGCAGGTCCGTCACAAAGCCCTTACTCCCCAGACTGCCGTCCTCCGTGGAAACCAGTACCTCACAGCCCAAGGCCGCAAATTCTTCCACGTAAAAGGCCTCCGCCCCGGTCCGAAAGCCCAGGGCCGCTGTCACCGGCGTCCCCCGCCTTCGCAGTTTCCGGGCAAGGCCGTACAGAGGCGCGATGCCGATGCCGCCTCCCGCCAAGATCCCTCCCCGGTCCGGAATGGCGGACACCGAAAAGCCATTGCCCAGGCCCGTCAGGAGATCCAGAGCCGTTCCGACAGGGAACCGCACCAGTTCCCGGGTGCCCTCCCCCAGTTCCCGGACCAGCAGGGTCAAAGCATCCGCCGTCCAGGTACACACGGAGACGGGACGGCGCAAAAACCGTCCCGGCAGGGCAATGTTCACAAACTGTCCCGGCGACGTGATGCCGGAGGTGTCCCCTTCTAAGGTCATCTCCCACACCTCCGGCGCAAGCGCCCGGGTACCTTGAATTGTAAAGGTTGTCTGCCTCACAGCGCGTCTCCTGACTGGTTGTCGTACACCACCTCACCGCCGCAGAAGGTCATGACCACGGCGGCGGACACCTCCCAGCCGTCAAAGGGAGTGGAGCGGCCCAGGGAGCGGAAGGACCCGGCGTTGATCCGGTGGGGGTGGTCCAGGTCCAGCACGGTCAAATCCGCCGGATCCCCCGGGTCCAGACTGCCGCCCTCCAAACCGAAGATCTCCCGGGGACGGACGCACAGCGCCCGGAGCAGGATCTCAAAGGGCATCTGTCCGGCCCGGACCAGGCGGGTGTACAGCACCGGGAAGGCCGTCTCCAACCCCACCACACCGTTGAGGCTGTGTCCCAGTCCCCCGGATTTCTCCGCTTGGGTGTGGGGGGCGTGATCCGTGGCGATACAGTCGATGGTACCGTCTAAAAGGCCCTGGATCAGAGCCTCCCGGTCCTGGGGGGACCGGATAGGCGGGTTCATCTTAAACCGCCCGTCGTCAAAGAGGTCCCCGTCGCACAGGCACAGGTAGTGGGGGGCCGTCTCACAGGTTACGTGGAGGCCCTGCCGCTTTGCCGCCCGGATCAGCGCCACGCTCTCCCGGGTGGACACATGGCACACATGGTACCGGCATCCCGTCTCCTCCACCAGGGTCAGATCCCGCTCCACCTGCCGCCACTCGCTGTCGGAGGGGTTTCCGGGAAGCCCAAAGCGCCGGGACGCCTCTCCCTCGTGTACCGCCCAGCCCTGGGGCAGCAGGGACTCGTCCTCACAGTGGGCCACAATGGGCCTGTCCAGGGATTTGGCAAGGAGCATGGCCTGACGCATGAGCTCCCGGGACTGAACCCCCCGGCCGTCGTCAGAAAAGCCAATCACGTCCGGGGCCAGAGCAACCATGTCCGACAGGACTTGACCCTGTTCCCTCTGGGTAATGGCCCCGTAGGGCAGAACCCGCACCTGGGCGTCCCGGCGGATCCACCTCTGCTGTACCGCCAGGTGTTCCCGGCTGTCCGGCACGGGGTTCAGGTTCGGCATGGCGCAGACCGTGGTATAACCGCCCGCAGCGGCGGCGGCGGTACCGGAGGCGATGGTCTCTTTCTCCTCATAACCCGGCTGGCGCAGATGGACGTGGACATCCACAAATCCCGGGACAATCAAAAGTCCTGTAAGGTCCCATCCTGCCCCGCACACGCCGTCCACAGCGGCGATCCGGTCCCGTTCTAACAGTAAGTCCGCCCGTTCCAGCTGTCCGTTCCGGAATACGGTCCCGCCGTACAGCAGAGATTTCACAGCCAATCCCCCCTTTTATCCACTTTGTTTTCTTATTTTGATTGTTCTTATAAATACTTGACAAGCTCCGCCATGGGACGGCGGTCCTCATGAAGCCGGGAGGGTCTGGCCCCCTCCGCCGGATACCCCAGGGGCAGCAGCGCCACAGGCACCAGTCCCGCAAGCTCCGGGAAGGAATCCACCAGCTTGTCCGCCTGGAACATCCCCACATAGGTGGTGCCCAGCCCCAGATCCGCCGCCTGAAGCATCATCTGTGTGGCGGCAATGGCGGCGTCGATCTCCCCGTGGTCCTTGCCGTCGTTCTCCCGCTTCCAGGACACGGCGGGATCGTAGGCTACCACCAGCATCACAGGGGGATGGAAATGGGAGCCGGTGCAGCTGTCCGCCTTTTCCAGAGCCTCCGGGGACTGGAGGACCAGAAACCGCTGGGGCTGGAAGTTGTGGGCGGTGGGGGCATTGCGCCCGGCCTCCAAAATGAGTTCCAGTTTCTCTGGCTCCACAGCCTGGTCACGGAACTTGCGCAAAGAGTACCGGGCTTTCGACAACGGGGCAAAATCCATGGAAGATCTCTCCTTACCTCAAAGATACCCCCAGTTTACCACATTTCCGTCTGTCCCGCAATCCCGTTTTTATGCCCTGCTTCTGTGTACCCGCCGTTTTACGGCGGATAGGCCCCGATCTCCACGCCGGTATAGTAGTGGCGCAGAATCTCCTGCCAGGACGCGCCGTCTTTCGCCATCTGGTTGGCCCCGTACTGGCTCATGCCTACGCCGTGGCCGTAGCCCGTGACGTAGAATACGATAGAGCCGTCCCCGACCTCCCAGGTGAAGCAGGCGGAGCGCAGTCCCAGGGCGGAGCGCAGTTTGCTGCCCTGGATCTCTACGCCCCCCACCCGCAGCGTCACCACACTGCCCGCCTCATCCCGTACCGCGTCCGTCAGCCACCGGTCTACGGGGCCGGACAGGTCCGCATTTGGATAGGCCGCCAGGACCTTCTCCCGGAACTGGGCGGCGGTGAACGTCTCGCGGCTATAATAGTTCGGCACGCTGTCCTCCCGCTCCGGAGAGGACACCGGACGCAGATAGGGCTGGTCCCCGGACCACACATCCCCCGCCGTGCGGGTGAGGCCGGCGGAGGAGGAGTGGAACACCGCCAGCACCGGCTGTCCGCCGTAGAGCATCACCGCGCCATCGGTGGCGGACACGGCGTCCTCGATTTTCTGTTCATACGCCTCTCCCTTGCTGCCCCAACTCTCCCGAAAGGCCGCCTCCGACTGGTAAGCCTGGCAGCAGCGGGAATCCGTGCAGATATCGGCGGTACCGCCGTGCTTGCCGCCGGTGCGGAGCATATACCAGGTATAGGTCCGGGCGGCGGCGGCCTGGGCCTTCAGAGCCTCCGCTTCAAAGGACGCCGGCATCTCTCCCCGCAGTACCCCCGCAAGATAGGTGCCCAGGTCCATCTCCGCCACCTCTCCGCTGGTGTGGATCAGCACCCGCAGCCGCCGCTCCCGGTCCCGCTGGGAATCTCCCGGCTCCCAGGGTGTCTCCGCTGTCTGGATGTTTTCCGCGTTTGCCTCCGAGGATGGGATCTGCGTCTCCGCCTGGGGGATCGTCTCCGTCGGCGGCGGGGCGTCTGGGGGCAGGGTCCGGGCTGACAGGGGCGGCAGGAAAATGGCCGCCAGGACCAGGACGGATGCCCCGAAAATCCGCCGGCTCTCCCGGCTGTCTCCGCGCCGCCTCCCCGGCGGCGGAATCATCTTTCCCATGGACCGCACCTCCTGATTTGCCCAGCCTATGCGGGCAAGGATGGAAATATGCGTGGACAAGCGGGACGGGATATGCTATAATCA
>CAJOHW010000002.1:15380-15769 GCA_905234565.1 uncultured Oscillibacter sp. | reverse complement strand
CTCGTGAACGATAAGATTTACCGTCCGTTGCCGTGCCAGTGACCTGAAATGCGGCAAATCTTAAAGAGCGCGAGTATAAAGAGCGCGAGTAAAACCGTCTTTCCCTCCGGGGCCGTGGGGCGGCTGCCATGGGGAAGCGAAAAAAGTGAGGAATTACCGATGAAACGAGACTGGATCCTTCTCCTCTGCGCCGCCTTGGGGGGCTGTGCCGCCCTGGTACTGCGGCTGCTGGAAAACCGCTTCGGCTTTGAGGCGGACACGGGGCTCCCCATTGCCTGGAACGTCTACACCCTGGCGTTGCTTGCTCTGCTGGGGGTGTACTGCCTGGGGGCGGCGGCGCTGTCTCTGCTCTTCTCTAAAAACTGCGTGGCCTTCCCCTTTTCCACCGG
>CAJOHW010000002.1:0-15326 GCA_905234565.1 uncultured Oscillibacter sp. | reverse complement strand
GAGATTGCGGAGGGCCTTTTCGCCGCGTCCAAACTCTCAGACAGCATCCTCGACAGCCTGTGCGGGACCATGATCGTGCTGGCCGCCGCCGGACTGTTCCAAACCCTGTCGGACCGCCGCGGCGGACAGGGAAACGCCCTGCTGTGGGCACCCGCCGCTATGTCGGCCCGGCTGGTGGCGGATTTCCGCACGGAATCCACCAATCCCCTGCTGGCCCGGTACGCCCCGGAACTGGCGGCGCTGTGCCTGCTGTCCCTGGGCTTCTTCCAGCTGTCCTCCTTTCCCTTCAACACCGGGAGCCTGCGGCGCTTCGCCCTGTACGCGGCAGTGGCCGCGCCGCTGTGCCTGTGCGCGGCGGCGGACGGAGGGCTGGCGGACGCGCCGCTGTTTGTGGGCGGCGCCCTGGTCCTGATGGGCTTCTTTCTCTTTGTCACCCAGTCCCCCCTGCTGCCGGAAGCTCCGGCTTCCCAGGCATAGAGGCCAAACGATTCCGATATACGAAAAGCCGTCCGGAACTCCGGGCGGCTTTTTCTGACCTTTAAGATTGGAGCGCCTGATCCCGGGCCAGGATATGCTCGTTCACCGTGGCGATAAGCTGGGCCACGTCAAAGGGCTTGGCCACGTGGTGGTTCATACCGCTCTCCATGCTCATGCGGCGGTCCTCCTCCCGGGCGTTGGCGCTGAGGGCGATGATGGGGATCTGCTTCGTGTCCTCCCGGCCAATGGCCCGGATGGCCCGGGTGGCCTCGTAGCCGTTCATGACAGGCATTTGGATGTCCATGAGGATCAGGTCAAAATACCAGACTGGGTGGCTGGTAATGGCCTCCACCGCATCGCAGCCGTCCGGCACGGATTCCACCAGGAATCCCGCCTCTTCCAGGATGGTCTCCGCCAGCATCCGGTTGATCTCAATGTCCTCCACCAGGAGAATCCGGTGTTCTCCCGCGGCCCGATGGGGATTTTCCTGTACCTCCCGGGGCTGGGGGGTGTGGTCCGCCAGTTTCAGGGGCAGATCCACCGTAAACGTGGACCCCTCCCCTTTTTTGCTCTTGACGGAGATGGAGCCCCCCATCATATCCAGGAGGTGTTTCGTAATGGACAGCCCCAGCCCTGTGCCGATGGTGCCGGACTTCGTGGAGGACTCCTCCCGCTCAAAGGCGGCGTACATCCGGGCCATGAACTGCTCCGATATGCCGATGCCGTTGTCCGACACGGAGAAGGCAAAGCGGGCGTAGCCGGAATCCGACACCTGCTTGCGGCGGGCGGTGACGGTGACGGTGCCCCCCTCGGGGGTGAATTTCACGGCGTTGCTCAGGAGATTCCCCAGAATCCGGCAGAAGCGGTGGGCATCCGTCAGCACCCGGCCCTCCGGAAGATCGATTTGTTCTTTTAAGGTCAGGCGTTTTGTCTCCGCCTGGTCCCGGAACATATCTACGGTTTTCTCCAGTTCCGCCCTGAGATCGCAGGGTTCGCTCCGCAGTTCTACCCGGCCATAGTCAATCCGGCTCATTTCCAGGAGATCGTCAATGAGGGAGAGCAGATGCCGGCTGGACTCGTCCACCAGTTCCAGATACTCCCGCAGACGCTCCGGCTCATGCAGGTGGCGCTTTGCCAGGTCCGTAAAGCCGATGA
Source organism: uncultured Oscillibacter sp. (assembly GCA_905234565.1). Taxonomy (GTDB): domain Bacteria; phylum Bacillota; class Clostridia; order Oscillospirales; family Oscillospiraceae; genus Oscillibacter. Next base: position 13,694 of record CAJOHW010000002.1, on the reverse strand, counting down.
TGGCGTTCATGGGGGTGCGGATGTCGTGGGAGATGTTGAAAAGGAACGCGGATTTGATCTCGTTGGCGCTTTTCTCCCGCTCCAATTCCAACTCCATCCGCAGTTTTTCCGCCATCTCCCGCTGGACGCGCCGCTCCTGTTCGCCGGTTGTGTTGTCCATTCTCTCCACCTTCTCCTTATGGAAGCAGGGCGCAGCCCTGCAAAAGCCTGTCTGCCTGTCAGATTGTACAAAATCCCGGGAAAAATGTCAATAGCGCCGCAAAAGAGGCGTTCAGCAGTTTCCCGTATAGACATAGCGCAGACGGGTCCGGGCCTCCTCCGCACGGCGGTACACGGTCTCTATGGGGGTCGGCGGGAAACCTGCGCTTTTGTACCGGGGAAAGAACCGGGACAAGTGCAATGGTATGTCCGGATTCAATGCGGCCAGCCACCCGGCGAGGGCCGCGATCTCCTCCGGGCTGTCGTTCTCCCCGGGGATCAAAAGCGTGGTCACTTCCACATGGCACCCGGCCTCCACCGCCAGGGCAATGGAACCCTTCACCGTCTCCAAATCGCCTCCCAAACGCCGATACCAGCCCGCCGTGAAGCCTTTGAGATCGATGTTGGCGGCGTCGATCCAGGGAAGGAGGGCCTTCCAGGGCTCCGGGGAGAGGGTTCCGTTGGTGACCAGCACGTTTTTCATCCCCCGCTCCCGGATGCGCCTGGCGCAGTCCCGGACGTACTCATAGCCAATCAGAGGCTCGTTGTAGGTGTAGGCCGCCCCCAGATTTCCCTGGCCGCGCAGTTCCTCCGCCCGCTCTGCCAAAGCCTCCGGCGGGCAGTCCCACAGGGGTAAGTCCCCGGTCCCCGCCATGGAGATCTCATGGTTCTGGCAGAAGAAACAGCGCAGATTGCACCCAAAGGTCCCTACGGACAGGATCCGGCTCCCCGGATGGAACCGCCGCAGGGGCTTTTTCTCGATGGGATCCAGGGACAGGCTGGTGATCTTCCCATAGGAGAGGGAGCGGATCTCCCCCTCCCGGCAGATTCTGGCCCGGCAAAAGCCCACTTGTCCCTCGTCCAAGGCGCAGTTGTGAAAGCACAGGCAACAGTTCATGTGTGCCGCACCACCTCAAAGCGCTGCAAGGTATAGGGTTCCCGGGCGCTGATGCCCCCCTTCCGGCGGGCGATGTCAATCTGCTCCTCCACCGTGTCCACTCCGTCCAGATCCGGCAGCAGCAGCCCCCGCCGGGAACCCCGGGAGACGATCACCCCGTACCGCCGCACGTCCAGATCCGCCGGGGAATCAATGTCCTCTGGCACCCCCAGCACGTCCACGCTGTACTCCAAACAGTCCAGTTCCGATTCTCTTACCGGGGGAAAGCGGGGATCCCGCAGTCCGGCGGACACGGCGTTGCCCACAATCTCCCAGGCCACGGAAGCCGTGGTGGGGGCCGTGGTGCCGATGCACCCCCGCAGCTGTCCCCGAATGTGCAGGGACACGAAGGCCCCCGCCGCCTGCTTTGTCATCTCCTCCGGCAGTCCCTCCGGCAGGGCGTTGAGGGGCTTCCCGGTCCGCACCCGGGTTTCCAGGGACAGCCGGGCAAGCCGCACCCAGGGGTCCTCCGATGCCTTTCGCGCCGCCAGACGCGCCGCCTCCGCGCCGGTATAGGCGTCCGCAAAGCACCGGGCGGGATCCGGTCCCGTGACGGTGAAGATTCCCACGCCGTAGCCCACGCCGAACACGTCCTCATGGCTCAAAAACTCCGGCGTCACGGCAAGGCCGTCCAAAGCCCCGGCCATGATCTGGAAGGAGCGCAGTCCGCACTCCGCCGCCCGCTCACAGAGCTCCGGTTCCATGGTGAGAAAGCGGAGAAAGTCCCCAGTCCGGATGGCGGAGACGATTGCCTCGTCAAACACCGGACCCTCCGGGGCGAAGCCGTAGGGCCCCTCCCGGCGCAGCTTGTGGGACAAGTCCCCGCTGGCAACCAGCACCGCCCGCCGTCCCAGAGCCTCCACGCTCTGGGCAATGCACTGGCCGAAGCGGTAGTGATCCAAAGGCGTCAGGCCTGAGAGGCCAATGCGCAGAATGGGGCAAGTTACCCCCGCCTGACGCAGAAACCACAGGGGGATAAAGGTGCCGTGGTCCAAGGACGGGTCCCGCTCTCCCAGGGTTCCGGCGGGAATCCCCGCTTTTTCCGCCCGGTCCGTGATCTCCCGGCGCAGTTCCGCGTCGTACTCCACTTCCAGACGGGTGTCCGAGGCCCGGAAGGCCCCCATATTCCCCGCCGCCCGGAGGCCAGGGGAGAGGTGGAAGTAGTCGGCGTACATCACCACATGGGGAGAGGTGACAATCAGCACGTCGGGCTTCCAGGACGCCGCCCGTTTCGCGGCGGCGTGATAGGCGTCAATGGTGGACTGGATCTCCCGCTCCTGCCCCCGGCCCACGGCGGGGAGAATCAGCGGCGGATGGGGCACAAGAATCGCGCCTAAAATGGGCATCAAAACTCCCTCCTTTTCGGGATCAATTTATACTCGTGAGCGATTAGATTTGCCTCTCGTTGCCGTGTCACTGACCTAAAATGCGGCAAATCTTAAAGAGCGCGAGTATAAGGATCCACAGGCTCTCCCGGCAGAACCGCCTCCCCGGCGGAGGCCATGGCAAGGCCGCCGTTGGAAAGCCGCGTCAGACGCTCTTGGAACTTCTCCGCCTCCCCCTCCGGGAAGGCCGCCCGCAGACGGATCTCCGCGCCGTAGTCCGCCTGCTCCACCCGGCCGGAACAGGCGGCGATCTCCCGCTTCATCCGGTCCAGCAGGGCGTAGGGACAGGGGATGTCCCACAGGGTCCAGCGGCACATAAGGGCGGTTCCGGCGGCGTACAGGGCGTCTTTCGCCGCCTTTCCATAGGCCCGGGACAGCCCTCCTGCCCCCAGCAGCACCCCTCCAAAGTACCGGGTCACTACACAGCACACGTCCGTCACGTCCCGGCGCTGGAACACATGGAGCATGGGCTGTCCGGCGGTGCCCTGGGGCTCTCCGTCGTCGGAGTACCGTTCTCCGCCGCTTCGGAGCCGCCAGCACCAGCAGTTGTGCCGGGCGTCCCGGTGCTTCCGGCGGACCTCCTCGATCCGCACTCGGGCCTCGTCCTCGTCGGAGATCCGCCAGATCTGCCCGATGAACCGGGACCGCTTCTCCGTAAACTCCCGCTCCGCCGCCTGGAAGGGCACATAGTATCCGCTCATGCGCCGCCCTCCGCCAGATAGGCCCGGACCCGGCCTAAAACCTCCGGATCGCACAGGGCCGTGACCTCTATCTCCCCGGCGTACTCCACGCCCTCCACCTTTGCCTCCCGGTACAGCATATCCAAAAGCCCCGCCTGCTCATAGGGCAGCCGCAGCCGTACCCGGCGAATGCCCCGGTCCAAGCGCCGGGCGATTTTGGAGAGCAGGTCCTCTATGCCCCCGCCGGTTTTGGCGGAGATGGCGCACACGTCCTCCCCGTGGGGCATGATCTCCCCGGGGGGCAGGGCGTCGCACTTGTTGAAGGCGTCGATGCGGGGGATCTCTCCGGCTCCCAGTTCCTCGATCAGGTTCTCCACCACCCGGCACTGCTCCTGCCACTCCGGGTTGGACACGTCAATGACGTGGAGCAGCAGATCCGCGTACTCCAATTCCTCCAAGGTGGCCTTGAAGGCCTCCACCAACTGGTGGGGCAGCTTGCGGATAAAGCCCACGGTGTCGCTGATGACGGCCTCCTGGGCGTCGTTCAGCCGCAGAAGGCGGGTGGTGGTGTCCAAAGTGTCAAAGAGGCGGTCGTTGGCGGGGATCTCCGCGCCGGTGAGACGGTTGAGCAGGGTGGATTTCCCGGCGTTGGTGTAGCCCACAATGGCGATGACCGGAACCTCCCGCTTCTGCCGCTGGCGGCGCTGGGTGCCCCGGACCCGGCGCACGTCCTCCAAATCCGCTTTCAGCTTGTCGATTTTCCGCCGGATGTGGCGGCGGTCCGTCTCCAACTGGGTCTCCCCGGGGCCCTTGGATCCGATGGGTCCCCGGCCGCTGGTTCCGGCCTGCCGCTCCAAATGGGTCCACATTCCCGTCAGCCGGGGCAGGAGGTACTGGTACTGGGCCAGCTCCACCTGTAATCTTCCCTCCCGGGTCCGGGCCCGCTGGGCGAAGATATCCAGGATCAAACCGCAGCGGTCCAGCACCTGCACCCCCAGGGCCTCCGTCAGCACCCGCATCTGGGACGGGGACAAGTCGTTGTCAAAAATCGCCATGGTGGCCCCGGTGTTCTCGCACCAGAGCTTGATCTCCGCCGTTTTCCCCCCGCCGATAAAGGTCCTGGGGTCCGGGGCGGGACGGTTTTGCAATAGAATCCCCTCCACCGACGCCCCCGCCGTCTCCGCCAGGGCGGACAGTTCCTCCATGCTCTCCTCGTCCGCGCTGCCCTCCCGGCCCAGCACCGGGGAGTTCAGCCCCACCAGTATCACCCGGTCCCGTATCTCCTCCATCCTGTCCCTCCTTGCATAAAGCCAATTTCAAACATCTATTTTCCCGCGTACAGTATAGGCGGTTTCGCTCCGTTTGTAAAGAGACTTTGTCCGGCGCAAAAGAAGAAGCGCCGAAAAATCCTCCGCCGGGGCGTTGCTTTTTTCCGAAAAGATGTGTATACTATGCGGGAAAAGCAAGGAAACCGCACAAGAAAGGAGCCTGCCCCTATGGAACACCCCGTCCCCCCGGCGGATACCCCCAAGAGAGCCCTCATCGCCATGAGCGGCGGCGTGGATTCCAGCGTGGCGGCGTGGCTTACCATGCGGGCGGGGTTTGACTGTGTCGGCGTCACCATGCGGCTTTTTGACAACCCGGACGCCGGCGTTCCCAAGGGGCACCCCTGCTGTTCCCTCCGGGACATCCAGGACGCCTACGCCGCCGCGGCGCGGCTGGGCATCCCCTTCCACGCGGCGGACTTCTCCCGGGAGTTCCGGGACAAGGTGATCCGTCCCTTCGCGGAGAGTTACCTCCGGGGGGAGACCCCCAACCCCTGCATCGCCTGTAACCGGCACATGAAATTCGATCTTCTCCACGAGCGGGCGTCGCTTCTGGACTGCGACATGGTGGTGACGGGGCACTATGCCCGGATCGAGCATTCCGGCGGACGGTGGCGGCTTTTGAAGGGAGTGGATCCCGGGAAGGATCAAAGCTATGTGCTCTACGACATGACCCAGGACACTCTTGCCCACACCCTCTTTCCCCTGGGGGGAATGCGCAAGGAGGAGACCCGCCGTCTGGCGGAGGAACTGGGCCTTGCCAACGCGAAAAAACATGACAGCCAGGACATCTGCTTTGCCCCGGACGGCAACTATGCCCGGGTGGTGGAGCGGTACGCGGAGGCTCCCTGTCCGGAGGGGGCTTTTCTGGACACGGAGGGCCGCGTCCTCGGGCGGCACAGGGGGATTCTCCACTATACCATCGGGCAGCGCCGGGGTCTGGGGGTATCCGGGGGAGAGCGGCTCTATGTGCTGGAAATCCGTCCCCGGGACAACACCGTTGTCTTAGGACCCAACGCCCTGCTGTACTCCCGGGAGGTGTACGCCCGGAACTTCAACTGGATCTCCGGCGTTCCCCCGGCGTCGGACCTCCGCGTGGACGCGAAGATCCGCTACCGTCACGCGGAACAGCCCGCCTGGGCCCGGTGCCTGCCGGACGGCACGGTCCGGGTGGAGTTTGACGAGCCCCAGCGGGCCGTCACCGCCGGACAGTCCGTGGTCCTCTATGACGGGGAGGAGGTGCTGGGCGGCGGGGAAATTTTTCATCCCGCCCCGGTAGTACAAGACTATCTGTTGCAAAATTGTCCATCATGTGATAAGATGTCCGCAAAACTCCGAATCAGGAAACAGGAGGAATACGAAATGGCAGCAAAAGAATCCAAGGGCAGGAAGCGGGGCGCCCGGAAAGCGCAGGATCCGGTATCTGCCGCCCCCGAAGTCACGGAGGCTCCCGTGACGCTGGCGGCGGCGGAGGACGCGGCGGCTGTGGAGACGGCGGAGACGGCCGTGGAGACCGCGGCTGCGGAAGCGGCGGAGGCCCCCAAAGCCGCCCGGGAAGCTCCCGTGGAAGCGGCCCCGGAGGCGGCGGAAGCCCTCAAAGCCGCCGAGGAAACTCCCGTGGAAGCGGCTCCGGAGGCGGCGGAAGCCCCCGCAGAGCCCGCCCTGCCCCAGCCCCGCCGCAGCGTGGTGTTCATCGGCTCGGAGTGCTATCCCTTCGTGAAAACCGGCGGCCTTGGGGACGTGATGTACGCCCTGCCCCGGGCCCTGACGAAACAGAACTGCGACGTGAAGGTCATCCTGCCCCGGTACAAGTGCATTCCCTGGGAACAGCAGGTGAAGATGGTCTACCGGGGCGCGTTCCAGATGGACCTCTGCTCCGACGGCCGGTCCTATTACGTGGGGATTATGGAGTATGTCCACGACGGCGTGGTCTATGACTTCATTGACAATGAGGAATTCTTCAGCGACGGCAATCCCTATACCAACCTCATCGACGACATTCCCAAGTTCTGCTTCTTCTCCAAAGCCGCCCTGGCCGCCCTGAACTATATGGACTGGGTGCCCGACGTGATCCACTGCCACGACTGGCAGGCCGCCCTGGTGCCCCTGTACCTGCGGACCCTGTTTGCCGACACCGCCCTGCGGGACTCCAAGTGCATGATCACCATCCACAACCTGCGCTTCCAGGGCATCTATGACATCCCCACCATCCACTACTGGTCCGGCCTGCCGGAGGTCCTGTTCAAGGACGTGGCCGTGCTGAAGCAGGGCTATAACGACGCCAATATGATGAAGGGCGGCCTGGACTACGCCGACATGATCACCACCGTCAGCAATACTTACGCGGAGGAGATCAAGACCCCCTTCTTCGGCGAGAACCTGGACGCCCACCTGCGCCACCACGCCGGGAAACTGCGGGGCATCGTCAACGGCATCGACTGCGATATCTGGGACAGCCGGACCGACAGCCTCCTGGCCGCCAACTATGGCCGGGACGACGCCGTGGAGCAGAAGAAGGCCAACAAGATGGCCCTCCAGGAGAAACTGGGCCTGGAACAGGACGCGGGCAAGTTCGTCATCGGCCTCATCTCCCGCCTGACCAACCAGAAGGGCCTGGATCTGGTGAACACCATCCTTCCCGCCCTCATGGACGGCAACACCCAGGTGGTGGTGCTGGGCACCGGCGACAAGCAGTATGAGGAAGCCTTCCGGCAGTATGAGAACGCCTTCAAGGGCAGCGTCTGCTCCAACATCATGTACGACGAGGGCCGCGCCCATCAGATCTACGCCGGGTCCGATGCCCTGCTGGTGCCCAGCCTCTTTGAGCCCTGCGGCCTGACCCAGCTCATCGCCATGCGCTACGGCACTGTGCCCATTGTCCGGGAGACCGGCGGCCTGAAAGACACCGTCCAGCCCTATAACCAGTTCACCAACGAGGGCAACGGCTTTACCTTCGACCGCTATGAGTCCGGCCTGCTGCTGGACGCCATCAACCGGGCCAAAACCCTGTACTTCACCGAGCGGGACCGGTGGGACGAGATGGTTCTGCGGGATATGGACAAGGACGTGTCCTGGGACAACTCCGCCAAGCAGTACCGCTCCCTCTACCTGGAACTGCGGCCCTAAACTTTTCTTCCGCGGCATCCCGGCACCTCCGGCGTTTTTGCCGGAGGTGCTTCTGTTTCTTCATTGAAATCTCCGAAAGTTCGCCACTCTGCCCATTGCCAAACCTATAAAAGGGGAGTATAATGGGCTGATGCTGGGTTTCTTTGCCTATGCCGGGGACAGCCCCCGCACGGGCTGGAGATTTCTATGGGTCATGGGACATCACGCGGAAGGGGATATTGATCCATGATGAACCACAATGCGCAAAATACAGCCGGAAACCGGCGTTTGACACAATACCTCTCCCCCGTCAGCGTGTGGGCGCTGTCCTTCGGCTGCGCGGTGGGCTGGGGTGCTTTTGTCATGCCCGGAACCACCTTCCTCCCGGCGGCGGGGCCTCTGGGGTCCGCCCTGGGTATAGGGCTGGGTGCCCTGGTGATGCTGATCATCGGCGTCAACTACCACTACCTCATGAACAAGTACCCCGACGCCGGAGGCACCTTGACCTATGCGTCCAAGGTCTTTGGCTATGACCACGGCTTCTTATGCTCTTGGTTCCTGGTGCTGGTCTACGCCGCCATTATGTGGGCCAACGCCTCCGCCCTGCCCCTGATCGGAAGGTTCCTGTTCGGCAGCCTCTTTCAGTTCGGTTTCCACTACCAGCTCTTGGGCTACGATGTCTATTTTGGGGAGGCCCTGCTCTCCATTGCGGCCATCCTCCTGTGCGGCCTCATCTGCGTCTATGGAAAGCGTATTGCCGTGCGGCTGCAGGTGCTCTTTGCCTGTATCCTCTTTGGAGGCGTGGTGTTTTGCGCCGTTGCCGTCATGAGCAAGGGGGGCGGCACCCCTCCGGAGACACTGCAAACCTTTGCCGACACCGGAAAGAGTCATTTTGGCCAGATCCTCAACATCATCGCCTTGTCTCCCTGGGCCTTTGTGGGCTTTGAATCCGTCTCCCAGTCCACGGAGGGGTTCAAGTTCCCGGTCAAGTGGTCCCTGTGGATCATGGCCGCCGCGTTGCTCACCGGCGCGGTGACGTACATTCTGCTGTGTGATTTAGCCGTTTCCCGGCTGCCGGAGGGCTACGGCACCTGGACGGAGTACATCGGGGATCTGGGAAACTTGAGCGGCCTGGACGGCCTGCCCACCTTCCACGCCGTGAAAAGCGCCATGGGCCGCGTGGGGCCTCTTATCTTGGGAGCCGCCGTGTTCGGGGGCATTCTCACCGGCATCATTGGCAATGCCACCGCCGCCAGCCGACTGATGTACTCCATGGCGGAGGATGAGATTCTCCCCCCCTGGTTCGGGGAGCTGAACTGGGTCGGCACCCCGAAAAACGCCCTGCGGTTCCTCATGACCGTGTCGCTTTTCATCCCCTTCCTGGGCCGCACCGCCATTGGCTGGATTGTGGACGTAAACACCATCGGCGCCACCATTGCCTACGCCTATACCTCCGCCGCCGCCTTCGCTGTGGCCCGCCGGGACCGCCGCCGGGGAGTCCAGGCCGCGGGCGTCGTGGGGATTTTCATGTCGGCGGTGTTCTTCTTCTACTTCATGAGCTGGAAGGCCGGGGCCATGGCCACGGAGTCCTATCTAATCTTAGCTACGTGGAGCATCCTGGGCTTTGTGTTCTTCCGCTACGTGTTCAGCCGGGATCACAAGCACCGCTTCGGCCAGTCCACCCTGGTGTGGATCTGCCTGCTGTTTTTGATCTTCTTTACCTCCCTCATGTGGGTGAAACAGGCCACGGAGGATATGACGGCCACAGTGGTGGAGAACATCAGCGAATACTACGAATCCCGCAACCCCAGCGACGCCGCCACCATCGCCGACACGGAGAAGTATATCGCGGAACAGATGGCCCTGGCCAACCGGATCCAGACCCGCAACAGCATCATTCAAATGGGACTGATCGTGGCCAGTCTCATGATCATGTTCAGCGTGTACAACATCATGTCCGCCCGGGAGAAGCAGTCCGAGGCGGACAAGGCCCGGGCGGAGGAGAGCAGCCGGGCTAAGACCGTGTTCCTCTCCAATATGTCCCACGACATCCGCACACCCATGAACGCCATCATCGGCTATACGAACCTTGCCCAGCGGGAGGGCAACTCTCCGGCGGAGGTGCGGGGCTACCTGACGAAAATCGAGGCCTCCAGCCAGCATCTTCTGGCGCTGATCAACGATGTGTTGGAAATGAGCCGCATTGAAAGCGGCAAGATGGACCTGGAACCGGTACCCGTGAACCTGAAAAAGACCTTCGGTGAGGTTCGGGATATGTTCGCCACCCAAATGGCGGAGAAGGATATCGACTTTGTGGTGGACACCTCCCATGTCCGGCAAAAACACGTCCTGTGCGACAAAAACCGGCTGAACCGGGTGCTTTTGAATCTCTTGAGCAATGCCTACAAGTTCACCCCGGAGGGGGGCAATATCTCCGTCACGGTGTGGGAGATCGGCGGCGGTCCGGAGGGCTGGTGCCGGTACGAGATCCGGGTGAAGGACAGCGGCATCGGTATGACGCCGGAGTTCGCCGCCCGGGTGTTCGAGGCCTTTGAGCGGGAGCGCAACAGCACCGTCAGCGGCATCCAGGGCACGGGCCTGGGCATGGCCATTACCAAGAGCATTGTGGATCTCATGGGCGGCACCATCGAAGTCTCCACCGCCCCGGGCCTGGGCACGGAGTTCATTGTGGGCTTGACGCTGGAACTGCAAAAAGAGAAAACCGTGGAGGAAGAGGAGGAGACCGCCCAGGAGGAGGCCATGGATTTCACGGGAATGCGCCTTCTGCTGGTGGAGGACAACGAGATCAACCGGGAGATCGCCACCATGCTCTTGGAAGAGGCGGGCTTCCTGTTGGACACCGCCGAGAACGGCCAAGAGGCGGTAGAGAAAGTCTCCGCCTCTACTCCTGGAGAGTTCGACGCGGTGCTCATGGACATTCAAATGCCGGTAATGAACGGCTACGAGGCCGCCCGGGCCATTCGCGCCCTGGCAAATCCGGCCCTGTCCCGGATTCCCATTATCGCAATGACCGCCAACGCCTTCACCGAGGACATCAAGGCCGCGGAGGAGGCCGGGATGAACGGCCACATCGCCAAACCCATCGACGTGCCCAGAATGATGGCCACGCTGTCGGAAGTTCTGCGCAAGCGGGAAAGGTGAGATTACCGTGAGAGGAACGTCAGGAGGGAGGTATCGTATGGAGTGCGCCAATCTGCCCAAAGACGGGGTGGACTTTCCCACCATGCAGTGGCTGGGGGAACTGATGCCCGGAGGATTTTTCATCTACCGCGCCCAGGAGCCCTGGGATCTGATTTACGCCAATGACACTGTTTTGCGCATTTTTGGCTGCGATACCTGGGAGGAGTTCAAAGAGCTGACCGGGGGAACCTTCCGGGGCATCGTCCATCCGGAGGACTTCGAGGCGGTGCAGCAGTCCATTGACGATCAGATCGCCGACAGCGGGAACGGCAGTCTGGACTATGTGGAGTACCGGATTGTACGCAAAGACGGCTCCATCCGCTGGGTGGACGACTACGGACACCTGTCCTGCTTTCCCGACGCGGGCCCCGCTTATTATGTCTTTATCGGGGACATTACGGACCGCCGCCGGGCAAGAGAAGAAAAGGCCCGCATGGAACAGGAACTGGAACAGCAGCGACAGGCCAGCCAGATCAAGTCCGATTTCCTGTTCAACGTCTCCCACGACATCCGCACCCCCATGAACGCCATTATGGGCTTTTCGGACCTGGCCCGGCGGCATCTGGATCAGCCGGAACGCCTGGCGGAGGATCTGGAAAAGGTGGGGGAATCCAGCCGGCAGATGATGATCCTCATTGACGATCTGTTGGAAATGGGCAAGCTGGACTCCGGACGGCTGACGTTGAACAATGAGCCCTGCAATCTGAAAGAGCAGATGAATCTGGCGCTGAATCTGTTCCGTCCGGCGGTGGAGAAAAAACGCCTGACCCTGACGGACCAGTTCGATCTCCCGGAGGGGAATGTGCTGCTGGACATCGGACGCTTCCAGAGGATTATGAACAACCTCATCAGCAACGCCGTGAAATTCACCCCCTCCGGCGGCAGCTCCGCCCGGCGGAAAGAGGTGTCGGAGTCCGGCTATGGCCGCTATGAATTCCAAATCGCCGACACAGGCATCGGAATGTCGGAGGAGTTCATGGGGCATATGTACGCCGCCTTTGAGCGGGAGGAAAGCTCCACCAGGGCAGGAACCATCGGCGCGGGGCTGGGGCTGTCCATCGCCAAGAACCTGATCGACCTTATGGGCGGCTCCATCTCCGTACAGAGCAAGAAGGGCAAGGGTACCACCTTTACGGTGGATCTTCCCTTGAAACTGGCGGACCGGGCATCGGTGCCCCGGTCCGGTGAGGACAGTGCCCCGGATCTCCGGGCGGAGGGAGAGCGGCGGATCCTCCTGGTGGAGGACATTGAGATCAACCGAATGCTGGCGGAGACGATTTTGGAGGACTCCGGCTTTCTGGTGGAATCCGTGCCGGACGGCTGCGACGCGGTAGAGGCTGTGGCGAACCATCCCCCGGGCTACTATGACCTGGTGCTGATGGACATTCAGATGCCGGTGATGAACGGCTATGAGGCCACCCGGGCCATCCGGGCCATGGACCGGGAGGACGCGAAACGGCTCCCCATCCTGGCCCTCAGCGCCAATGCCCGGGAGGAGGACCGCCGCATGAGTTTGGCCAGCGGCATGAACAGCCACATCGCCAAACCCTTTGACGTGGCCGGGCTGATCGCGGCCATCAACCGCCACCTCTCCCCCCAGGCGTAAAAGAAACACGCAAAACCCCACGCTTTTCGCGGCGTAAGTCCGGGAAAAGCGCGGGGTTTTTATAAAATCAGGCCCGAATTGCTCGGATACAGCACTCCAAGGCGGCAAGGGCGGCGGTCCGGTCCGCCTTCGCCGCCTGACGGCGCAGAGATTCCCACACCGCCCCGGTCAGGACCCGCTCCTTAATCGCAAAGGCCGTGCTGGGCGGCGACGCTGGAAACACCACCGCCCCCCACACCGTCCTTGCACAGCATCCCCCCGTGATCCACAGGCGGATCCAGAAGCACCACCTGATAGTTTGGTTCCGTTTTCAAAAGCTCCGCCACGGCTTGCAACTGGTCCGCAAACTCCCCCGGCGTATAGCACAGCGGCGAGGCCCCGAAGAAATCCCACAGGGGCACCGATACGCTTCCGGCGCGGATCTCGTCCATCTCCGGCAGGCGCAAAAGCTCCGTCACCGTGTGCCCTCCGGACAGCAACCGCCGACAGTGGGCTCTGGACCGGGCGGCAGATTCCGCAATCCAGGGATTCCCGCAACGCTCCGCCATGTTTCCTGCCGCCGCCTCCGACAGGGTCAGAGGCAGGGGAATCCGGGCGGCGGCAATGAGGGATTCCCCCTCCGCCTCAAAGCCGGACAGTTCCCACAGCAGCTGGGAGGCATTTTCCGCCCGGTATGCCTTCATCAGGGGCCTGTCCAAAATAGAACCGCTCCTCCCCATCCCCGGAGGCGCGATCCGATGGCCGCGTCTCCCGGCGCTGTCCCGCAAAGAAGAACGCTTCGTCCCCGGGGAGCCACGCCGCAATCAGCCCCGCCTGGGCGGCTTCGTCCTCCGGCCAGGGCCGTCCGGGACACAGGGCCTCCTCCGCACCCCGGATCTGATAGGGGTCCCGGATGTGCCGGGCAAAGTACTCCGCCGCCGGTTCCACAAAGGACCGGCTCCGGGGCAGCCCCCGGGTACAGGAGCGCATCCGTCTGATATGGGAGCTGTCGAAGTGCAAAGCCCTGGCCAGGGCGCTGTTTTTTGTGTGGGTTAGGGTCATTAAAAAATCAAGTTTTTTCCCGATATACTGGGGCATTTCCGCCCTCCTTCCAAACGATGTCAATTTTATATGTGTCACGAACCGTGACACGTTAAAAACCATTGACAGGGGCGCGGGTGTATATGTCCATTGAAAATCCGGCCAAAAGTCCATCGAAAACCCGGCCACTTTTTGAGCGGTTTGCCAGAGTTTTATAGCCTATTCTTCAGGGTCCAA
>CAJOHW010000001.1 GCA_905234565.1 uncultured Oscillibacter sp. | reverse complement strand
CAGTTTGACGCAGTCCGCAAACGCATAGGCTCCAATCCCGGTGACGCCGGATTCCACCACGACGGAGGTAATGTCATCCAGGTCCTCTCCCCAGGGAGCGTCGTCGGAGCTGTTGAAATCCTCCAACTCCCCATTGCCGCTGAGGGTGAGGACGCCGTCGCTGTCCAGGTCCCAGGTAAGGCCGTTTTCTGTGGTTCCGCCGGCGGCGGCGGCACTGGCGCAGAACAGGGCTATGGCCGCGATACAGGCCAGTAAAAGATGTGTGATACGTTTTTTCATATTCGATTCTCCTTCATCCTTGCGATTTTGCGTGGACAGGCGATTCCGCGAAACGGAACCGCCGGAAACCGGACAGCGGGATCCCTCCTTATTCAGGTTTCTTCGGACATTTTACCCCAATTTCCCTGAAATTGCAAGGGGAGAAGCGGCAGGGCGGGAAAAACCTTGTTGCGGTCCGGCGTTAAAAATGGTATACTACGCGAAATAGGGTGTGAAACGCCTGTGAGGACTTAGGCGGAAAGGCGGGGGAGCGCGCATGAGTGATCGAGAAAAGGTTCTTTCCCTGTTGGACAGCGTACCGGAGTACAAGATGGGCTATGTACTGGCCTATGTCCAGGGGATCACAGCGGACGAAGAGGCGGACGAGAGATTCTGCCAGCGGCTGATGGAGGAATACGAACAGGATCCGGATCCGGAGAAAGATCAGCTTTTCCCGCTGGAGGAATGCAAAAAAGAGTGGGGCCTGGACTGATGTACCGCATTGTGTGAAAGAAGCGTGCCAAGAAGTTCCTGGACCGCTTGCCGCAGAAGGAACGGAAACGGATCGTTGATGCGGTGGAGCGTCTCCCTTTTGGGGAGGACATCAGGCCGCTCAGAGGGCATGAGGGGTTGTTCCGCCTCCGGGTGGGAAGTTACCGCATTATCTATACCGTAGATCATGGAATGCTGGTGGTCTATGTGATTGACGCCGGAAACCGGGGGGAGATTTACAACCGATATTATGTACGGCGTAACAATACTGGGAGGAGGCGCGGAAATGGGGAGGAAGAAAGCCTTCCGGATGCCGGAACCCAATATGAAGTTGTATTTCATCGCGCTGGCGCTGTTTGTAGTGGCGGCGTTGCCGTTCAGTCCGGCTCTGGCGGCGGCGGAGGGCGCGGCGGCGGCGGCGCTGTGTCTGCTGTTTGTGCGGGAGAGCCGCCAGCGCCGGGTCCGGGTGGTGCAGTATTTGGACAGCGTCACGGGCAGCGTGGATGTGGCCGGAAAGTCCAACCTCATCAACTCCCCTTTGCCGACCATGGTGTTCCGTCCGGACACGGGGGAGATCCTTTGGAGCAACGAGGGGTTCAGCCGTCTGGCGGGACGGCAGGCGGGGCTGTTTGAGTCCCGCTTAGAGGACACGGTGCCGGGTTTTTCCGCCCAGTGGCTCTTAGCGGGAAAGCGGGAGTGTCCGGAGGGCGTGGAGCTGAACGGACGCCGCTTCCGGGTCTACGGCAGTATGGCCCGTCCCCGGGGGAAGGATCAAAATCTGGTAGCGACAACCTACTGGGTGGAGACCACGGAGACGGACGCCCTGCGGGAGGTCTACGAGGCGGGGCGGCCCGTCATTGCCGTGCTGGTGCTGGACAACTATGAGGACCTGATGAAAGCCTGTCCGGAATCCCGCCGCAGCGCTTTGCAAGCCCAGTTGGAAGAAAAGCTCAACGACTGGGCCAAGGACGGCCTGCTTTTGCGCATGGCCCGGGACCGCTTTCTCTATCTCTTTGACGAAAAGACCTGTGTCCGTCTGACGGCGGAGAAATTCTCCGTCCTGGACACCTTGCGGAACATTCAGGCGGGGGGCTTGAACGCCACCCTTTCCATCGGCGTGGGCAAGGACGCGGACGGCTTCCCCGCCCTGTACCAGAGCGCCTGTGTGGCGCTGGAAATGGCCCTGAGCCGGGGCGGGGACCAGGCGGTGGTCCGGAACCGGGTAGATTTCGTGTTTTTCGGAGGCCGTGCCAAGGCGGCGGAGAAGCGGACGAAGGTGAAATCCCGGGTCATGGCCAGCGCCCTGGGGGAACTGATGGCGGACGCCGACGAGGTCTACGCCATGGGCCACGCCCACGCGGACATGGACGCGGTAGGGGCGGCGGCGGGGGTGTGCTGTGCCGCCCGGGCCAAGGGGAAACCCTGCCATATTGTCATCAGCGCGGAGGGCAGTTCCGCCCGGGAGCTCATTGAGGAACTGGAAGCCCTGCCGGAGTATAAGGGGGTCTTTCTGGATCCCAACGAGGCGTTTTTGCGCATGGTGCCGGGGACGCTGCTGGTGGTGGTGGACACCAACCGTCCGGAGATGGTGGAAAGCCCCCAGATTTTAGAGTCCTGCAACCGGGTGGCGGTGATTGACCACCACCGCAGGGCCGCCTCATACATCGAAAACGCCGCGTTCAGTTTCCACGAGCCGGGGGCGTCCTCCGCGTCGGAACTGGTGGCGGAACTGCTGCAATACCTGTTGGAGGATTCTTCCGTACTCTTGCGGGGGGAGGCGGACGCCATGCTGGCGGGCATGGTGCTGGACACGAAGCACTTCTCCCAGCGCACCAGCGCCCGGACCTTTGAGGCGGCGTCGTTTCTGCGGAGCCGCGGGGCGGACACGGAGCGGGTGCAGAAATTGTTCCAAAGCGACTTGGCGGGTATGATCGCCCGTTACGGCATCATCCGCCGGGGAGAGGTGATCCGCCCGGGCATTGCCTTAGCGGCGGCGGACGAGGACGGAATCGACCGGGTGACCGCCGCCCAGGCGGCGGACGAACTGCTGACGTTAAAAGGCGTCCAGGCGTCCTTTGTGGTGTTCCGCCACGGGGAGGACGTACTGTTGTCCGCCCGGTCTTTGGGAGACGTGAACGTCCAGGTGATTTTGGAGGCTTTGGGAGGCGGGGGCAACTCCACCGCCGCCGGAGGCCGGGTCAGCGGCGCCGCCGTGGAGGACGTGCGCCGGAAACTCACCGCCGCCATTGACGCCTACCTGGAACAGGCGTGACATTTGGAAAAGAAAGGAAACCTGTTTTGTTTATAAAAACAATGTTACAGAGAGGACGGATAGGAAAAAGAACAGGGAAGTTTCTGGGGACGGCGCTGTGCGTGTTGTTCTTTACCGCCCTGCTGTGTCTGCCCGCCGCCGCCCAGACCCCGGACAGCGGTCAGGCGGGGAGTGTGTACTGGTCCCTGGGCAGCGACGGCGTTCTGACCATCCAGGGCAAGGCGGCGATCCCGGACTACGCCAACGCCTACTCCGCCCCCTGGTTCTCCCGGGGCCACAAGGCGGAGATTCAAAACATTCACATTCACAGCGGCGTCACGGGCATCGGGAACAACGCCTTTGCGGGCTGTCCCAATTTGACCGCCCTGACCGTGCCGGGGACGGTGACGGCCATCGGGGACTCCGCCTTTGCAAACTGTCCCAATCTCATCGATGTACTCATGGAGGAGGGGGTCCGGACCCTGGGAAACTGGGCGTTTAACAAGTGCGCCGCCTTGGAGGCCCTGAATCTGCCCCAGAGCCTGCGGACCATGGGCCAGTCCGTTTTCGCCGGGTGTTCCGCCTTGCAGGCTATTGTGATCCCCCCGGCGGTGGCGGAGTTAAAGGCTTACGCCTTCCGGGACTGCGCCGCTCTGGAATCGGCTGCTCTGCCGGAGGGCTTAAGCGGCATCGGCCAGCAGGCGTTTTCCGGCTGTTACGCCCTGAAAACGGTGAACATCCCAAAACGGACGGCAACCCTGGGGGCCGGGGTATTCCGGGACTGCGAGTCCCTGCGGGAGATCACAGTACCCGCCGCCGTGACGGAACTGCCCAACCTGTTTTTTGCGGGCAGCGGCCTTCGGACCGTAACACTGCCCAACGGCCTGACGAAAATCGGGGACAGCGCCTTTGCGGACTGCGTCTTTTTGCGGGACGTATACTATACAGGCAGCGAGGCCCGCTGGGCCTCCGTCACCATGACGGATTTCCGCCAGCAGATCAGTTCCCAGGGGATCCGGATCCATTTTGGGGAGGCGGGAGCCGCCAGGCCCCCTGTCACGGTGGACAGCGTCCGCCAGGAGGGGATCCGGATCGTGGTGGAGATTGGCGGAGAGCCGGGGGAACTGGACACCCTGTTCGCGGCGTTTTATGACAAGGACGGGCGTTTGATGGGCGTACGTGCCCAGGCCGCGGAGACGGCGGGACGGTACTATGTGCCGGAGGTAACGGGGGCGGCGCTGGTGAAAGTGTTTATTCTGGACGAGACCGCCCGTCCCATGGCGGAGGCCGTGGAACAGGCGCTTACGGATTCCTGATTCATAGAGGTTTCTGATAGTTTTTGGATAGGGAAAGGAGACAGAGGCAATGAAAGTCATCTTACAGGCGGACGTATCGGGCAAGGGGAAAAAGGGCCAGATGGTGGAGGTGGCGGAGGGCTATGCCCGGAACTTCCTGCTGCCCCGGAAGCTGGCGGTTCCCGCCACGGCGGACGCGGTGAACACCATGAAGCTCAAAGAGAAGGCCCGGAAGGCGGAGGAGGCCCGGCAGAAAGCGGAGGCGGAGGCCGCGGCGGAGAAGCTGAAAGGGTGCATGGTGCGTCTGACCGCCCGGGGCGGCGGCAACGGCAAGCTGTTCGGCTCCGTCACCACCCAGGAGATCTCCGACGCCCTGAAAGAGCAGTTCGGCTTGGAGATTCCCCGGCAGAAGCTGGTGCTGGCGGAACCCATCAAGTCCTTTGGAAACTACGAGATCAAAGCGAAACTGGGCTTTGAGGTCACGGGGACCGTGTATGTCTCCGTGTACGAGCAGAAGTAAAGCCTGTATTCGAGTAAAAGACAGGGGGAGGGATGCCTGTGCCCGATGAGAACGTATTGCTGCGCCAGATGCCCCACTCCCTGGAAGGGGAGCAGGCGGTCTTAGGCTCCATGCTCATTGACCCGGACTGCGTGAAGCTGGTTATGGAGAAACTGCGTCCCGGGGACTTCTACCTCCGGCAGAACCGGGAGATCTTTGAGACGATTTACTCCATGTTCGCCTACGCGAAACCTATTGACGGCATTACCGTGGCGGACGAGATGCAAAAGGCTGGGGTCTACGACGAGAACACCACCCGGTCCTATTTGGCCCAGCTCATGGAGATCACCCCCACCAGCGCCAACGTCATGGAGTACGCCGCCATTGTGCGGGACAAGGCGCTGCTGCGGGAGGTGGCCCAGGCGGCATCGGAGATCACCGCTCTGGTCCAGGAGGGCACCGGTGCCGCCGGGGATATCTTAGAGGCCAGCGAGCAGAAGATTTACGCCATCCGCCGGGGCCAGGGGGCCCAGGAACTGATCCCGTTGCGGCAGGTGTTGCCGGACGTGCTGGACCGGCTGGGGGAGATGAGTGAAAGCGAAAACCACCTTCCCGGCCTCTCCACAGGCCTCTCCGCCGTGGACCGGAAGATCACGGGCCTGAACAAATCGGATTTCATCCTCTTAGCCGCCCGGCCCGGCATGGGAAAGACCTCCATGGCGTTGAACGTGGCGCTGAACGTGGCGAAGCACTCAGAGAAAACCGTGGCGATCTTTTCTTTGGAGATGTCCCGGGAACAGCTGGCCACCCGGCTGCTGTCCATTGAGGCTCTGGTGGAGAACACGCGGCTGCGTACCGGGGAACTGCGGGAGACGGACTGGGAGAAGATCGCCGCCGCCGCCACGGTGCTCAACCGGGTGGACATCCGTATGGACGACAACCCCATGCTGACGGCGGCGGACATGAACGCCAAGTGCCGTCGGTTGGAGAATCTGGGCCTGGTGGTCATCGACTATTTACAGCTCATGGGTTCCGCCGGAGGGGAGCGCCGGAACGAGAACCGCCAGCAGGCGGTGTCGGACATCTCCCGGATGCTGAAAATCATGGCCAAGGAGCTGGATGTGCCGGTGCTGTGCCTGAGCCAGCTGAGCCGGGCCAACGAGAAGCGGGACGACAAGCGGCCCATGCTCTCAGACCTGCGGGAGTCCGGGGCCATCGAACAGGACGCGGACATCGTCATGTTCCTGTACCGGGACGACTATTATAACGACGACACGGAAAAGCACAACGTGGCGGAGTGCATTGTGGCGAAGAACCGCCACGGGGAGACGGGAAAGGTGGAACTGCGCTGGATGCCGGAGTACACCATGTTTGCCACCATGGACAACCGCTATGGGGACCAGTAAATCCCGGATGATGAAGGACGCGGCGGCATGGCTGCCGGGACCCGGCCGGACGGCGGTGTGCGCCGTCTCCGGGGGACTGGACTCCATGTGTCTGCTCCATCTTCTCTGGACCTGGTGCCGGGAGCGGGATGCCTATCTCCTTGCCGCCCATTTTAACCACCAACTCCGCCCCACGGCGGACCGGGACGAAGCCTTTGTCCGGGACTGGTGCGCTGTGCGGGAGATCCCCTTCACGGCGGGCCGGGGGGACGTGGAGGCATACGGGAAACAACAGGGCCTGTCCGTAGAGGAAGCCGCCCGGACCCTCCGCTATGACTTTCTGCGGGGACTGCTGGACGCCCGGCCCCAGGCGGCTCTCTACACCGCCCACCATATGGAGGACAACGCGGAGACGGTGCTGCTGAACCTGATCCGGGGCACGGGCCTCCGGGGACTGGGAGGCATGGTCCATTGCCGGGACCGGATCTGCCGTCCCCTGCTGGATGTCAGCCGGGAGGAATTAGCATCCTATGCCGCCGCTCACGGAATTCCCCACGTGGAGGACGAGACCAACGCGGACCCGTCGGCGGCGGCCCGGAACCGGATCCGATTGGAAGTCATGCCGCTCTTACGCGAGATCAACCCCCGGGCGGCGGAGCATCTGCATGAGGCGGCAGGGCGGCTCTCAGAGGCGGACGCCGCCCTGGAAGGGGACGCGGCGGCGCGGACCGCCGGGATGGAGGTCCGGCAGGGCCGGGTGACGCTTCCACGGGAGGCGCTGATGGACGCCAGCGCCGCCGTCCGGCCCCGGATGCTGCTCCGGGCCATCGACCGCTTGGGCGTTGGCCGGAAGGATTTCGGCGCGGCGCATTTGGAGGCCGTTTTAGACCTGATGGAGAAGGGCACGGGCCGGGAGCGCCGCCTGGACTTGCCCCACGGCGTCACCGCCCGGTTTCGGGGGGACGCGCTGGTGCTGGAAACCCGGCCCGGTCTCCTGACGGAAGCGGAACTGACGCCGGGAAGGCCCCTCACCTGGGGGGTGTATGTGCTGACCCTTTGGGAGTGTCCGGAGGGCCCCGCGGAGGGGACGCCGGGGCTTTCCCTCCGCCCCCGCCGGGAGGCGGAGGGCGGGATCGTGACGGCTGCCCCCTGTCCCCCGGGGGGACGGCTGCGCCTGCCGGAGGCGAAGGGCAGCAGAAGCGTAAAGCGGCTGTGTCTGGACTTTGGGATCGATCTCACGGAGCGGGACGGACTGCCCGCAATTTATGTGGACGGAACATTGGCGGCGGTGTGGCATTTAGGGACGGACGCGGGGTATCTACCGGAGGGACGGGACTGCCGGTTCGTGGAGATCCGGCGCACGGAAGGGAGGACCTTATGAAAAGCGAACTGGAACAGGACATCTTGAAGGTACTCATTACGGAGGACCAGCTGAAAGCCCGGGTACAGGAACTGGGAGACGCCATTTATGATCGGCTGGAGGGGAAGAACCCTTTGTTTTTGGGGGTGTTGAAGGGCAGTTTCGTGTTTATGGCGGATCTGGTCCGGGCCTGCCAGCTTAGAAGCAACGTGGAGTTCATCGCTGTCAGTTCCTATGAGGACGCCACGGTGTCCTCCGGACGGGCAAAAATCAACTATGACATCCAGCGCAGCGTGGAGGGCCGGGACATTGTGGTGGTGGAGGACATTTTGGACTCCGGGAACACCCTGTCGTTTCTGTGCGGGTATCTGAAAAGCCGGGGAGCGGCGTCCTTGACCGTGGTGACGCTGCTGGATAAGCCCGCCCGGCGGGAGAAGGCCATTACAGCGGATCTGGCGGGGTTCACGGTGCCCGACGCCTTTGTGGTGGGCTACGGCCTGGACTTTGCCCAGCGGTACCGGAACCTGCCCTACATCGGGGTGCTGAAACCGGCGGTGTATGAGAAGAAGGAACCGTAGGCGCGAAACGGGCGCAAAGGGGGAGTTGCCTTGACGAGAAGAACCGGAAACAATTCGGGGGCGTTGATTTTGGCCCTGGCGGTGCTGGCGGTGATGAGCTGGTTCTGGAGATCCAATGAGGCCCCGCCCCAGGCGGGATACTCCCAGGTCCGCCAGTACTTTCTGGAAGAGCAGGTGGACTCCTTTACCGTGGAGGACGATCTTCTGACCCTTCGTCTGAAGGAGACGGCGGGAGGCGGCACGGTGCGCCATGAGCTGTACGACTTCCAGACGTTTTATGAGGACCTGAACGCCCTGGTGGAGGACCAGTTTGACCGGAAGGTGATCACCAGCTACAACTACCATCAGGACCACTCCGTCCACTGGCTGGAACTGCTCCTGCCCTGGGTGATGTCCGCGGTGTTCATCGGGGGGATGTGGTACTTCATGTCCGGCCGGAACCAGGCCCCGGGCATGGATCGCATGGCCCGCTTTGGCATGGCCCGGACCCGGGGCCTGCCGGAGGGGGAGAAGCGCTCCACGTTCCAGGACGTGGCGGGAGCCAAGGAGGAAAAGGAGGAACTGTCCGAGATTGTGGACTTCCTGAAAGACCCGGAGAAGTACGCGAATTTGGGTGCCCGGATCCCCAAGGGCGTTCTTTTGGTGGGCCCTCCGGGTACGGGAAAGACCCTTCTTGCCCGGGCGGTGGCCGGGGAGGCGGAGGCGGGCTTCCTGTCTATCTCCGGATCGGATTTTGTGGAGCTGTACGTAGGCGTGGGAGCCAGCCGGGTGCGCAATCTCTTTGAACAGGCCAAGCGGGCTGCCCCCGCCATTGTCTTTATCGACGAGATCGACGCCGTGGGCCGTCAGAGAGGCGCGGGTTTAGGCGGCGGCCACGATGAGCGGGAGCAGACCTTGAACCAGCTGCTGGTGGAGATGGACGGTTTCGCCCCCAACGAGGGGGTGGTGGTCTTGGCCGCCACCAACCGGGCGGACGTGCTGGACCCGGCCCTTCTGCGTCCGGGACGCTTTGACCGCCAGGTCTATGTGGGACTGCCGGATGTCAAGGGCCGGGAGGAGATCTTAGGGATCCACGCCCGGGGGAAGCCTCTGGGCGAGGACGTGGATCTCCGCCGCCTGGCCCAGGGCACCGCCGGATTCACGGGGGCGGATCTGGAAAACCTGCTGAACGAGGGGGCATTGCTGGCAGCCCGGCGGAACAAGCCCTTCATTTCCATGGAGGAACTGAAAGAGGCGGAGATCAAGGTCATCGCCGGACCGGAGAAGCGCAGCCGGGTGATTCCCCCTCATGAGCGGGAACTGACCGCCTTCCACGAGGCGGGCCATGCGGTGGTATCCCATCTCCTGCCGGACCAGGACCCGGTGAGCCAGATCAGCATCGTGCCCCGGGGCCAGGCGGGGGGCATGACCATCTACCTGCCGGAGCGGGACCGGTCTTTCTACTCCAAGCGCTTTATGGAAAACCGCATTGTGTCCCTTTTAGGGGGCCGGGTGGCGGAGCAGCTGTGCATGAAGGACATCTCCACCGGGGCCAGCAATGACATTGAGCGGGCCACGGACCTGGCCCGGAAGATGGTGGCGTCCTTTGGCATGAGCGAGCGCATCGGCCCCGTGGCCTTTGACTCCGGACACGACGAGGTCTTTCTGGGCCGCACCATGAGCCAGGGACGGCTGTACTCCGAGTCCATGGCGGCGGAGATTGACCGGGAGATCCAGTCCGTGGTGGAGAAGGCGTACAAGCGCTGTGAGGAGATTCTGACCCAGCGCCGTGCCCAGCTGGACGCCGTGGCGGCGTATCTGCTGGAACACGAGACCATGGAGCGGGAGGCGTTTCTGTCCGTCATGGAGGAACAGACGGCCCCGGCGGGGGCGTAAGAAATATTCAGGCAAAAACTTCAAAACGGACCGGTTCCCGTTTCGGGGAACCGGTCCGTTTTATGGGAGTTAGAAAGAATTCTTTAGAAGCTGGAAATGCCGAAGGTATTGACCATGGCGTCCAGCTTGATGCCGGCCTTGCACAGGGGGCACTCATGGGCGGCGGTGCTCTGGTAATCCGGGAAGATGCTGCCGTCGAAGATGGAGGTGACGGGGAAGCCGTTGCACTCCTGAATGCGGGTGAAGATACAGCAGATCCCCACGGTGATGCCGCCGTAATAGCGGATGATGTTGACGGCCTCCTGGGCGGTATAGCCGGTGGTCAGGGACGCAGCCAGCACTAACACGTGCTTGTCCCGGATCATGGGGGAGGTGTTCTCCCGGAACACCAGCTGGCTGCCCACGGTGTGTTCCGGCGTGACCACATAGATGGTGTGGTGGGCGTTGATGCTGGTGAAGCCCGCCCGGGTCAGCTCATTGGCCATGCAGGCCCCGATGACCTGGGTGCCGTCCAGGCACAGGATGGTGTCCACCACAGTGGAGGCCTTGAAGCGGTCCGCCAGTTCCACCGCCGCGGCCTTTGCCTCAGACAGGCGGTGTTTTGTCATGGTCAGATCGATGTAGTAATTGACATGGCTGTGGTTGGTGGCAAAGTGGCCCCTGGCAAAGCGCAGGGGGACGCCTTCGTCCGGATTTGGATACTTGATGATCTGGATTGCCATCAAAATCGCCCCTTTCTGAGATGGAACCGCCTGGGAATCTTTCGTCTCACCTGGCTATCATACCAGATTTGGGCGATTTTGTCAATGAGAAACGAAAAATTCCCTCTTGTTCTGTTGAAAATGGGGAAGGTCAGGGGGAAAGGGCCTTTTTCCGCCGCCACAGGACCAGACTGGTGTCCTCCGGAACCAGATTTGCCTTGCGGAGCCCGGGCAGGAGGGCGGCGTAGAGGGCGTAGAGCAGAATGGCCTGGATAGGCAGCATCAAAAGGTTTTTCCACAGGCTCACCCAGGCCGCCGCCTGATACGCCGCCGCCAGGTTGGGACTGCCGCTGAGGATGGCGGTCCACAGGGCCCCCAGGGTGACGTTTTCGATGTTGGTCAGCAGTTTCGCAAGGAAAATCCGGGGAAAGGACAGGTTGGTCCGGTAGAGGCACAGGGCATAGATCACCACGCCGATCATAGTGGACAGGGTGTATCCGGCGAAGAAGGGGTAGCCGTTTCCGCCGGACAGGAAGAAGCTGAGAATATCCTCCGCGAATCCGAAGGCGGCTCCCAAAGCCGGACCGCACACCAGGCCGCACAGGGACCGGGCCAGAAACCCCCAGGTGATCCGGACCCCCTGGGCCAGCCGGACAGAGGGCACCATGCCCAGCAGGATACACATGGCGATCATGAGGGCGGCAAAGGTGAGCTTGCGGAGGTTCCGCAGTTCCCCGGCGGCGGTGCGCCAATAGGCGGCGGAAAAGGGATGGGAATAGAGTGTCATAGAAGGCCTCCTTCGTCTTGTTTTATGTACCCTTTTTCGGACTTGTCTCAGAACCGACGGCGGCTCCCTCTAAGGTGAGAAGGAAGCGTTTCGCGTCCAACCCTCCGGCGTATCCGGTGAGGCTGCCGTCCGTGCCCAGGACCCGGTGGCAGGGGATGAGGATGGAGATGGGATTCCGGCCCACCGCGCCGCCGACAGATCGGGGAGAGCTGTCCAAGGTTTGCGCAAGAGCGCCGTAGGTGGTGGTGGACCCGTAGGGAATGGCTTTCAGAGCGTCCCAGACCCGCCTCTGGAAGGTTGTCCCCTCCGGACCCAGGGGCGGCATAGGGGGCAGGGGGGCTTTTTGGAAATAGGCGTCCAGCCAGGCCCGGGCCTGACGAAAGACGGGCAGATCCGGGGCCTCTTTCCCGCCGGAGAGGTCCGGAAAATGGCGCTGGTGCTCCATCCAAAGCCCCGTCAGGCACGCACCGTCGGAGGCCAGAACCAGCACGCCCACCGGGGACGGCATACGGGCGAGATACATGGGAATCCTCCTCACTTTATCACAAATCTTTTTATACTCGTGAACGATAAGATTTGCCATTCGTTGCCGTGCCGATGGCCTGCAATGTGGCAAATATGAAAGAGCGCGAGTATCACAAATTTTTCTCTCAGGCCGGGGCTTGCGGTCCCGGCCCGGACGTGATACCATAGGGACAGGAAAGCACAGGAACTTGTTTTGAAAAAGGGGGAATCGCCGTGCTGCTTGCCATTGACGTAGGGAATTCCACCACCTCCGTGGGCCTGTTTGACGGGGAGGGGACGCTGTGTTTTCTGGCCTCCCTGGACACGGACAGCCGCAAGACGGCGGACCAGATCAGCGTGGATCTCATGAACCTGTTCACCCTCTACGGCTACTCCCACACCGCCGTCAACGGGGCGATTCTGTGCAGCGTGGTGCCGCCGCTGAACTTCATGATGGAAAAGGCCCTGACCCGGCTTTTGGGCGGCCCGCCCATGGTGGTGGGACCGGGACTTCGCACCGGGCTGAACATCCGCCTGCCCATTCAGGCCCAAATGGGGGCGGACATCGTGGCCGACGCCGTGGCGGCGCTGGAGCGGTTCCAGCCGCCTATCATCACCATCGACATGGGCACCGCCACCACCATCGGCGTCATCACCCGGGGGCGGACCTATGAGGGCGGGCTGCTGCTGCCGGGGGTACAGGTGTCCTTGGAGGCCCTGAGCCGCCGGGCGGCCCAGCTGCCGGACATCTCCCTTCAGCACCCCAAAGCCCTCATCGGCAAGAGTACGGAGGACTGTATGCGCTCCGGGATTGTCTACGGCACCGCCGGAATGCTGGACGGCATCATCGACCGGATCCGGGAGGAGTTCCCGGGACAGGAACTCAGCGTGGTGGCCACGGGGGGAAACGCCCCGGTGATTGTGCGCTACTGCCGCAACTCGATTGTTTATGATAAGTATCTGCTGATGAACGGCCTGTGGACCCTGTACCAGAGGAACCGTCCGGCCCGCGTCTGACGGAGCAGTCTTGTCCGGGCCGGGAAGGAAAAATCTCCCGGAAAGGGAAACGCCTTTCCGGGAGGGATCCCGTTTTTTTATCCGGGGTTACACCAGTTGATCGTGGGGCAGTCCGAAACTCACCGCGATGGCCGCGTCCACCTTGTTCATCATCGTCTCCTCCACATGGCCCATCCGCTCCCGCAGGCGCTTTTTGTCCAAGGTCCGGACCTGTTCCAGCAGGATCACGGAATTCCGGCTCAGTCCGGAGCTTTCGTTGACCGGAAGGTCAATATGGGTCGGCAGCCGGGCCTTTCCCGTCTGGGACGTGATGGCCGCGGCGATGACCGTAGGGCTGTAACGGTTCCCGGTATCGTTCTGGATGATCAGGACGGGCCTGACGCCGCCCTGTTCGCTGCCCACCACCGGGGAGAGATCGGCGTAATAAATATCTCCGCGCTTGACACTCGTATCCACAATGTTCACACTCCGCCGAAAGAAGTACCTGCCACCGCCCGGAACCCCCCGCGCCTGCCCAACGCCGCCCTGCCCATGGGACGGGGACAGCCCGGAGGCGCGCACAGAGGGGTTTCGGATTCGGTAGGGCCGCTTTCAGTCTCCCACACAGGGCCGGAATTTATACCCGGCCGGGAAAAGATTTGCCGTATCAGCAGCAATTCTCTCCCGGGGGCATCTTCCCGTGCAACGGGGAAATTTCCGCCTTCCGCCCCAGAGCATCCTATGCCCTGGGGCACCCTTGTGTGCGGGGACTTTTTCATCGCGCTCTCTAAGATTTGCCAAAGTTTAGGTCACTGACACGGCAACTGACGGCAAATCTTATCGTTCACGAGCAAACAAATCAGTTTCACGCCATAATCCGCAGGCTCCGCTCCTTTACCTGTCCGCCCTCCAAGTACAGCCGGGGCACCCGCTTGCTGACGGCGCACACCAGCTCATAGGGGATAGTATCCAGCATCTCCGCCAGGGTATCCGCTCTCTGATGGGTGCCAAAGACCTCCACGGCGCTGCCCACCCGGACCTCCGGCAGGTCCGACAGGTCCGCCATGGTCATATCCATGCAGATCCGGCCCAGAATCGGGGCGGGACCGGCCTCCGTCCAGAAGGACATCCGGTTGGAGAGACCCCGGAACAGCCCGTCGGCGTAGCCGATGGGGAGAACCCCTACCCGGCGGCGGCCCTCCGTGCGGCAGGTGCGGCCGTAGCTGATCTCCGTGCCGGGGTCCAGGATTTTGATGGTGGAGACGCAGGATTTCAAGGTCATCACAGGCCGCATTCCCATGGCCTCCGCGTCCCGGTCCCCGCCGTAGAGGGCGATGCCGGGACGGACCATATCCAAAAACGTCTCCGGATACCGGGCCAGGGCGCCGCTGTTGGCACAGTGGCGCAGGGGGAACCGCCGTCCTCCTTGGGCCAGGGCGTCCAGCACGGCGGTAAAGACGCGGAACTGCTCCGTGGTATAGTCCCGGTCGGAGGGGGTGTCGCTGTCGGAGCAGGAGAAGTGGGTAAAGATCCCCTCCGGTTCCAGATTGGGCAGGGCACAGGCCCGGGCAATGGCCTGGACGCCGTCTGTAAAGTGCCCGTCCCGCACCAGAAAGCCCAGGCGGGACATCCCCGTATCCACTTTGATATGTACTCTCAGCGTGCCGCCGGCGGCCTGGGCGGCTTCGCTGTACGCCTCCGCTTTCGCCAGGGCGGAGACGGTCTGGGTGATGTTCCAGCGCAGAAGCTGGGCGGTCATCTCCGGCGGCGTATGGCCCAGAATCAGGACAGGCCCCGTGATGCCCCCCTCCCGCAGTTCCCGGGCCTCGTCCAGGCTGGACACCGCCAGATAGTCACAGCCCAGTTCCTCCAGTTTCCGGGAGATCTGGACGGCCCCGTGGCCGTAGGCGTCCGCCTTCACCACTCCCAGATACCTGACCTCCGGTCCGATGCGCCGCCGGGCGGCGTGATAGTTCCACGCCAGGGCGTCCAAATCGATCTCCGCCCAAGTGCGGCGCAAAACCTCTTCTTCCCGCAAAACCCGTTCCCCCTTTCCATGCGTTCCCAGACGGACCGCCCAGCGGTCCGTCTGACAGGAAATTTCCCCTCACGGATCCATTATACCATAAAAGGCAAAGCTTGTAAACTCCGCCCACAGGACCGTTTCCCCGTCCACGGCGATCTCCCCCCGGAGGGGAGTGCCGTCCGACTGGCGCAGCCACAGGGTGGTCTGGACTTTGTCCGCCACAGTGCCGTCCCGGTCCAGGGCCAGGCGCACACAGGGAACGCCGTCCCAATTCTCCCGGTTTTCTTCTAAGAGCCAGCCCTGGCGCAAAGCGTCCACCATGGCGGGCAGGCACTCCGCGGGGCTGAGGCCCTCTTGGCTGACGGCCCCGGCGTCCAAATTCTTTCCATTGAAGCGCAGGGACCGGCGGTCCCCGTCCAGCACCGCCCGTACCCCGGCGATGGAATCGGGCGCAAGGACTTCCACCGTACACTCCCCCTCCGGCAGGTACACGCAGCGAAGCGTACCCGTCCACGGGACGCCCTCCTGGTCACAGGTGACCTCCGCCTCCATGGCGCAGCCGGACATGGACCGGTACGCCTCCCGGGGATCGGCCTCCTGGGTTCCGCAGCCTGACAGCGCCAGTGTCAGGAGTATCGTCAGGTAGAGCAGTCCCTTCCGCACGGCTGTCCCTCCGATTACGCAAAATGTTTTATCCCTCCGCCGCGTCCCGGATGGCCCGCCCCAGACGGGCGATCACGTCTTTGGGGGTCATGGCGTAAGGCCCCAGGGCCTTTGCCGCCAGATCCCCCGCCCGGCCATGGATCCACACAGCGGCGGCGGCGGCCTGGACCGGAGCGGCCCCCTGGCACAGCAGGGAGGCGGTAAGCCCCGTGAGTACGTCCCCGCTGCCGCCCTTGGCAAGGCCGGAATTTCCCGTGGTGTTCACCAGCACGTTTCCCAGAGGGGAGGCGGTGACGGTCCGGTGGCCCTTGAGGACCAGGACGCACCCATGGGCGGCGGCAAAGTCCCGGGCCTGCCCCACCCGGTCCCCCTGGGGACGGAAGTCCGGGCAGATCCGGGCAAACTCCCCGTCGTGGGGGGTCAGGATGGTGACGCGGCCCAGGCGGCTGTCCAGTACATCTATATGCCCTTCCAGGGCGTTTATGCCGTCGGCGTCCAAGACCACAGGCTGCTCCGTCTCCCGCAGAAGGGTACACACCAGCTCCGTCAGGGCGTCGGATCGGCCCAGTCCCGGTCCCAAGGCTAAGACTTGGCAGGCCCGTTGCCTTTCCGCAATGGCGGACAGGGAGAGATCGTCCAGTCCCGGGGAATCCGGCGCGGTGGGCAGGGGGAAGGGCATGGCGCAGGTACACTTCACTGCCTCCACGGCCCAGATCCCCTGGGGCACCCCCAGATACACCAGTCCGCAGCCGGACCGGACGGCGGCGGAGGCCGCTAAATAGGGCGCCCCGGTATAGCCCCGGGACCCGCCCACAATGAGGAGCTTTCCGAAATCCCCCTTGTGGCCGTCGGGCTTTCGCGGCGGCAGGGCCTCCCGGACGAAGGAGGCCTCCACGGTCTGGACCGGGCAGCGGACCGCCCGGATCAAATCCGCCGGGACGCCGATGTCCCGGACCTCCACCGCCCCGGAGTACAACGCCCCGTCTCCCACGGCGTGACCGATTTTGGGAAGGGAGAAGGTGACGGTTTTGTCCGCCCGGACTGCCTGCCCCAGAATCCGCCCGGTGTCCGCCTCCACGCCGCTGGGGATGTCCGCCGCCACCACGGCAGCGTGGGAGGATTGGATCCAGTCTATGGCGATGCCAAAGGGGGACTCGGGCCGGATCTCCCGGGAGAGCCCCACGCCGAACAGGGCGTCTATGATACAGTCGGCGTTTCGGACAAAGGACCGCTGGTCCGGATCCTCCGGATCCAGCAGTTCTAAGGTGACGCCGCAGGTGGACAGCCGACGGGTTTCTTCTAAAGCGTCCTCCGTCAGTTTCTCATAGTCCCCCGCCAGGAACACCCGCACATGGAACCCCTCCAAAAACAGCCGCCGTGCCGCCCCCAGGCCGTCTCCGCCGTTGTTCCCCGGACCGCACAGCACCGCGATCCGCCCCCGCCGGGATGTCAGGGAAGCCGCCGCCTGGGCCACATACCCCGCCGCCCGCTCCATCAGATCCATGGAGGGGATGCCCCGGTCCTCGATGGCCTGCCGGTCCAGTTCCCGCATTTGCTGTGATGACGCCAGTTTCATGGATTCCGCCTCCGTCTTTGGCAGGATTGCCCGCATTTGATGTTGAATATTATAAGCGTTCTCTCTTTACGGCGCAATCTTTTTTTGCCGAACTCTCCCGGCGGAGGGCAAAACCAGGGAAAAGCCGCTTGCCACGGCGGGCAAGGTGTGGTATGATTCCATATTAGAATTATAAACGCAAAAACAGCGGAAGGGGGGATTGTCATGAGAATTGCGCGCCGGATTGCCGGGGCGGCTTTCGCGGCGGCGCTGCTGGCGGGAACTGTGATGGTTCCTCCTGTCCCCGCCTTAGCGGACGGAGAGCGGGACGTTTACGCGGAGGCCCCGTCCCGGGAGACGCCGGAGATCTTAGACGGTCTGGTCCAGGAGGGGACCCGTTTGGGCTATGCCCCCGCCCCTGCGGTCTTACAGGGAATGGAGGAGGAGATCCCTGCCGCCTTTGACGCCCGGGAGCGGGACTGGCAGACCCCGGTCCGGGACCAGGGCACCAACGAGCTGTGCTGGGCCTTTGGAACCTACGCCATTGCGGAGGCGTGGCTGAAGCAGCATGAATACGGGGCGCGGGATCTCTCCGAGATGCACATGGCCTATGCCGCCAGCGACATCGCCGGGAACACGGACCAGGGCTGGTCCCGGGACCCGGGGGACGCCGGAAACCGGTACTACGCCGCCGCCTATCTGACCCGGGGGACGGACCTGAGCGGGGCGGTGGAGGAAGCTGCGGACCCCTACCGTACGGGATATCTGGGCTATCGATCTTTGAATACCACGAAGGGGAAGGAAAAGCGCTTCCGGGTGGAGAACATCCTGTTTCTGAACGGGGAGAAGAGGCTGGAGGACCGGACCGCCTTGCAGAGGGCGGTCATGGAATACGGCGGCGCGGCGGCGTCCATGTACTGGTACGGCACCGCCACTTCCGCCGCCGGAAACGGAAGCACCCTGTATTATAACGGCTCAGAGGCGGCGTATTACTACAACGGCGGCCTCTTAAACCGCTACGGGGACCTGGCCACCAACCACATGGTGGAGATTGCGGGCTGGGACGACGCCTATCCCCGGACGAACTTCCGCTCCGGACGCCAGCCCGCCGCTGACGGGGCCTGGCTCATCAAAAACAGCTGGGGTTCCGACTGGGGGGCGGACGGGTACTTCTGGATCTCCTATGAGGACACGAATTTCCCCATCAACGCCCTGGCCATAGACGGCGTCCGGGATTATGATCCGGCGGAGACGGTTTACGAGTACGACTACAAGATGGACGGGGCCATGGTGTCCCTGTACGGCAGCCGCCCCACCCACTACGCCCGGGTGTTCCAGGTATCCGCGGAGGACCAGTGGGTGCGCTCTGTCCGGGTTTTCGTGCCCTTTGCCCCCATTCAGGCGGAGATCGATGTCATTCCGGATTTTGAGAGCTTTGACGGCTATGCTTTCTCTGAAAAGGGCCGCCTGACGGCGGAGTTCCCCGGCTGGTACACGATTCCCCTCCGGACCCCTGTTGCCCTGGGGGAGGCGGGCAGCGCTTTCGCGGCGGTGGTCCGGCTGACGGCCCTGGACGGCGCGCCCCGGTCCGCCATCGGCTATGACGATTACGCCGACCCGGCGGCGGGGACCTCTTGGTCCGGCAGTCCCAGCGGCGCGGTGTGGACAGAGGAGAAGTACAACTTTACCCTGAAAGCGGTGGCGTCGCCGCTGGGACCGGCGGAGATTATGGACGCGGCGGCCTCCGGACTATGGGATACCGTCCGGGGGGACAACGGATCCCCCGAGGCTGTGAAAACGGATCTGTGCCTTCCCTCCGAGCTTCCGGGGGGAGTACAGGTCCGGTGGCGGTCCTCTCAGGAGAACGTGGTGGATCCGGAGACGGGTACCGTTACCCGGGGAGCCTTTGGAGAACCTGACGCCGCCGTGACACTGACGGCCGCCCTGTCGCTGGGGGACGTGGAGCGGGAGGCGGAACTGGAACTGACGGTTCCGCCCTTTGAGGGGAGCGTCGCCTTTGACGCCCAGCCCTCTGGCGTGACCCTGCTCTCCGGGACGAAGGGACAGCTCACCGCCCGCGCCGCTGTGACGGCGGGAAGCCCTGGATCGATTTCCTATCAGTGGTACCGGGACGGCAGGGCCATAGAGGACGCCATAGAGAAAACCTATGCCCTTCCGGCGGAGTTGGAGCAGGGCGTTTACGCCTATTTCTGCGCCGCCTCCGCCCCGGAGGCGGAGACGGTGTACACGGACCCGGTGTTGGTGCGGGTGCTTTCGGACCCGGCCCGGGTGACGGGAGCCAGCGTGCGGTTAGACGGTCAGTTCGGACTGCGGTTTTTGCTGTCGGTGCCGGACCCGGCGGAGGGCACCGCCTATGCGGAGGTCAGCGGACCCGGAGGCACGGTGACGCTGCCCCTTGCCGACGCGGAGCAGATGGAGTCGGAGGACGGGATTGTCTATGTGGTCCCCTATGCCGCTGCCCCCAAGGAACTGGGGGACACCCTGGTACTGCGGCTCTACGGCGGGGACGGCAGTCTGTGGCCCCTGACGGCGGACGCCACCGGAGCGGACGTGACAAAAACCGGCTTCCGCTACACCGTGGAGCGGTATTTCCAGGCGGCGGCGGAGCAGGAACCGACGCTTTCCGCCCTGTGTGACGCGGCCTATGACCTGGGCCGGGCCGCCCGGACTTATTTTCACTATGGAAAGAACCCCAGCGGCGGCTGCCGGGGGGATCTGGAATCCTCTCTCCCGGAGATTTTGGAGACCTGTGTCCCCATGCCCCCGGTCTCAGAGGGGGACGGCATTGCCCTGACGGGGGCGAACCTGTCCCTGGACGCGGACACGGTGCTGCGGCTGTACTTTACCCTGCCAGAGGACGGGGCGTACGCCGCGTCTATGCAGGGAAACGCAGCGGAGATGAAGCAAACCGGGGACGGCTGGTGTCTTTCCCTGCCAGGGATTCCCGCCCGGGACCTGGGGACGGCGTATTCCTTTGCAGTCTCCGCCGGGGACAGCCGGGTGGAGGTTTCATACAGCGCCATGAACTATGTCTACGCGGTGCTGAAACAGCGGGAAGACACGCCGCTGCGGCAGGTGGTCCTGGCGCTGTACCGGTATGGCCGGGCGGCGGAGGACTGGTTTGCCGGGAACGCCGGGAGCAAGGAGGCGGAAGCTGTGGGAAAAGCGTATGTGACGCCGGAGATGGAGATCACGCTCTTTAGCCAGGAGGATGTGATCACCACCAGCGGCGGCGAAGCGGTGGTTCCGGACCCCCCGGCGGGAAACGACCTCCCGGTGGTGAACCCCATCCCCATGGAGTAGGAACACACGGCAAATCACAAGGGCCTTATGGGGACTTCCTGTCCCCTTGAAGAGCATAGTTGAAAAGGAGAAATGCGAAATGTCCATCCAACTGAACATCCGCAACGCGGGCCTGCGGGAGAACGAGCTGGCCTTTGTCCGTCCCCAGGTGGAGGCGGCTTTCAAGACCCTGATGGATCACTCCGGCGCGGGGGCCGAGATGCTGGGCTGGCACGATCTGCCCAACACCTATGACAAGGAGGAGTTCGCCCGGATCAAGGCCGCCGCCAAGCGGATTCAGGAGCAGAGCCAGGTGCTGGTGGCCATCGGCATTGGCGGCAGCTATCTGGGTGCCCGGGCCGCTTTGGAATTCGTCAAGGGGCCCTTCGGCAACCAGATCAAGGGCAAGGGCGTGGAAGTCTACTTTGCCGGAAACAACATCAGCTCCGACTATGTCCAGAACATCTTCGACATCATCGGCGACCGGGACTTCTCCGTCAACGTCATCTCCAAGTCCGGCACCACCACGGAGCCTGCCGTGGCCTTCCGGCTGTTCAAGGCGAAACTGGAGGAGAAGTACGGCAAGGAGGGGGCCAAGTCCCGCATCTACGCCACCACCGACGCCAAGAAGGGCGCGCTCCGGGGCCTTGCGGTGGAAGAGGGCTACGAGACTTTCGTGGTGCCCGACAACATCGGCGGACGGTTCTCCTGCCTGAGCGCGGTGGGCCTGCTGCCCATGGCCGCCGGCGGCATCGACATCGACGCGGTGATGAAGGGCTGCGCCGACGCCTGTGAGCGCTACAAGAACCCGGATCTCTTCC
Organism: uncultured Oscillibacter sp.; assembly: GCA_905234565.1. Classification (GTDB taxonomy): domain Bacteria; phylum Bacillota; class Clostridia; order Oscillospirales; family Oscillospiraceae; genus Oscillibacter. The sequence continues at coordinate 62,382 of CAJOHW010000001.1, read as the reverse complement.
AGAACGACGCCATGCTCTACGCCGCCACCCGGTTCATTATGCTCATGAAGGGCAAGAGCGTGGAGATTCTGGCCAGTTACGAGCCCTCTCTGACCATGTTCGGCGAGTGGTACAAGCAGCTCATGGCGGAGTCCGAGGGCAAGGACAACAAGGGCCTGTTCCCGGTGTCCGCCAACTTCACCACGGACCTGCACTCCATCGGCCAGTTCATCCAGGACGGCTCCCGGACCATGTTCGAGACGGTGCTGTGGGTGAAGAACGCCCGCCAGGAGCTGTACGTGCCCAACGATCCCGCCAATGTGGACGGGCTGAACTTTGCCGCCGGGGTCTCCATGCAGGAGATGAACGAGAAGGCCATGAAGGGCACCCTCCTGGCCCATGTGGACGGCGGCACCCCCAACCTGCTGGTGACCCTGGACAAGCTGGACGACTACGGCTTCGGTGAGCTGGTGTACTTCTTCTGGAAGAGCCTGGCCATCTCCGGCTATATGATCGGCGTGAATCCCTTCGACCAGCCCGGTGTGGAGGCCTACAAGAAGAATATGTTCGCCCTGCTGGGCAAGCCCGGCTATGAGGACGCCCGGGGCGCGCTGGAAGCCCGGCTGGAGTCTTTGAAGTAAAGGAAAAAAGCTCCCGGCCCTTCATGCCCCTGTGACGGCGCGTCTGCCGTGCGGTTTTTGAAACTGTTTTCTGCCCCCTGCCTCTTGGCGGGGGGCGGTTTTTGCGGCGCTTGCCGTCTGCGGCGGGAGGACGCCTCACCCGCCCCTCCGGGGCACCCTCCCCACAAGTGGGGAGGGCTTTTGCCCTATCATCTTTGATAGCGGTTTCAATTTTTGAGCGCCCCAAGCCTTCCCTCTGTGGGGGAAGGTGCCCCAGTGCGCACACTGGGGCGGATGAGGGGGACCCCATGAGCCCCTGTAAAATTTTCCCGGAAAAAATTGTGAAAAACATCAAATCCCCCCTTGACAAGAGGGAGGATTTGCTTTATGATAAACGAACCTGCGAAAAAGTTGCGTTTGCAACCTTTGCAGGGTCTGCGATGAACCGGGAGATTGCCTGTCCGAGGCCCGAAAGGGGCGGCGCAGGGGAACTTCCGGGGAGTATGTCCGTCAATCGGGCGGCTGAGAAAGGTCCGTACGCAGCGTAGATCGCCGCGCCACGATCCCACCGGCCGGAAACTCCGCGCCGGTTTTCTCGTGAGCAGGAATGATACGCACGGCAGCGCGTATAGATTTTTCCCGCCGTACTGGCAAGCAAAAAAGGAGTACGGAGGAATCACCATGGCACAGAAACAGCTTATCCGCATCCGGCTGAAAGCCTATGACCACCAGGTCATTGACCAGAGCGCCGAAAAAATCGTGGAAACCGCCCGCCGTACCGGCGCGGAGGTGTCCGGGCCTATCCCCCTGCCCACGAAAAAGGAGATCGTCACGATTCTCCGGGCGGTCCACAAGTACAAGGACAGCCGGGAGCAGTTCGAGCGGCGCACCCACAAGCGGCTCATTGACATTACCAAGTCTACGCCCAAGACGGTGGAGGCCCTGATGGCCCTGGAACTGCCCGCCGGCGTGGAGTTCAACGTAAAGCTGTAAAGCGCAAAGCACGTAAGTTACCCTTGCCAAGGGCCGCCGGCGGCGGCCGGAGGCGGGTCAAGTCGGTGGAAAGCTCTTAAATTTATTAGGAGCGCGCCGACCAATAACCTGTAAGGAGGAAAACAGATGAAAGCAATCATCGGCAGGAAAGTGGGGATGTCCCAGGTCTTCGATGAAAACGGACGGGTGATTCCCGTCACCGTCATTGAGGCGGGGCCCTGCACGGTCGTGCAGAAGAAGACCAAGGAAAAAGAGGGCTATGAGGCGGTACAGCTGGGCTTCGGAGATGTTGCCGAGCGGAAGCTGACCAAGCCGGAGCTGGGCCATTTGAACAAGGCCGGGGTCGGCCCCAAGAAGTATTTGAAGGAATTCAACCTGGAAAACGCCGGGGACCTGAGCGTGGGCGACATTGTAAAGGCGGACACCTTCGCCGTGGGCGATTTCGTGGACGTGACGGGCACCAGCAAGGGCCACGGCTATCAGGGCGTCATTAAGCGCTGCGGAGCCCACCGGCTCAAAGAGAGCCACGGCAGCGGCCCCGTGGGGCGGCATCCCGGCTCCCTGGGCGCGGGCACGGACCCCTCCCGGGTGTTCAAAGGACACATTGGCGCGGGCCACATGGGCATGGAACAGGTGACGGTGCAGAATCTTGCGGTGGTGAAGGTGGACCCGGAGCAGAACCTCCTGGCGGTGTGCGGCGCGGTGCCGGGCCCCAAGGGCGGACTGGTGACGGTGAAGTCCACGGTGAAGGTCCACAAGATCAAGCAGGCCGGCGCGGACACCAGCCGCAACCCGCAGAAGGCCTCCGGGCGGAATCCCCAGAAGGCCTCCGCCAGGAAGTAAGGAAGGGGTGTTTCGAGAATGTCTACCGTGAATGTTTTGAATATGTCCGGCGGCAGCGCCGGAACCGTGGAGCTGGACGACGGCATCTTCGGCATCGAACCCAATGAGGCCGTTGTGCATGAGGTGGTGAAAAATCATCTGGCCAACTGCCGCCAGGGCACCCAGAGCGCCCTGACCCGGGCGGAGGTGTCCGGCGGCGGCAAGAAGCCCTGGCGTCAGAAGGGCACGGGCCACGCCCGTCAGGGCAGCACCCGGGCTCCCCAGTGGACCCATGGCGGCATCGCCTTTGCCCCCAAGCCCCGGAGCTACCGCTATCACGTGAACAAGAAAGTGCGCCGCCTTGCCCTCAAGTCCGTCCTCTCCGCCAAGGTGAAGGAGGGGAACCTGGTGGTCATCGACGCCATCCGCATGGACGCCATCAAGACCGCCGAGTTCAAGAAGTTTTTGGACGCGGTGAAGGTCAGCGGCAAGGCCCTGGTGGTGACCCCCGCCGTGGATATGACGATCTACAAGAGCGCCCGGAACCTGCCCGGGGTGGAGACCGCCCCCGCCGCCCAGCTGAATGTCTATGACATTCTGAACGCCACGTATCTGGTGGTGGATCAGGCGGCGCTGAAAAAGATTGAGGAGGTGTACGCGTAATGGCGATTTCCTATGATGTCATCCTCCGCCCGTTGCTGACGGAGCGCTCCATGGCCGGAGCGGCGGACAAGAAGTACGCCTTCGAGGTGGCCCGGTCCGCCGGGAAGATTGAGATCCGCAAGGCCGTGGAGGAGATTTTCGGCGTAAAGGTGGCCGCCGTCAACACCCTGACGGTGCCCGGGAAGCGCAAGCGCATGGGCGCGGGACGCCCGGGCCTGACCAAGAAGTGGAAGAAAGCCTACGTGACGCTGACGGAAGACTCCAAGCCCATTGAGTTCTTCGAGGGCATGGTCTGACGGGGGAAGGGAGAGCAGTAAGGTATGTCCATCAAATCCTATAAGCCGACGACCCCCTCCAGGCGTCAGATGACGGTCTCCGGGTTCGACGGCATTGACAAAAAGGCCAAGCCGGAGCCCAGCCTGACGGAGACCCTGAAAAAGCACTCCGGCCGCAACAGTTACGGCCACATCACCGTCCGCCACCGGGGCGGCGGCAACAAGCGCAAGTACCGGGTGATTGACTTCAAGCGGGATAAGCAGGGCGTGGACGCCACGGTCCTGCGCCTGGAGTACGACCCCAACCGCAGCGCCAACATCGCGCTGCTGGAATATGAGGACGGGGAGCGGCGCTACATCCTTGCGCCTGTGGGCCTGGCCGCCGGGGACAAGGTGGAGTCCGGTCCCGAGGCGGACATCAAGCCCGGCAACGCCCTGCCCATCGCCAACATCCCCGTGGGCACGGTGATCCACAACGTGGAGATGCACCCGGGGAAGGGCGCCCAGCTTGTGCGAAGCGCCGGCACCGCCGCCCAGCTCATGGCGAAAGAGGGCCGGGACGCCCAGATCCGGATGCCCTCCGGGGAAGTGCGCATCGTGCGGGTGAACTGCATGGCCACCATCGGCCAGGTGGGGAACATCGACCACGAGAACATCAATATCGGCAAGGCGGGCCGGAAGCGGCACATGGGCTGGCGGCCCACGGTCCGCGGCTCCGTCATGAACCCCAACGACCATCCCCACGGCGGCGGCGAGGGCCGGGCCCCGGTGGGCCGTCCCGGACCCGTGACCCCCTGGGGCAAGCCCGCCCTGGGCTACAAGACCCGCAAGGGCAAGAACCCCACCAACCGCTTCATCGTGAAGCGCCGGGGCGAGAAGTAAGGGAGGACGCAGGATATGAGCAGATCGATTAAGAAAGGGCCCTTCGTCGCCCCGGAACTTCTCAAGCGCGTGGAAGAGCTGAACCAGAAGAACGAGAAGAAGGTCCTCAAGACCTGGAGCCGGGCGTCCACCATTTTCCCGGCCTTTGTGGGCCACACCATCGCGGTCCACGACGGCCGCAAGCACGTGCCCGTGTATATCCAGGAGGATATGGTGGGCCACAAGCTGGGGGAGTTCGCCCCCACCCGCACCTTCCGGGGACACAGGAAGGACTCTTAAGGAAGGAGATGGAGCACGATGGATAACAGGGAAGCAAGCGCCTATCTGCGCTATCTGCGCATCTCCCCCCGGAAGGTCCAGATCGTATGCGACCTGATCCGCGGCAAGGATGTGGAGAGCGCCATGGCGGTGCTGATGCAGACGCCCAAGGCCGCCTCCGAGCCTCTCATGAAGCTCCTTAAAAGCGCCGTGGCCAACGCGGAGAACAACTTCTCCATGGACCCGGAGGCGCTGGTGGTCAGCCAGGTGTACGCCACCCCCGGCCCCATTCTCAAGCGGATTATGCCCCGGGCCCAGGGCCGCGCCTACCGGATCAACAAACGCACGTCGCACGTCACCCTGACGGTGGCGGAAAAGGCCTGAGAGGAGGAAAACGGTTTTCTATGGGACAGAAAGTGCATCCCCACGGCCTGCGCGTGGGCGTGATTAAGGACTGGGACTCCCGCTGGTACGCCAGTGAGGAAAAAGTCGGCGATTTGATTGTGGAGGATCAGAAGATCCGGAAATTCCTGAAGAAAACGCTGTACTCCGCCGGGGTGCCCCGGATTGAGATTGAGCGCAGCAACGATGTGGTGACGATTTTCCTGCACTGCGCCCGTCCCGGCCAGGTCATCGGCAAGGGCGGCGAGCAGATTGAGCAGTACCGCGCCGCGGTGGAGAAGCTGGTCCACAAGAAGGTCCGGCTGAACATCGTGGAGGTGAAGAACCCGGACATGGACGCCCAGCTGGTGGCGGAGAACATCGCCCAGCAGCTGGAAAAGCGCATCAGCCACCGGCGGGCTATGAAAAACTCCATGGCCCGGGCTATGCGGGCGGGAGCCAAGGGCATCAAGATCTGTTGCTCCGGCCGTCTGGGAGGCCGGGAGATCGCCGGCGTGGAGCACTACCACGAGGGCACCATTCCTCTGCAAACCATCCGGGCGGACATTGAGTACGGTTTCGCGGAGGCGGCCACCACCTTTGGCCGCATCGGCGTGAAGGTGTGGATCTACAAGGGAGAGGTCCTCTCCCAGACCCTGCGGACCACCCCCCGGACCATGGACACCAGCAAGCCCTGGCAGGAGCGCCGGGATCGGCGCCGTCGGGACGACCGCCGGGGCGGGTTCCGCAGCGGCGGCAGCGGCGGCCGGGATCGCCAGGGCGGCGGGTTCAGCCGGGACCGCCAGGGCGGCGGCTTTAACCGGGCCGGAGGCCCCGGCGGCGGCCAGGGCCGTCCCCAGGGGGGCTTCAACCGGGCCGGAGGGGATCGTCCCCAGGGCGGCTTTAACCGTGCGGACCGTCCCCAGGGCGGCTTTAACCGCGACCGCCAGGGCGCACAGGGCCGGGGTCCGCGTCCCGGGGCGGACGGCGCGAAAGGCGCGCCTTCCGGAAAGGAAGGAGGGGCAAAGTAAATGTTAATGCCCAAGAGAGTCAAGTATCGCCGGGTCCACCGGGGGCGCATGACCGGGAAAGCCAGCCGGGGCAACACGATTACCTACGGTGAGTACGGCCTCCAGGCCATGGAGCCGGGCTGGATCACCAGCAACCAGATTGAGGCGGCCCGTATCGCCATGACCCGGTATACCCGGCGTGGCGGACAGGTGTGGATCAAGATTTTCCCTGACAAGCCCGTGACGAAGAAGCCGGCGGAAACCCGCATGGGTTCCGGCAAAGGCTCCCCGGAGTTCTGGGTGGCCGTGGTGAAGCCCGGGCGGGTCATGTTTGAAATTGCCGGCGTATCCGACGATGTGGCCCGGGAGGCCCTGCGCCTTGCCAGCCACAAGCTGCCCATCAAGACCAAGATCGTGGCGAAGGAATCCGGGGAAACCGGGGAAGCAGGTGAGCAGGATGAAGGCAAGTGAATTTCGCAAGATGAGCTCGGAAGAGCTGAATGAGAAGCTGGTGGGACTGAAGAAGGACCTCTTCTTCCTGCGGATGCAGCACGCCACCAACCAGCTGGATAACCCCCTGCGTATCCGGGAGACGAAACACGACATCGCCCGGGTCAAGACGGTGCTGGCGGAACTGGCCGCCCAGCGGTGAGGGAAGGAGGAACAGCAATGAGCGACGAAAAGAGGACTTCTTCCCGCAAGACGAGAGTGGGCAAAGTGGTGTCCGACAAGATGGACAAGACCGTGGTGGTAGCCATCGCGGATCGGGTGGCCCACCCGCTGTACAAAAAGATCGTAGGCCGGACCTACAAGCTCAAGGCCCATGACGAGAAGAACGAGTGCGGCATCGGCGACCGGGTCCGGGTCATGGAGACGCGGCCCCTGTCCAAAGACAAGCGCTGGCGGGTCGTTGAGATCCTTGAGAAGGCGAAGTAAGGAGGGGCGGTCACATGATTCAGCAGGAGACGTTTCTGAAGGTAGCGGACAACACCGGTGCCAAGGAGATCAAGTGCATTCGGGTCCTGGGCGGCTCCACCCGGAAGTTTGGCAACATCGGAGACGTGGTCGTGGCCTCCGTGCGCAAGTCCAACCCCGGCGGCACGGTGAAGAAGGGCGAGGTGGTGAAAGCCGTCATCGTCCGCAGCGCCAAGGGCGTGCGCCGGGCGGACGGCACCTATGTCCGCTTTGACGACAACGCCGCGGTGCTCATCCGGGACGACAAGAACCCCAGAGGCACCCGTATCTTTGGGCCTGTGGCCCGGGAACTGCGGGACAAGGACTACATGAAGATCCTGTCCCTGGCTCCCGAGGTGATTTGAGGAGGCTGCGAGATGTCGATGAAAGTGAAAAAGGGCGACACGGTCGTGGTCCTCTCGGGAAAGGACCGGGGCCGTCAGGGAAAGGTATCCGGCACCGTGCCCAAAGAGGGAAAGGTGGTCGTAGAGGGCGTGAACATGGCCACGGTCCATGTGAAGCCCCGCCGCCAGGATGAGACCGGCGGCATCATGCACCGGGAACTGGCCATTGCCGCCTGCAAGGTGCAGGTGGTGTGCCCCAAGTGCGGCAAGCCCACCCGGGTGGGCCACGTGTTCCGGGAAGAGGACGGCAAGAACAAGAAGTACCGGGTGTGCAAGCACTGCGGCGCGGATCTGTGAGAGGGGAGGAAGCGGCATGGCCAGATTGAAAGAGAAGTACACGAAGGAAGTCGCCCCCTCTTTGATGAAACAGTTCGGCTATAAGAGCGTCATGCAGATTCCCAAGGTGGAAAAGGTTGTGGTGAACGTCGGCTGCGGTGAGGCCCGGGAGAACGCCAAAGTCCTGGACAACGTGGTCCGGGACATTGCCCAGATCACCGGACAGAAGCCCGTGATCACCCGGGCCCGCAAGTCCATCGCCAACTTCAAGCTGCGGGAGGATATGCCCATCGGCGTCAAGGTGACGCTGCGGGGAGAGAAGATGTGGGAGTTCCTGGACCGCCTGTTCAACGTGGCGCTGCCCCGTGTACGGGACTTCCAGGGCATCAACCCCAACTCCTTTGACGGGCGGGGCAACTACGCCCTGGGCATCCGGGAGCAGCTGATCTTCCCGGAGATCGAGTACGACAAGATCGACAAGATCCGGGGCATGGACGTGGTCATCTGCACCACCGCGAAAACCGATGAAGAGGCCCGCGTCCTGCTCTCGCAGGTGGGCGCGCCTTTTGCCCGCTGAGGAGGAAGGGACAATGGCGAAGAAATCCATGATTTTGAAGCAGCAGCGGCCCGCCAAGTTCTCCACCCGGAGATACAACCGCTGCAAGCTGTGCGGACGGCCCCACGCCTATCTGCGGGATTACGGCGTGTGCCGGATCTGCTTTAGGGAACTGGCCTATAAGGGCGAGATCCCCGGCGTACGCAAGGCGTCGTTCTGAGAGCCGACAGGCTCCTGCCCGCGCTCTTTAAGATTTGCGTCATTTCAGGTCATTGACACGGCAACTGGCGGCAAATCTTATCGTACACGGGGATAGACGGCAGACGGACGGCGGAAGGTCTCCGGGTGCGGAGAAACCCCGCCGCCGAAGCGGCTGCGTTCCTGGAACATCAGAACAGCCGCAGTTTGAACAAGGAGGAACACTCATGCATATCACCGATCCGGTTGCGGATATGCTCACCCGCATCCGCAACGCCAACGCGGCGAAACATGACACGGTGGACATTCCCGCCTCCAACATGAAAAAGAGCATCGCCCAGATTCTGTTGGACGAGGGATATATCCGCGGCTACAAGGTGGAGGAGGACGGCCTCCAGGGCATGATCCACATCACCCTGAAGTACAACGCGGGCAAGGAAAAGGTCATCACGGGCCTTCGCCGGGTGTCCAAGCCGGGTCTGCGGGTGTACGCCGGGGCGGATGAACTGCCCCGGGTGCTGCGGGGCTTAGGCGTCGCCATCATCTCCACGTCCCGGGGCGTCATGACGGACAAGAAGGCCCGGGAACTGCACGTTGGCGGCGAAGTGCTGGCGTTCGTGTGGTAAGGGAGGGAAAGGCTTATGTCGAGAATCGGGAGAATGCCCATTACCGTCCCCGCCGGCGTCACCGTTGAGATTGCCGAAGGCAACGTGGTGACGGTGAAAGGCCCCAAGGGGGAACTGCGCCAGGCCCTGCGGCCTGAGATGGAGATCCATCAGGAGGGGGCCGTACTGACGGTGAAGCGCCCCTCTGACGACAAGCTCCACCGCAGCCTCCACGGCCTGACCCGGTCGCTGCTGCACAACATGGTGGTGGGCGTCACGGAGGGGTACAAGAAGGAACTGGAAGTCAACGGCGTGGGCTACCGTGCGGCCAAAGAGGGGAAGAACCTGGTGATGAACCTGGGCTATTCCCATCAGGTCATTGTTGCCGAGACGGAGGGCATCACCATTGAGGTTCCGGCCCCCAACAAGATTGTCATCAGCGGCTGCGACAAGCAGGCCGTGGGCCAGTTCGCGGCGGAGGTCCGGGAGAAGCGGCCTCCGGAGCCCTACAAGGGCAAAGGCATCAAGTACGCGGACGAAGTGATCCGCCGGAAGGTCGGCAAGACCGGCGCGAAGAAGTAAGGAGGCGTGAGCAATGATTAAGAGACCGAATACCAATGCCCAGCGCCTCCGGCGGCACCGGCGGGTCCGGGGCCGGATTTCCGGGACGCCGGAGATGCCCCGCCTGAACGTGTTCCGCAGCGAGGCCAACATCTACGCCCAGGTCATCGACGACACCAAGGGCGTGACCCTGGCGTCGGCGTCCACCCTGGATAAGTCCATTGAGGGCTACGGCGGCAACGCCGCCGCGGCGGAAGCCGTGGGCAAACTGGTGGCGGAACGGGCCATCGCCAAGGGAGTGGAGAAGGTGGTCTTTGACCGGGGCGGCTATCTGTACCACGGCCGGGTGAAGGCCCTGGCGGACGGTGCCCGGGCCGGCGGCCTGAAGTTCTGAGAGGGGAGGACGACAAGATGCCCAGATTTGAACGGGAGCAGAGCGAGTATATCGAGAAGGTCGTTTCCCTGAACCGGGTTTCCAAGACGGTCAAGGGCGGCCGGGTTATGAAATTCTCCGCCCTGGTGGTCGTCGGGGACGGCAAGGGCAAAGTGGGTTATGGCCTGGGGAAGGCCGCCGAAGTGCCCGAGGCCATCCGCAAGGGAATTGAGGCCGCCAAGAAGAACCTGATCACCGTGACGCTGTCCGGCGACACCATCCCCCATGAGACCATCGGGGAGTCCGGCGCGGGCCGGGTGCTGATGAAGCCCGCCGCCCCGGGCACCGGCGTGATTGCCGGCGGCGCGGTGCGCGCCGTGGTAGAGGCCGCCGGAATTAAGGATATCCGGGCCAAGTGCCTGCGGTCCAACAACCCCAACAACGTGGTGGCGGCGGCGTTCCAGGGCCTGCGGAGTATGCGGGGACCGGAGGAAGTGGCCCGCATCCGGGGCAAGAGCGCGGCGGACATCGTGGGCTAAGGAGGCGCGGTATGGCGAATTTGAACATCCGGCTTGTAAAGAGCCTGAACGGACGCCTGGAAAAGCAGGTCGCCACGGCCCACGCCCTGGGTCTGCGGAAAATCGGCGATTCCACGGTGCAGCCCGACAACGCCTGTACCCGGGGGAAGATCGCCAAGATCGGCTATCTCCTTCAGGTGGCGGAAGAGAAGTAAGGGAGGGTCGGAAATGAAACTGAGCGAACTGTCTCCGGTTGACGGCTCCGTCCGTCCGGCCTACCGCAAGGGCCGGGGCAGCGGCTCCGGCAACGGCAAGACCGCCGGCCGGGGACACAAGGGCCAGAAGGCCCGCTCCGGCGGCAAGGTCCGGGCCGGGTTTGAAGGCGGACAGATGCCTCTGGCCCGCCGGGTCCCTAAACGGGGCTTCCACAACATCTTTGCCAAGCCCCTGGAGATCATCCACCTGGACGCCCTGGAACAGTTCCAGGACGGCGAGACGGTGACGGCCCAGGCCCTGCTGGACAAGGGGATCCTCTCCAAGTGCCGGTACGGCTACAAGGTGCTGGGCGGCGGGCAGGTGACAAAGAAAGTCACCGTACAGGCCTCCGGATTCTCCGCGTCCGCCAAAGAGGCAATCGAGGCGGCCGGCGGAAAGGCCGAGGTGATTTAAGGTGATAGGAACGATTCGCAAAGCCTGGGACATCCCGGAGCTTCGCCGGAAAATCGTATTCACCCTGCTGATTCTGTTGATTTTCCGGATCGGCAACGCCATTGCGGTGCCCTATATTGACCGGGAGCTGCTGCGGGATCAGATGCAGGCCATGGGCACCACTTATTTCGGTCTGCTCAACGCCATGAGCGGCGGCGCGTTCCAAATGGCCACGGTCTTTGCCCTGAGCATTCAGCCCTATATCAACAGCTCCATCATCATCCAGCTGCTGACGGTGGCGATCCCCGCCCTGGAGCGGATGTCCAAGGACGGCGGGGAGGAGGGCCGCAAGAAGATCCAGGCCATCACCCGGTACGCCACCATCGCCATCGCCGTGCTCCAAGCCGTGGGCTACTACTTCATGATGAAGCGGTACGGCATCCTTCAGCAGGAGGGCATCTGGCCCGCCCTGGTGATCATCGTCACGTTGATTGCCGGTTCCTCCTTCGTCATGTGGATGGGAGAGCAAGTCAACGAGTTCGGCATCGGCAACGGCATCTCCATGATCCTGTTTGCCGGCATCCTCTCCCGGGTGCCCAGCATGATCACAGGGCTGTGGGAGAGCGTACGGTACTGGTTTAACATTCGCAGCGGCGATATGACCGTGGAGAGCCTGCAAAGCGCCGGATACACCTCGGAGCGGGCCCAGCAGGTCATGGACTCCGCCATTCCCCCCTGGGGCGCGCTTTTGCTGGTCCTGGGAATGCTGGCCCTCATTATGTTCATCGTGTTCATCAACGACGCGGAGCGCCGGATCCCGGTGCAGTACGCCAAGCGGCAGGTGGGCCGCCGGATGTACGGCGGACAGAGCAGCAACCTGCCCATGAAAGTGGGCATGGCCGGCGTGCTCCCCATCATCTTTGCCCAGAGCATCGCGTCCCTGCCCATCACGGTATGGAGCTTCATCGGCGTTCCCCAGCAGGGCACGGTGTGGTACTCCGTGTATAAGGCCATCGACACCCAGTCTGTGGCCTATATGATCGCCTACTTCATCATGATCATCGGCTTCAGCTATTTCTACGCCACCATTCAGTTCAACCCCGTGGAGATCGCCAACAACCTGAAAAAGCAGGGGGGCTTCATTCCGGGGTTCCGGCCCGGCAAGCCCACTATTGAGTTTATCAAGCGGGTGCTGAACCGGATCACGTTCTTTGGCGCCATCTATCTCGGCATCGTGGCCCTGTGCCCCCTGATTGTGGGCAAGGTGGTGCAGAACAGCTCCGTGTCCATCGGCGGCACGTCGGTCATCATCGTGGTAGGCGTGGCTTTGGAGACGGTGAAGGCCCTGGAATCCCAGATGCTCATGCGGCAGTACAAGGGATTCTTAGGCTGAGCGGGGGAAAAGGAGAGGCTTTATGAAACTGATTCTTTTGGGCGCTCCCGGCGCGGGCAAGGGGACCCAGGCGGAGATCCTGTGCAAAGAACTGGGGATCCCCACCATTTCCACCGGCAACATCCTCCGCGCCGCCGTGAAGAACGGCACCCCCACGGGTCTGAAGGCCAAGGCCTTTATGGACGCTGGGGAACTGGTGCCCGACGAGGTCATCATCGGCATCATCCACGAGCGTCTGGCGGAGCCGGACTGCGCCCAGGGCTACATCCTGGACGGCGTCCCCCGGACGATTGCCCAGGCGGAGGCCATGGAGAAGGCCGGCATCGTGTTCGACGCGGTGGTGTCCATTGAGATCTCTGACGAGACGATTATGAACCGCATGAGCGGACGGCGGGTGTGCGAGAAGTGCGGGGCCAGCTACCATGTGGCGGCGGTGCCGCCGAAGCAGGAGGGCATCTGCGACAACTGCGGCGGGAACCTGGTCCAGCGCAAGGACGACGCCCCGGAGACGGTGCGCTCCCGGCTGGAAGTCTACCACAAGGAGACGGAGCCGCTGAAAGAGTTCTACGCGAAACGCGGCCTTCTCAAGACGGTGGAGAACCGCTCCACCGTGGCGGAGACCACCCAGGGGATTCTCCAGGCCCTGGGGAGATAAACGCATGATCAGCCTCAAATCCAGCCACGAGATTCAGCTTATGCGCCGGGCCGGGAAGATCACCGCGGCGGCCCGGGCGCTGGCGGGGGAGATGGTGCGCCCCGGGGTTACCACCGGAGAGATCAACCGGGCAGTGGACCGGTTCATCCGCCGGGAAGGGGCGGTGCCGTCCTTCTACCACTACAACGGCTTCCCCGCCAGCGTGTGCATCAGCGTCAACGAAGAGATCATCCACGGCATCCCCGGCAAGCGCCGCCTGGAAGAGGGGGACATCGTCAGCATCGACGTGGGAGCCCTCATCGACGGCTATCACGGCGACTGCGCCGCCACGTTCCCCTGCGGCAAGGTGTCCCCGGAGGCCTTGAAGCTCATCGAAGTCACACGCCAGAGCTTCTTTGAGGGCATCCGCAACGCCCGGCAGGGAAAGCGCCTGGGGGACATCTCCGCCGCGGTCCAGACTTACGCGGAGAGCTTTGGCTACGGCGTGGTCCGGGAGTACGTGGGCCACGGTGTGGGCACCCAGCTCCATGAGCCGCCGGAGGTTCCCAATTTCGGCACCCCCGGCCGGGGGCCCAGGCTCCTGCGGGGCATGGTGCTGGCGGTGGAACCTATGATCAACGCGGGAACCTACGGCGTCGCCAAGCTTTCCAATGACTGGACCGTGGTCACGGCGGACGGGAAACTCTCCGCCCACTATGAGAACACGATCCTCATTACCGACGGGGAGCCGGAGATTCTCACGGCCCCGGCCATATGACGAAGGGGCCTATGGAGATCGAAAAATCCAACATCGTCCGGTCCCAGGCCGGCAGGGACAGCGGGAAACTGTTCGTGGTTCTGGATGTGGACGGAGAGTACCTGCTGCTGGCGGACGGGAAGGGCCGGAAGCTGGAGTCGCCCAAGCGGAAAAAGCGGCGGCACGTGAGCTTTGTGGCGGCGGAGCAGGAGACGCGGCTTTCCAGGAAAATCAGGGGCGGGGGGAAACTGACCAACAGTGAACTCCGCAGGACCCTTGCGGCCTACCGCGCGGCCGCGGAGCAGGAGGGATGACGTTTGGCAAAATCCGATATGATCGAGGTGGAGGGCGTCGTGGTAGAGGCCCTGCCCAACACGACGTTCAAAGTTGACATAGGAAACGGGCACCAGATCCTGGCCCATATTTCCGGAAAACTCAGAATGAATTTCATCAGGATTCTGCCCGGTGACAGAGTCACAGTGGAAATGTCTCCCTATGACCTTACCCGCGGCCGGATCACCTGGCGGAGCAAGTGAGATCCGCCCAGCCGAACGCGAAGAGCGGAAAGGAAGACAGACCATGAAAGTGAGACCGTCCGTAAAGCCCATGTGCGAGAAGTGCAAGATCATCCGCCGGAAGGGGCGGGTCATGGTGATTTGCGAAAATCCCAAGCATAAGCAGAGACAGGGCTGAGAGTTGAGTTTTGGAGGTGCATGAACAATATGGCACGTATTGCCGGTATCGACCTGCCGAAGGAAAAGCGCATTGAAATCGGCCTGACCTATATCTACGGCATTGGCAGAAAGAGCGCCCAGGACATTTTGGCGAAGACGGGGGTGAACCCGGACATCCGGGTGAAGGACCTCAGCGGCGAGGACGAACAGAAACTCCGTGACGCCATGGAGGACTACACGGTGGAAGGCGATCTGCGCCGCCAGACCGCGCTGGACATCAAGCGGCTGAGCGAAATCGGCTGTTATCGTGGCATCCGGCACCGCCGGGGGCTTCCGGTACGGGGCCAGCGCAGCAAGACCAACGCCCGGACCCGGAAAGGTCCCAAGAAGACCATCGCCAACAAGAAGAAGTAAGGAGGGAGAACCCGTATGGCAGCAGCAAAGACCGGCGGGCGGAAGGTCATCCGCCGCCGCCGCGAGCGGAAGAACATCGAGCGTGGGCAGGTCCATATCCGTTCTTCCTTTAACAACACCATGGTTACCGTGACCGATACCCAGGGCAACGCCATCTCCTGGGCCTCCTCCGGCGGCCTGGGCTTCCGGGGCAGCAAGAAGTCCACTCCCTTCGCGGCCCAGACCGCGGCGGAGACCGCCGCCCGGGCGGCTCAGGAGCACGGACTCAAGACCGTGGAAGTCTACGTGAAAGGCCCCGGACAGGGCCGGGAAGCCGCCATCCGCGCCTTGCAGGCGGTGGGTCTGGAAGTGACCATGATCAAGGATGTCACCCCCATTCCCCACAACGGCTGCCGCCCCCCGAAGCGCCGCCGCGTGTAATAGACTGTAAGGAGGACACTATGGCTAAGAATATGCAGCCGGTCGCCAAGCGCTGCAAGGCTCTGGGCATCTCTCCCGCTGTGATGGGGTACGCGAAAAAGACCACCAAACGCAATCCCGGCGGCCAGATGCGCCGGAAGAAGAGCGACTACGGCATCCAGTTGAACGAGAAGCAGAAGGTCAAGTTCATCTACGGCGTGCTGGAAAAGCAGTTCCGCTCCTATTACGAGTCCGCCGCCGCGGCCCCGGGCCGTACCGGCGACAACCTGCTCATTACGGTGGAGCGCCGCCTGGACAACGTGGTCTACCGCATGGGCTTTGCTATGACCCGCCGCCAGGCCCGCCAGCTGGTGAACCACGGCCACTTCACGGTGAACGGCCGGAAGGTGGACATTCCGTCCTATTTGGTGAAGGCCGGAGACGTGATCGAAGTGGCGGAGAGCAGCCGCACGTCCCCGATTTTCAAGCGGCTCCTGGGCCAGGACGCCCCGGTGTTTCTGCTGCCGGCCTGGATGGAGCGGGAGAAGAACGGCCTGAAAGGCACCGTCACCCGCCTTCCCGCCCGGGAGGATATCGACGTGCCCGTGGAAGAGCACCTGATCGTGGAGTTGTACTCGAAGTAACCCCGGATACCCTCATGCGCGGCAAACAAAGCCGCCGGGGCATTCCGGCGGCGCGGATATACCCGCGTCGGGAAGGGCTTTGGGCCCCGGACAGCCGGTCCGGGTGCCTGTACTCGTGAGCGATAAGATTTGTTGCTGGCTGCCGTGCCAGAGACTTGAGATCCGGAAAATCTTTTAGAACGCGAGGAAAACTTTTTGACGCGGATATCAGAAGAGGAAGGAGGGTATAACCGCATGATCGAAATTGAAAAGCCCCAGATCTCCTGCATTGAGACCCCTGGGGAGGCGACCTATGGACGGTATGTGGTGGAACCCCTGGAGCGGGGCTACGGAACCACGCTGGGCAATGCCCTGCGCCGCATCATGCTCTCGTCTCTTCCGGGCACAGCGCCTACCACGATTAAGATCGCCGGGGTACAGCACGAGTTCTCCACCATTCCCGGCGTCAAGGAGGACGTGACGGAGATTGTCCTGAACATCAAGGGCCTCCTGACGAAACTCCACAGCGACACGGTTAAGACGGTCTACATTGAGGCCACCGGCCCCTGTGAAGTGACCGCCGGGGACATCAAGGCCGACGGCGAGGTGGAGATCCTGAACCCGGAGATGCACATCGCCACTTTGGACACCGGCGCGTCCCTGAACATGGAGATTACCCTGTCCCATGGCCGGGGCTATGTGAACGCGGACCGGAACAAGCCCCAGCAGACCATCATCGGCGTCATCGCCGTGGACTCCATCTACACGCCGGTGCGGAAGGTGAACTACACCGTGGAGCCTACCCGGGTGGGCACGTCCAGCGACTACGACAAGCTGACCTTAGAAGTGTGGACCGATGGCACCATCTCCGCCCGGGATGCCGTGTCCTTAGGGGCGAAGATTCTCTGCGACCACTTCATGCTCTTTACGGACCTGTCCGACAACGTGGGCACCCGTCCCACGGTGGTGGAGAAGGCGGAGGCCCAGCGGGACAAAGTGCTGGAAATGACCATTGAGGAACTGGATCTGTCCGTGCGCAGTTTCAACTGCCTGAAGCGGGCCAACATCAACACCGTGGAGGACCTGATCTCCAAGACGGAAGATGAGATGATGAAGGTACGGAATCTGGGGCGGAAGTCCCTGGAAGAAGTGATCAACAAGCTGGAAATGATGGGCCTGCATCTTGCCGATGAGGAGGCCGCCACCTGACCGGCGATGATATGCGCGGGACAGTTGGTGGTTCCGCGCCATTCCGGGGCAGGGCGTGAGGCGCTGTCCCAGACAGGAGGAGATGGAAATGCCTAAGAACCGCAAGCTCGGCAAGCCCACTGACCAGCGCATGGCCATGCTGCGCCAGCAGGTGACGGATTTCCTGGGCCGGGGAAGGATGGAGACCACCGTCACCCGGGCCAAGGAGATCAAACCCTTAGCCGAGAAGATGATTACCCTGGGCAAGAAGAGCGATCTGGCCGCGTACCGCGAGGCCATGGCCTTCATCACCCGGGAGGATGTGTGCAAGAAGCTGTTCCAGGAGATCGCCCCGGAATACGCGGAGCGCCAGGGAGGCTACACCCGCATTGTCCGCACGGGGGTCCGCCGGGGCGACGCCGCCGAAACCGCGGTCATCGAACTGGTATAACCGGAAGCGTCCCGGGGACCATCGGGAATACAGGAAAAGCAGTCTCGTCCCGCAAGGGACAGAGGCTGCTTTTGCGTCCGGAACGCATAGAGAGGTTTTGATTCCTGTTGCGGTTTTGGGTATGGCGTGGTAGAATAGGGGGAGAACAGGAGGGGACGCCATGGCGGACACGCCCTATATTGTCACCCGGGGCATTGTCCTGCGGGAGACGCCCTTCCGGGACGCGGATAAGATTTTGACGGTGCTGTCAGAGGACCGGGGAAAGATCTCCGTCCTGGCCCGGAATCTGCGGCGCAAGCGCTGTCCCTACGCCGCCAGCGCCCAGCCTCTGGCCTATTCGGAGTGGACCTTGTACCACCGGGGAAACTGGTACTACGCCCATGAGGGCTCCACCATCGAACTGTTCCCGGGACTGCGGCAGGAGTTGGGGGCCCTGTCCTTGGGCTTCTATTTCGCGGAACTGACGGAATCTGTTTCCATGGAGGAAGTCCCCGCCCGGGACCTGTTGCGGCACCTGCTGAACGGCCTGTACGCCTTAGGGACCCTTCGGAAACCGCCGGAACTGGTGAAACCCCTCTTTGAACTGCGGTTTCTGTGCCTGGCGGGGTATGAGCCTTTGGCAAGCGAGTGCGCCTGCTGCGGAAAGATCGATCCCGTGGATCCGGTGCTGGACCCGGTGCAGGGGGTGGTGTGCTGCGGGACCTGCGGGGGGAACCGGCGGGGACTCCCCCTTGGCCCGGACGCCCTGGCGGCTCTGCGCCACGCCGTCTACGGGGACGACCGGCGGTTGTACTCTGTGCGCTTAGGCCCGGAGGCGTTACAGCGTCTGGGCGCTGCGGCGGAGGCGTTTTTAATGGCACAGTTGGAGCGGAACTTCCGCTCTTTGGAGTTTTACCGGAGTTTGGAACGGCCGGGAAGTATGGAGAAACCTTCATGAGCGAACTGTTTGAGAAATCCATCCGCACCCTGGAACTGCCCCGGGTGCTGGAACTGCTGGCGGATCAGGCCCGGAGCGACGATGCCAAGGCCCGCTGTCTTGCCCTGCGTCCGGAGACGGAGGCGGCGGAGGTGGAGCAGCTTTTAGACGAGACGGACGCCGCCCGGAACATGATCGGCCTCCACGGCAGTCCGTCCTTCTACGGGGTCCGGCGGGTGGCGGAGATTTTGGAGCGGGCGGATCGGGGCGGAAGCCTGAACACCCGGGAACTGTTGGCTGTGGCGGGGGTTCTGACCGCCGCCCGGTCCACCCGGAGCTACTATAACAGCCAGTCGGAGGAAAAAACCGCCTTGGACGGCTGGTTTCTGGCCTTACAGGGCAACCGTTTCTTAGAGGAGAAGATCCGCCGCTGCATTGTGGATGAGGACACCATTGCGGATGGGGCCAGCGCGGAACTGGCGGACATCCGGCGGCATATGCGGGCGGCCCAGTCCAAGGGGCGGCAGATCTTACAGCGGATCATCTCATCTTCCTCATACTCCCGGATCTTGCAAGAGGCCATCATCACCCAGCGGGACGGGCGGTTTGTGGTACCGGTGAAGGCGGAGCAGCGGGGGGCCATGCCGGGGCTGGTCCACGATGTGTCCTCCTCCGGGGCCACGGTGTTTGTGGAGCCTATGGGAGTGGTCCAGGCCAACAACGAGCTGATTGAGTGGCAGGCCCGGGAACAGCGGGAGATTGACCGGATTTTGGCGGAACTGTCCGCCGATGCCGCCGCCCACCGCCAGGGCATCGAGAGCGACTATGAACTGCTGGTGCGCTTAGACTGCGTGTTCGCCCGGGGACAGCTGTCCTATGCCATGGATGCCGTCCGGCCACAACTCCGCCGGGACGGGGGCGTCCGTCTCCGCCGGGCAAGGCATCCCCTGCTGGACCCCAAGGCGGCGGTGCCCATTGACCTCTCCCTGGGGGAGGAGTTTGACACCTTAGTCATCACGGGACCCAACACTGGGGGCAAAACCGTCAGCCTGAAAACCCTGGGCCTGCTGATTCTCATGGCCCAGTGCGGCCTCCACATTCCGGCGGGGGACCAGAGTTCCCTGTCCGTCTTTGAGCGGGTACTGGCGGACATCGGGGACGAGCAGAGCATTGAGCAGAGCCTGTCCACGTTCTCCGCCCACATGACCAACATTGTGTCGATCTTAGGGGAGGCGGACAGCGAAAGCTTACTGCTCTTTGACGAACTGGGGGCGGGGACGGATCCCGTGGAGGGGGCGGCCCTGGCCATTGCCATCATCCAGCACGTCCGGGCGTTAGGGGCCCGCACCGCCGCCACCACCCACTACGCGGAGTTAAAGACCTTTGCCATGACCACGGCGGGGGTGGAAAACGCCTCCTGTGAGTTTGACGTGGAGACCCTGGCCCCCACCTACCGGCTGATCATCGGGATTCCGGGGAAATCCAACGCTTTTGCCATCTCCCGGCGGCTGGGACTGCCGGAGGAACTGATTGCCGACGCCCAGTCCCACATGAGCGGGGACAGTCTGCGCTTTGAGGATATCCTGACCCAGTTGGAGGAGAAGCGGCAGGCTTTAGAGAAGCGGGAGGCGGCGGCGGAGCGGCTGTACTTGCAGCGGGAGGAGGACGCCCGGAAGGCCCGGGAGTTCCGGGAACAGATGGAGCGGGCCAAGGACCACGCCCGGAGCCGGGGAGAGGCGGAGGCCAAGCGGATTGTGCGGGACGCCCGGTCCGCGGCGGACCAGGTGTTTGCCGAACTGGACGCCCTGCGAAAGGCCCAGGAGCGGGCACAGCGGTCTGGGGCGGACCCCAACGAGGCCCGGGCGGAACTGCGGCGGAAACTCAACGAGGCGGAGGCGGCCATCGGTGCGCCGGACCCCCAGGCGGAGCCCATTCCCAAACCCTCCCGGCCCATCCGGCCTGGAGACCTGGTGGAGATCCCCGGCGTCCGGACCCCGGCGGAGGTCCTCAGCGTGGGGGACAACGGCACCTTGCGCCTTCAGGCCGGAGCCATGGCCTTACAGGTGCGGGCGGAGGAAGTGCGGCTGCTGGAAGGGCCGGCGTCCCGGAAGAAGCCGGCGGGGTCCGGTTCCTCCGGGGGCATCCGGCCTCTGCGGACCGCCGCTGCCAAAGAACTGGACATCCGGGGCTTAGAGACCATTGAGGCGGAGGGAGTGGTGGAGAACTTCCTGTCCGCCGCCGTCCTGGGGCACCTGGACACCGTCACCATCATCCACGGCAAGGGCACCGGAGCCCTGCGCAAGGCGGTCCACGCCATGCTCAAGCGTAATAAGGCGGTGAAGAGTTTCCGCTTAGGGGTCTACGGAGAAGGGGAGAGCGGCGTCACGGTGGTGACGCTGAAATAAACACGGGTTTGCGGCACGCATAGAAGCCAAAGGGGGGCGCTTTATGAAACTCTATACCATCGACCACATCCCGGGGGAGGAGATCACTGCCCTGGGACTGGTGACGGGCACCACGGTACAATCCGTGCATCTGGGGCTGGACTTTCTGGCAGGACTGAAAAACATCGTAGGCGGGGAAATCCACGATTACACGGAAATGCTGGAAAAGGCCCGGCAAATCGCCCTGGACCGTATGACGGCGGAGGCGGAGAAACTGGGAGCGGACGCCGTGGTCAATGTGCGCTTTGGCACGTCCTCCGTCATGCAGAGCGCGGCGGAGGTCATGGCCTACGGCACCGCCGTGCGGATCCGCCCCCGGTGAGAGAAGAAAGGAGATCACGCCATGCAAGCCTTGGAAAAACAGTTCCATATTCAATGTACGCAGGGGGATGTGGGCCGCTACTGTATCCTGCCCGGGGACCCGGGGCGGGTGCCGTCCATCGCCGCCCTGTTTGAGGACGCCCGGCAGGTGGCCTGCAACCGGGAGTACAACGTGTGGACCGGGTATCTCCTGGGGGAGAAAGTCACCGCCTGTTCCACGGGCATCGGCGGTCCCTCCGCCGCCATTGCCATGGAGGAACTGCACAAGTGCGGCGCGGACACCTTTCTGCGCACCGGCACCTGCGGGGGAATTGACTTGAACGTCCGGTCCGGGGACATTGTGGTGGCCACGGGGGCCGTGCGGTTTGAGCACACCAGTTTGGAATACGCCCCGCCGGAATTCCCCGCCGTGTCCGACTGGGAGGCGGCCAACGCCCTGGTCCAGGCGGCAAAGGACTTGGGACTGCCCTGTCACACCGGAGTGGTCCAGTGCAAGGACAGCTTTTACGGCCAGCACAGCCCCGACGCCTCCCCGGTCAGCGGGATGCTGAAAGAGCGCTGGGAGGCCTGGAAACGTCTGGGGGTCAAGGCCAGCGAGATGGAATCGGCGGCCCTGTTCGTGGTAGCGGCGGCTCTGGGGTGTCGCTGCGGGTCCTGTTTCCATGTGGTGTGGAACCAGGAGCGGGAGGCCGCCGGACTGGACCAGGACATGAGCACGGACACCGAAGCCGCCGTCCGGGTGGGGGTGGAGGGCTTGAAACGCCTGATTACCTGGGATCGACAGAAGTAAAAAACTGCGCCGCAAGCCTAAAAAATGGCTTGCGGCGCATCGTTTTTTGAGAGTTCTTTGGGAATTCTCAGGAAAACGGCGGCGGAATAGGATGGTGACAAAATGGCGCGGTTCCTGTAACTGAATTGTAATTTTTAGCTGTGTCAATATGTGGGAATTACAGATTTTTCCTATTTTTCGACCCACCGGAGGCAAAAAAGTGGGGGATCGGCCCGGGGTGAGGCCGTTTTTCCTTGACAAGAGTGGGGATGGGGTGTATACTTGCACCAGTTTTTCAAAGGGTAACAAAAGTAACAAGCTGGTTTCCGGCGGCCGCCAGAGTTTCCATGAATTGCAATTCATTGGAAATTTGCGGCCCATGACAGGAGGCAAGAATCATGAAAAACAACCATTCCGCGCGATTGTCCTGGCTCCACCATGTGGTGACGGTTTCCTCCGTCGCAACGGTGCTGCTGTTCGCGCTCTCCGCCACAGGCTGGGCGGACGCACTGTATATTTTTACCGGCGCGGAGGACACCGCCGCCATCGTCCTGACCAAGGACGTGGATGGCTCCAATCTCTCCTCCCAGGTGGTCTATGAATCCCAGGAGAGCACCAGCCGGGAAGTGGCCCTGGCTGGGGGCCAGGCCGTCACGATTCTGCGCAACGGCGTGGAGGAACTGACGGCGGAGTCCCGCCAGGAGCGGATCTCCACCCTGCTGGACCGGCTGCAGGTGGAAGTCTCCCCGGAGGAGATGGTCCTGGTGGACCTGTCCAACACCAACACCGCCAAACTGGAAATCGGGGAGACGGTGTCCTACCGGGAGATCCAGACCGTATCCTCTCCCCACGCCACCATTCTCCGGCCCAACAGCTTTCTGCCGGAGGGCTTGGAGCGGGTCATCCAGGAGGGCCGGGACGGCGTCCACACCTGTGTCTATGAGGTGACTTGGTCCCAGGGCGAGGAAGTCGCCCGGACCCTGGTGGAGGAGATGTCCGACAGCGCCAGGGACGAGATTGTAGAGTACGGCACCGCGGAAGCGGGAGCGGTAGAGCTGCTTCTGCCAGCCCCGGCCCAGGCCAAGGAGACGCCGAAAGCGTCCACGGGCACCTGGCAGAGCGTGAATCCCGCCAATACCGCCAGCGCCCCGAAGGAACCCGCCAAGGCGGAGCCCAAAGAAGAAGCCAAACAGGAACCGAAACAGGAGCCCAAGCAGGAAGAAGTGACCATGGTCCTGGCCCCGGAGCCGGAGCCGGTCAGTGAACCGGAGCCTGTGGCGGAACCGGAACCCGCGCCCGCTCCCGAACCGGAGCCTGCCCCCGCGCCGGAGCCGGAACCCGCTCCTGAGCCCGAACCGGAACCTGCGCCCGCTCCCGAACCGGAGCCGGAACCGGAACCCGAGCCGGAGCCCGCGTTCAAGGAGAATCCGGATCCCAGCCTGCCTATGGACACCCTGGTGGATGTCCACAAGAACGGCGACGGCAGCGGCATTCTGGTGTTCCAGTCCGGCAGAACCGCCCGGTATAAGTATATTAAGAACATGACCGCCACCGCCTACAACAAGGACGAACCCAAGGTGGGGACCATCACCGCCACCGGCACCACGGTCCACAAGGGCGTCATCGCGGTTGACAAGAAGGTCATCCCCCTGGGCACCAAGATGTACGTGGTCGCCAAGGGCTACGAGTACGGCTACGGCGTGGCGGAGGATACGGGCGTGTTTGGCAACATCATCGACCTGTATTTCGAGAGCTACAAGGGCATGAACAACTTTGGCCGCCGCTCCTGCACGGTGTATATCCTGGAGTGACGGATCCTATCAGAAACGAAGCACGATTCCAATCCAGAAAACCCCCTGAAAAACGTCCCCCGTCTCTTTTGAGACGGGGGTTTTCTCGCGCTTACAGCAGGGTAATCCCCGCCGCCTCGCACTGTTCCACAGTGTCCGGGTCCCACAAACTGGCCTGGACTTCTCCAATGTGGCAGGCTTCCAGCAGCAGCATACACAGCCGGGACTGACCGATACCGCCGCCGATGGACTGGGGCAACTCGTCGTTCAGGAGCATCCGATGGAAGGGCAGGAGGCGGCGGTCATCGCACCCGGCCTCCGTCAGCTGGCGGTCCAGAGCGGCGGCGTCCACCCGGATGCCCATGGAGGACACCTCAAAGGCCTGGCGCAGCACCGGATTCCACATCAGAATATCTCCGTTCAGCTCCCAGTCGTCATAGTCCGGGGCCCGCCCGTCGTGGCGGGTACCGGAGCGCAGTTTCTTGCCGATCTGCATGAGGAACACGGTCCGGTGGAGGCGGCAGATCTCCGTCTCCCGCTCCCCGTGGGACAGGCCGGGGAACCGATCTTCCAGTTCCTGGGTGGTGAGGAAGTACACGTCCCGGTCCGGGCGGAAGGTCAGGGCAGGGAAGGCGTTGCGCACCGCCGTGGCGGTATCGCAGATACAGCCCACAATGTCCCGCACCGTGTCTTTCAGGTACTGCAGTTCCCGGTTCTGAGGGTCGATGTGCTTCTCCCAGTCCCACTGGTCCACATACACGGAGTGCAGGTTGTCCACCACCTCATCCCGCCGGATGGCGTTCATGTCGGTGTAAAGCCCGGTACCCAGTTTGAACTCGTACCGTTTCAGGGCCAGACGCTTCCACTTTGCCAGGGAGTGGACCACCTCACCCGTGACGCCCACATCGGGGATATCAAAGGCCACCGGCCGCTCCACGCCGTTGAGGTTGTCGTTGATGCCCGTATGTCCGTCCACAAACAGGGGGGCGGACACCCGGTGCAGGTTCAGCCGGACAGACAGGTTCCTCTGAAATTCCGCATGGATCAGTTCAATGGCCCGCTGCAGCTCATTATTGGTCAGGCGCATTCGGTACCCTTCCGGGATGGTCAGTTTGCTCATGTCTCCCACATCCTTTCTCTGACTGGTCTCTCACTGGG
Organism: uncultured Oscillibacter sp.; assembly: GCA_905234565.1. GTDB lineage: Bacteria > Bacillota > Clostridia > Oscillospirales > Oscillospiraceae > Oscillibacter. Next base: position 37,475 of record CAJOHW010000001.1, on the reverse strand, counting down.
AGTCCAGTTTCGCAAGCCCCATCCGCAGACGCCGCAGGGTTTCCGTTTTGCCTAAGATCTGGCAGATCTCCACCGCCCCGCCGGGGGTCACCAGTTTGCCTGCCGCCGCGATGCGCACGGGCCACAGCAGCGTGGCGTTTTTCACGCCCTGTTCCGCCGCCAGGCCAAACAGGGCATCGTGGACCGCCTCCGCCGTCCAGTCCTCCACGCCCTCCAAAACCGGAATGGCGGCTTCCAGCATCCGTTTGGAGACTTCCGGATTGGTCTTGGATTTCTTATTGGTAAAGAACTCCACGCCGTAGTCCGGCAGGGCGTCGAAGAAGTCCAGCTTCTCCGGGATATCCGACAGCTTTTCACACCGGGCCTGAAGCAGGGCGGCAATGGCGGCGGCGTCCAGGGCGGGATTCTTTACCGCCTTGCGGATCCACGGCTCCGCCGCCCGGGCGAAGTCCGCCGGGGACAGGGCGCGCAGATAGGCGGCGTTGAAGTAGTCCAGTTTGGCCCGGTCAAAGATGGCGGGGGATTTGGAGATCCCCGCAATCTCAAAGGCCTCCGCCAGTTCTTCCAGGGTGAAAAACTCCTGTTCGGCCCGCGCTCCCCGGGGGGCCCAGCCCAGGAGGGCCACATAGTTCAAAATGGCCTGGGAGAGATACCCCTCCGCCACCAGATCCTCATAGGAGGGGTCCCCGTGGCGTTTGGACATCTTGTTGTGGGCGTCCCGCATGACCGGGGAGCAGTGGACATAGGCGGGGATCTCCCAGCCGAAAGCGGCATAGAGCAGGTTGTACTTGGGGGCGGAGGACAGGTATTCGCTGCCCCGGACCACATGGGTGATGCCCATGAGGTGGTCGTCCACCACGTTGGCGAAGTTATAGGTGGGCAGGCCGTCCCGCTTGAGGAGGATCTGGTCCTCGATCTCCCCGTTCTCCACGGAGATATCCCCGAAGGTCACGTCATGGAAGGTAGTGCGGCCCTCATGGGGGATCCGCTGGCGGATGACATAGGGTTCTCCCGCCGCGGCCCGGGCCTCCGCCGCGGCATTGTCCAAGGCGCGGCAGGGATCGTCCTCCCGGTCAAACTCTCCGGAGTCCTCTTTGGAGGCGCATTTTTCGCAGAAGCACCGATAGGCCGCCCCCTTTTCCACCAGCAGGTGGGCGTATTTCCCGTACAGTTCCCTGCGCTCCGACTGGATGTACGGTCCCACAGGTCCTCCCAGATCCGGCCCCTCCTGGTGATTCAGGCCGCACTCCCGGAGGGTTTTATAGACGGCGTCCACCGCCCCCTCCACCAGGCGTCCCTGATCCGTATCCTCAATGCGCAGAAGGAACGTTCCCCCGGCGTGGCGGGCGATGAGATAGGCGTACAGGGCCGTACGCAGATTCCCTACGTGCATATAGCCCGTGGGGGACGGGGCAAAGCGGGTACGGACCTTTCCCTTGGGGATCCGCGCCTCCATATCCTCAAAAAACGCTGTGTCCAGCTCCATGGCAGTACCTCCGTATATTTGCTGCCCCTTATTATCCCAGTTTTTATCCGGTTGTCAAGGGGATTTTTCCAGGCCGGATAGACGGAATGGAATGCCGCTGTTATCCCGCCAGCAAGGCGGTGAGGATGGTCCCGGCGAAGCCCAGGAGCATGACAGCGGCCAGGACAGTTGCAAGAATCCGGGCGGCGTTCCGCCGGACGTATCCGCCCAGACGGGACAGGCGTTGTTGGATGGGAGCAGGTTTCTTTTTCATGGATGATCCTCCTCTGTGATGATTTTCCGGATGCTCTTTTCTACTTTGGACCGGGGCAGCATGAGCTCATGTCCGCAGCCCAGGCACCGGATTTTGATGTCCATGCCCAGGCGCAGAACCTCCCACTGTTTTGCCCCGCAGGGATGAGGCTTTTTCAGCTCCACCCGGTCATGCAGCCGCAGATTCATGCCCTGTCTCCTTTGATGCCCTCCCAGTACGCCCTGGCGGCCTGTTCCGTCTTATTGTCTCCCCAGGTGTAGTATTTCCGTCCGGCCAGGGCGTCCGGCAGGTACTGCTGATCCACCCAGTGGCGGGGAAAGTCATGAGGGTAGAGATAGTGCTGGACGTTGTCGAACCCGGTGGTGTCCGCGTGGACGTTTTGCAGGTGCCGGGGCACGTCCCCGGTTTTTCCGGCCTTCACGTCTCCCCAGGCCGCGCCGATGGACGCCACCACGCTGTTGGATTTGGGGGCGGTGGCCAGGAGAATGGCGGCCTGGGCCAGGGGCAGCTGGGCCTCCGGCAGTCCTAATTGGAAGGCGGTGTCCACACAGGCTTTCACAATGGCGATGGCCTGGGGATAGGCCAACCCGATGTCCTCACAGGCGGAGCACAGGAGGCGGCGGCAGGGGGTGATGAGGTCCCCGGCCTCCAGGAACCGGGCCAGATAGTGGAGGGCGGCGTCCGGGTCGCTGCCCCGGAGGGACTTCATCAAGGCGGAGGCGGCATCGTACATGGCGTCGCCCCCCTTGTCGTACCGCATGGCGCTGCGCTGGGACACCGCCTCCGCGTCCGGCAGGGTGAGGCGCAACGCGCCGCCGTCCCCGGGACGGGCGGCCTGGACCAGCAGTTCCACAGCGTTGATGGCCTTGCGCACGTCCCCGCCGCAGGAGGTGGCCAGGTATCCCGGCACAGCGGGGTCCCAGTCTAAGGGCAGGGGGGAGCGCTGGCGCTGGATGTCTAAGGCCCGAAGTACTGCCCGCTCCGTCTCCCGGGCGGGTACCGCCTTGAACTCGAACACGGTGCTGCGGGACAGCAGGGCGCCGTACACGTAGAAATAGGGGTTCTCCGTGGTGGAGGCGATGAGGGTCAGTTTCCCGTTCTCCATGAATTCCAGCAGGCTCTGCTGCTGCTTCTTGTTGAAGTACTGGATCTCGTCCAAATACAGGAGAATCCCTCCCGGGGCCAGGAGGGTGCCCGCGTCCGCCATTATGTCCTTCACGTCTGAAAGGGACGCGGTGGTGGCGTTTAAGCGGCGCAGGGCCTTTTGGGTCCGTTTGGCGATAATGTTGGCAAGGGTGGTTTTGCCGGTACCGGAGGGGCCGTAAAAGACCATATTGGCCTCCGCCCCCTGTTCGATGAGCCGCCGGAGCACCGCCCCGGGAGCCAGGAGGTGTTCCTGGCCCACCACGTCGTCCAAGGTCTGCGGGCGGATTTCGTCCGCCAAAGGCTGGCGCAAGATTCCGCGCCTCCTTTCTCTTTGAGGGGTATTATGTACGCTTGATCTGGGTTTTACCGGGAACCCAGATCGAAGCCCAGAATGGCGTTGCGAAAGCCGCCGTTTAACTCGGCGAAGGACACGTAAGTATAAGTATCCTGGGGACGGCGGCGGTTCCAGGCGTCCCGGAGACAGGCGGCGAAGGGTTCCTCTCCCAGTTCCAGCAGCATGGGGGACAGGTAGGTGAGGAGCATCCGCTTCTCCTCAAACCGCCGCACGGAGCGGTTCCAGAACCGCTCCTCCTTCCACCCGGCCTCCATGGCGTCTATCAGGTCCTCCGCCAGACGGGCAGGGTCTTCCGTCTCCCGGAGGGCGGTCCGCCACAGAGCGCCGTATTGGGCCGTATAGTCCTGAAAGGCCCCGGCGTACCGGGGACGGGTGAACCGCTCCAGCCAGGGCCCTCCGTCCCGGACGGCGGCCAGCAGGGCGTTGATCCGGTCCTTATCCATACGCGCCTCCTATTTTCCACTTTACAATCTACCCGGGAACGGGTATCATACTCTATACGCAAACTCTATACGCCAACTGCGCGAACCTTTTCACGCTTTCTCACGGACACAGCAGGAGGGACCGTCATGCGGGAACTGAGCATCGGAGCCAACGACGCCGGACAGCGGCTGGACCGTTTCCTGGGCAAGAGCCTGCCGGCCCTGCCCTCGGCCCTGGCCCAGAAGTACATCCGGTTAAAGCGGATCAAAGTGAACGGCAGGGGCTCCCGCCGGGACGTGCGCCTGCAGCAGGGGGACACCTTGCAGCTCTACATTGACGACGCCTTCTTTGCCGAACCGGAGGCGGTTCCGGGCTTCTTAGACCGGTTTGTCCCCCATCTGCGGGTGGTCTATGAGGACGAAAATCTGCTTTTGGCGGACAAGCGTCCCGGCCAGAGCGTCCACACCGACGAGACGGAGAAGGTGGATACCTTGATTCACCACATCCAAGCCTATCTCTACCAGAGGGGGGAGTGGGATCCGGGGCGGGAGAACGCCTTTGCCCCGGCGCTGTGCAACCGCATCGACCGGAACACCGGGGGCATCGTCCTGGCGGCGAAGAACGCGGAGGCATTGCGGATTCTCAACGGCAAGATCCGCGCCCATGAGATCGAAAAGACCTATCTCTGCATCACCGTGGGCCGTCCCAAACCCGCCCAGGGAACCATTACCGGGTTTCTCCGCAAGGATGAGGACCGCAGACAGGTGACGTTTTACCGCCATCCGGTGCCGGGGGGCCGCAGTGCCGCCACCCGGTACCGGACCCTGGAGACCCGGGGGGAACTGTCCCTGGTGGAGTGCGGCCTGCTGACAGGCCGCACCCACCAGATCCGGGCATCCATGGCGGAGATGGGCTGTCCCCTCTTAGGCGATGGCAAATACGGCCGGGGGGACGTCAACCGCCGCTATCACGAGAGCCGCCAGGCCCTGTACGCTTACCGGGTGACCTTCGATTTTCCCACAGACGCGGGAATCCTGAATTACCTCCGGGGGCGGAGCTTTGAGGTGGAGAAGGTGCCCTTCCGGGAGAAGTATTTTTCCCTCACATATCCTCCTCGTCGATGACGTGGGCTTTGATCAGGTTCGTGGCCACGGTGTGGCCCAGGGGCACCCCGGCGGTGATGACGATGGTGTCGCCGTGTTTGGCAAGGCGCTCTTTCAGGGCAATCTCCGCCGACAGGGAGAAGATCCGGTCCGTGGAGTTGACCTCTCCGGTCAGGAAGGGCAGGACCCCCCAGCTGATGGCCATCTGACGCCGGACCTTCTCCCGCATGGTCAGGGCGGCCACGGGGCAGGCGGGACGGAAGCGGCTGATCATCCGGGCGGTGTGTCCGGAGTTGGTAGCGGTGAGGATGGCAGTGGCGTTCAAGTCCTTGGCGGTCAGGCAGCAGGTGTGGGTAATGGCATCGTTGATGTTGGGTTCCGGATACATCCGGCTCTCCTGGAACTCACCCCAGAAGTCGATGGAGCCCTCCGCCTCCCGGACGATGCTGTCCATGGCTTCCAGAGCTTCCAGGGGATATTTCCCTCCGGCAGTCTCCCCGGAGAGCATGACGCAGCTGGTGCCGTCAAACACGGCGTTGGCCACATCGGACACCTCCGCCCGGGTGGGCCGGGGATTGCGCATCATGGAGTCCAGCATCTGGGTGGCGGTGATAACGGGTTTGCCCGCCTGGAGGCCCTTGCGGATCATCTGCTTTTGCAGCACCGGCACCCGGGCCTCCGGGATCTCCACGCCCAAATCCCCCCGGGCCACCATAATGCCGTCGGCGGCGGCCAGGATCTCGTCCACGTTGTCCACGCCCTCCTGGTTCTCGATTTTGGCGATGATCCGGATGGCGTCCCCGCCGTTTTCGTGAAGGACCTTCCGAATGGCCTCCACATCGGCGGCCTGGCGCACGAAGGACGCGGCGATGAAGTCGAAATCGTTCTGGATGCCGAAGATAATGTCGTCCACGTCCCGCTCAGTCAGGGCCGGGAGGCGGATGTGGACCCCGGGGATGTTGATGGACTTGTTGGCGGAGAGGGTGCCGTTGTTCAGGCACTTGCACACGATCTCCGTATCCCGGATGGTGTCCACTTCCAGTTCCACCAGGCCGTCATCGATGAGGATCCGCTGTCCCGGGGACAGTTCGCTGGCCAGTTCCGGATAGGTGACGGACACTACGCCCTGATCCCCCACCAGATCCCGCACGGTCAGGGTGAAGTTATCCCCGGCGTGGAGTTCGATGGACTTGGTGGAAAAGCTCTTGATACGGATCTCCGGCCCCCGGGTATCCAGGATGGTGGCCACGGGGTGGCTCATGGAGTCCCGGACGGAGGCGAACATATGGAGCCGGGCCAGGTGTTCCTCGTGGGAGCCGTGGGAGAAGTTGAACCGTGCGGCGTTCATCCCGCCGCGAATCAGGGCGCGGATGGTGTCGGGATTGTCCGAGGACGGCCCCAGGGTGCAGATGATCTTGGTTCTTCTCATGGGAATACCTCCTGTCATTGGTGCGCCGGGGATCCGGCGCTTTTTCGTGTGTTTTTCAGCGGCATGGTAAAGAGGAAGGACGTGCCCTCCGGGCCGCTCTGGGCTTTCAAAGTGCCCCGGTGTTCCCGGGCAATGGCCCCGGCAATGCTCAGCCCCAGGCCGAACCCGGGCCGCTCTCCCCGGGAGGCGTCCCCCCGGTAGAAACGCTCAAAGAGATGGGGCAGGACCTCCGGCGGGATGGGTTCCCCGGGGTTGGTGACAGTGAGTTTCGCCTGACGGTCCCCCGCTTCCAGGGACAGGCGGAGGGTTCCCCCCTCCGCGCCGTATTTAATGGCGTTGTCCAGCAGGACGGAGATGAGCCGCCGGAGCTTTTCCCCGTCGCCCAGCACGGTGACGCCTGGGGCCAGGGCGGATTCCAGAGGCTTTCCCGCCTCAAAGGCCACAGGTTCAAAGGCCAGGGCGCAGTCCTCCGCCACGCCGGACAGGGAGATCTCCCCGAAGGGTTCGGGTTTTGCGGCGTTGTCCGCCCGGGCCAGGGCCAGCATCTCCTCCACCAGGGTTTTCATCCGCCGGGATTCGGACAGGATGTTCTCCGCCCACTGGCGGGGGCGGTCCGGGAGGTCGGTTTCTTCCAGCATTCCGGCGTTGGAGAGAATGACGGTCAGGGGGGTTTTCAGCTCATGGGAGGCGTCGGAGAGGAACTGGCGCTGCTGTTTCCAGGCCCGCTCCACAGGCCCCACTGCCCACTGGGACAGCAGTACCGACACCCCGAACAGGGGCAGCAGGGAGGCCAGGGCGGTCAGGAGCCAGGAAGCCAGCATCTCCCGCAGGGCGGCTATCTCCATGGACATATCCACAAAGGCTGCCCGGCTGTACAGCCCCTTGTCCCGGCGGAGATAGCGCAGATTGTACTCCGGCAGCATTCCCTCCGCCTCCGGCTTTTCCATACAGGCGGAGAGAATGGCGGTCAGGGCCTCCGTGTCCTCCAACTCCCCGTAGGTGCCCCCGGTGACGTAGGCGGTGTTCTGCCACACCTCTACGGTGAAGTAGGGCAGGGCCACTTCCCCGCCGCCGATGCCGATACTCCGTTTTCCCGGCTGTTCGGCGATGACGCGGCTGAGCACATCGGCGCTGATACGCTCCACCCGCTCCCGGGCGGACCGCACCGCCGTGCCGATCATCACCGCCAGCACCGCCGTAATCAGGGCCATACACACGGCCACGAATTTGAGCCGCAGCTTTTTCAGCACGTTACCGCCTCCTATCCGGCGGTTTCCGGGGCCTTTTCCAGGCAGTAGCCCGCCATGCGCACCGTGCGGATGTGGACATGGGAGTGGAGGTGGGCCAGTTTCCGGCGGAGGAAGGAGATATAGGCCTCCACGTTGTTGCCCTCCGCCTCGGAGTCGTAGCCCCAGATTTTCAAGAAAATGGTCTCCTTTTCCAGGACCCGCTCCCGGTTCAGCATGAGCAGTTCCAGCAGGCTGTACTCCTTCCGGCTCAGGTGGATGGACCGCTCCCCGCAGGAGAGCTGGAAGCCGTTTTTGTCCAGCCGCAGGTCCCCGTATTCCAGGATCCCGGTGTCCCGCAGTTCCGGCTGACGGCGGACCAGGGCCCGGACACAGGCCAGCAGTTCTTTAGGTTCAAAGGGCTTGGTCAGGTAGTAATCCGCCCCGCAGTCCAGGCCCCGGACCCGGTCGGAGAGATCGGACCGGGCGGTGAGCATCAGCACAGGTACTCCGCAGCCCTCATTCCGGAGGCGGCGCACGGCCTCGAAGCCGTCCAGTTTGGGCAGCATCACGTCCATCAGGCACACGTCATAGATCCCGGACAGGGCGTTGTCCAAACCGCTCTCCCCGTCCCGGCACACGTCCACGGTATATCCGTCCAGTTCCAGCAGATCCCGGACCGTGGCGGCCAGCCGCGCCTCGTCCTCAACCACCAGCACCCGCATACATCCCACCTCCTGCCTCCGGTATGCCGCCTATTGTACCACAGCCCATACGGATTTGCAAAGGGGAAAGGAAAAAGTCCTTTTTCCTTTATCGGAGGCTGGTCAGGCGTTTCAGCGATTTGACGAAACTTGCGGGCGCGCCATGTTGAAATCAGACGGTATCATTGACGATACCGGGCAGGCAAATCTGGATTTACGGAGGTGCAGAATGAATACAAAGAGACTTCTCAGAGCCATAGGCATTCTCATGCTCATCGTTGCTGTCATCTTTGTTTATGTGGCGCTGAACGCGCCTCAGTTGGGACGAGTGTTTTATATTGGCAGTTTCAAAGTCGATGCCCATGTTAAGAGGATTTTCTATCTGGGATACCTCATTGCCGCGGTGACATTGCTGACTGCGTCATTCGTGATAAAAGACAAGGCAGATCAGTAAATTTCAGTTTATCGAGCCGTCCTGTTCGCGGGGCGGCTCTTTGTGCAATCCTACAAAAATTGAACCTCGACGGAGGGCCAACAGTGCCCCCAACGAAAAACCCAGGCCGTCCCCTCCGGGACGGCCTATTCTTCTCCCCACGCAATCCGCAGGGCGGGGATCCCCAGTTCTGCCTCTATCCAGCGTTCCAGGTCCGGATCCCGCTCCGCCGACAGCGCCGCCGACCAGGGCAGGGGCGGATCCCCCCGCACCGTCACGGCGCAGTCCAAGGAGAGGCCCAGTTCCGCCCCCCGGACTTTGATCAGCGCCTCCGTCCGGCGGGCCACTTGCGTCTCCAGTTCCCGGGCGGCTTCCCCGTCCAGTTCCGCTTTCCGCTGGGCCACCGCCTCCTCATAGGTCTCCCACCGCAGATCCGGCAGATCCAGCCGTCCCTGCAGGAACGGCAGGAGCATGGCGGACATGAGCACCAGTCCCCCGGTGAACGCGCCAATCCGCCGCACGGCACCCTCCGGCAGAAGGGAACGGATCAGGGAGGACAGCAGGGCGGTCAAAATCACCCCCGTGAGCCAGGACCGCACCGCCCCCATCACGGCGTCACCGCCGAGACGAAGCTCAGCACCGACACCAGCAGCAGTAAAGCACAGCTGCCTGTCATCCCCAGCACCAGACCGAAGGCCCCGCCCAGGCCGTCCAGCAGGCGGCACAGCTCCGGCATCCCCACACACGAGGCCAGCAGGGCCGCCGCCTTATAGAGGAGATACTGGATCCCCAGCTGTAAGAAGGGATAGACACAGGCCCCTAAGATTGCCACCATTCCAAAGACCCCCAGGGACGCCCGCAGCGTTCCCGCCCCGGCCAGCACAGCCTCTGCCGCCTCCGCCAGAATCCCTCCCACCACCGGCACCACGTTGGACACGGCGGCCTTGGCGGTCCGCACCGCCGCCGCGTCCACGGACCCGGTGATCACCCGGGACACGGACAGATACACCGTAAAGAGCAGCAGGGACCCGGTCAGGAGGCTGGTGACGATTTTTTTAAGCCCTGCCGCCAGGAGAGCCAGACGGTCCTCCGCCAGGGCACAGGAGGCGGTCAGGACCCCGATGTAGAGATAGGTCACGGGCATCAATACCCCGCTCATCCAGCCCACCAGGAGTTCGGACAGGAACACGGTGGCCACCTGCTGGAAGGTGGCGGTGGTGACCGCGCCGGAGGCGGCGGTGGCGGCGGCCAGGGCGGGCAGGAGGGCTTTGGAGAAGCGGTCTAAGTCCCGGATGGTGTCCCAGCCCAGGCCGATGAGGTAGTCCAGGCTTCCGGCGGCCAGGGCTGTCACCGCCAATGCTCCCGCCATGGGCAGAAGCAGACCCCCCTCCCGATCCCCCAGCAGTCCCTTTGCCCCGCTGCACAGGATCACCGCCGTCAGCACCGACGCCGCCCCCCGGAGCCTCTGCCGGAAAATCGCCCCGCACTGCCGCCGCAGATCCTCCCAGATCCGCCGGATCCCGCCGTCCAGGGCCTGGGGACCGGACTGATCCTCAAACTCCGCTGTGTACTCCGACGCCCCCTCCGGCGCGGCCTGGATCACGTCCTGCGGAACCCCCAGGGCGGAGGCGGCGCAAAAGAGCAGACATAGGGCGAACAGGCTGCACAGAATTCCCCTCATTCCATCAACTCCAACAGCATTTCCAGCACCTCCCGCAGAAGGGGCAGGGCCGTCAGTAAAGCGCACACGGTTCCGGCGGCCTCCACGGTGGAGGCCAAGGCGGACTCCCCGGCGTCCCGGCACAGATCCCCGCCGATCCGCACCGCCGCCGCGATGCCCACGGTCTTATAGAGGGGGCCTAAGAGGGCGGGGGGCAGGCCGCTGCGATCTTCCAGTTCCCGGAAGAAGGCCAGCAGTTCCCCCAGGGACGGCGCCAGGGCGCTGAGGACCAGCACCGCCAGTCCCAGGGACAGCACCAGGGCCATAACGGGACTGCCCTGCCGGATCACCAGGGACAGCACTGCCCCCGCCGCGCACAGTACGGCGATCTGCCAGAGAAGCTCCATCCTCAGAACTGGAACAGGCTCTTAATCAGGTCAAAGAGATCGCTGATCCGCTGGACCAGAATCATCAGCACCACCACCAGTCCCGCCAGGGTGGTCATCATGGCCTGTTCCTCCCGTCCGGACCGGACCAGCAGTTGGTTCAGCACCGCCACCAGAATGCCGATGGCCGCGATTTTGAAGATCAGATCCACTTCCATGTTGTCCCTCCGGAATAGGTCAGGTCAGTAAAGGAAAACCGCCAGCATGATCCCGCCGCAGAGCGCTAAGGCGGCGGTCCGGCGCAGATCCTCCCGGTAAGTGCGGTCCATCTCCCGGGCGTTTTGTTGTAAGTACCCGGCGGCGTGGGCAAAAGCCCGCCGGATCCGGATCTCGTCTCCCCGCAAATCCTGGGCCAGCTTCCCAAGGACCTGCCGCTCCTGAGGGGACAGGGGCAGGGCCTCCGCCGCCTGTTCCCAGGATCGGGACCGGTCCTCTCCCGTTCCGGCCCGGCGGAAAAAGGCGGCGGCGTCCCCGCCGCACTCCGCCGCCCTCTGCCGAAGGAGGGAAGGCATAGGGGTCCGGTCCGTCCGGATCTCCTCCGACATCCGCAGAAGGGACCGCCCCAGTTCCTCCAACAGGGCGCGCCTCCGGCGGCGTTCCGACAGGGAGATCCAGCCCCACCAGACCGCCCCCAGCAGAATCCACGCCGCCCCCGCCGCCTTCACAGTTCCTCCACGTCATACCGCCGCTGTCCGTCCTCTTGGGAGATGGTGACCGCCAGACGAAAGACCCCGCTTTCCAGCAGATCCCGGTACAGGGGCTTCCGCCGCAGATCCTCAATATCGGCGGCGTGGACCGTGGCCAGCACCGCCGCGCCGCACCCGGCGGCCATGGATACGGCCTGCAAATCCTCCCGGAGGGTGATCTCGTCCACGGCGATGATCTGGGGGTTCATAGCCCGCAGTACCATAGGGATTCCAATGGCCTTGGGACAGGCGTCCAGCACGTCCGTATGGGGTCCCACGTCCATCTGGGGAATCCCCTGGACGCACACCGCCACCTCTCCCCGCTCGTCGATAAGGGCCACCCGTCTTGGGCCGTAGGGTTCCACTCCCATGGACAGCCGCCGCACCAAATCCCGCAGCAAGGTGGTTTTCCCCCCTCCCGGAGGGGAGAGCAGCAGGGTACTGGCGAAGTCCCCCTGCCGGAACAGCTGGGGAGCCGCTGACGCTCCGGCGTCTGGTTGTTCCCGGCCAATGCGGATGGCGGCGGAGGAGAGGTGGACCAGATTGGTGTTGATTCCGTCCTTCATCACCGCCGTACCGCACAGCCCCACCCGGAAGCCTCCCCGGACGGGAATGAAGCCCTGCCGCAGGGTCTCCGCGGCGGCGTACCGGGAGAACTCCGCCGCCAAATCGCACAGGGTTTCCAGATCCTCCGGCTCCGCTGTCACGTCCAGTTCCTCTTCTCCGCCGGGGAGCAGTACGGTCACAGGCCGTCCGGTCCGCAGACGCAGTTCCTCCGCCAGACGCTTTTTCTCCGGCGGCAGCGCCAGGGCCGCTTTCCGCAGACGGCTGGGCAGCACTGCCGCCGCCCGGTCGTACCGCTCCGCCTCATTGTTTCGCTCCATGTACATCCGCCCCCTTTTATCCGCTTTTACTCTATGACGGCTCGTCCCCGGTTATGCCTGGTCTTGCGGGTCCAATGGAGCGGGCAAAAAAACGCGCCTGCCCCTATTCGGGACAGGTGCGTAAAAACGATATGCTTGCTTACTCTTTCGCCGCTTCCTCGCTCTCCCACACGGCCTTGGCTCCGGCGGCGAAGCCCGCCAGACCCTGAAGCTCGGAGGGGATGATGATCTTGGTGGCCTTGCCGTCGGCCACCTTGGCCATGGTCTCCAGGGCTTTCAGCTTCACCACCTGGTCGTTGGGGGCGGCCTCGTTCAAAAGCCGCAGGGAGTCCGCCAGGGCCTGCTGGACCTTCATAATGGCCTGGGCCTCCGCCTCCGCCGCCAGGATCCGGGCCTCCCGCTCGCCCTCCGCTTTGAGAATGGCGGACTGCTTGGCGGCGTCGGCCCGGAGAATGGCGGACTGCTTTTCGCCCTCCGCCACCAGGATCTGGGAGGCCTTCTGGCCCTCCGCCTGCAGGACGGATTCCCGGCGCTCCCGCTCGGCCCGCATCTGCTTTTCCATGGTCTTTTGCAGCTCCTGGGGCAGGATGATGTTCTTCAGTTCCACCCGGTTGATTTTAATGCCCCAGGGGTCCGTGGCCTCGTCCAGGATGGAGCACATCCGGGTATTGATGATATCCCGGCTGGTCAGGGACTGGTCCAGTTCCATGTCGCCGATGATATTGCGCAGGGTGGTGGTGGTCAGGTTGGCAATGGCGTTGATGGGATTGGCCACGCCGTAAGTAAAGAGCTTGGGATCGGTGATCTGGTAAAAGACCACCGTGTCAATCTCCATGGTTACGTTGTCCTTGGTGATGACGGGCTGGGGCGGGAAATCCGCCACCCGCTCTTTCAGGGAGATTCTCGCTACAATCCGCATAATGAAGGGGGTCTTGAGGTGCAGTCCCACGTTCCAGACTTCGTAAAACGCGCCTAAGCGTTCCAGGACATAGGCCTCAGATTGGGGGACGATCTTCACGTTGGCGATGGCGATGGCGATGATGACCAGCGCCAGAATGCCCAGAATGATCAGTGGCAGCATAGTTTTTCTCCTTCCGCTGTTTCAAAAATGGAATGAATCACGGTTTCCGGCGGGCTTACAGGACGGCCTGTTCCGGGAAGGGCCGGACAAAGAGCCGGACACCCTCCATCCGCTCCACCCGCACCCGGGTACCCACGGGGATGACCTCACCGTCGGCGCTGCGGGCGGACCAGGACTTGCCGTCGGCGTACACGATGCCTCCGTCGGCGTCCACGGTCTCCGTCACCCGGCCCGCCACGTCCAGCACCCGGTCCGCGTTGGTGTGAACCACCCGGTCCCGGCCCCGGCGGAAGGCCAGAGGCCGGACAGCGGCCAGGGCAATGGCGGACACCAGGATAAACGTCCAAAACTGGCCCACGAACTTTACGCGCAGCAGCGCCGCCAGCAGCGCCGCCACAGCGCCCAGGGCGAACCAGATGGACACCAGCTGGGCGGTAGCGGCCTCCGCCAGGACGAACAACACCACGGCTCCCAGCCACACCAGCCACAAGAGGTACGTCAACTCCAAACACCTCCTTTTGTCTCTCTCTGTCTTTCTGCGTCTATTCTACCACACCCGGCCCGGGAATGCCACATCAAAACGGTAACAATCTAAAAAAAACGGCGGGATTCGGGATTTGGGGCGCATGATTTTTCCGTTCCGGGGCAAACTGTCAGCGGCGAAGGCCAATCACCAATATCGGTTCTCACGAGAGGGAACGGGAGGTAATACCATGCAAAAGGACAATCCCAACCAGAGCATCCGGTGCTACGTGAACAGCTGCGCCCACCACTGCCAGGACGCCCAGTACTGCGCCCTGGACACCATCCAGGTGGGCACCCACGAGACGGATCCCACCCAGGAGGAGTGTACGGACTGCCAGAGCTTCCGCATGAAGTGAGACAGGGAAACCGGGACGGGGGAGAACCGTTTCTCCCCCGTCCCCCAGGACGTACATAGATTCTGTGTCATCAATAAAGGGAGGCGCGGCGCATGGACAGGGGAGCGGCGGCGGGGGCTGCGGCGGCGGGAGCGGTCAACGGCCTCTTTGGGGGCGGGGGCGGCATGGTGCTGCTGCCCGTCCTGGGGCACCGTCTGCCGGAGGGGAAGCTGTACCCCACCTGTGTGGGGGTGATGTTTCCGGTGTGCGCCCTGTCCGCCGGTGTGTATCTGCTGCGGGGCGGGGTGTCGGCGGTGCAGGCGGCGCCGTATCTGGCGGGAGGACTGCTGGGAGGCCTGTTAGGCGGGCGGCTGTATAGGAATGTCCCTTCCCGGTGGCTGCGCCGCCTGTTCGCGGCGTTTCTGATCTATGGGGGCCTGCGGTATCTGCTGTGGTGAGGATGGGAATCCCGTTTTTATGCGGCGCGGCCTGCGGCATCCTGTCCGCCTGGGGCATCGGAGGCGGGACCTTGCTGCTGATGGTCATGACCCTGTTTCTGGGAGTGGAACAGCGTACCGCCCAGGGAATCAACCTGCTCTTTTTCCTGCCCACGGCGGCGGCGGCCCTGTGGAGCCACGCCCGGCAGGGGAATCTGGACCGGAAACTTCTGCGTTTCGCAATTCCCTGGGCCTTTTTCGGGGCTTTGGCGGGGGCGTGGACGGCCACGGCCCTGGATCCGGCCCTGTTCCGCCGTCCCTTTGGAGCGGGGCTTTTGATCTGCGCCGTCAAAATGCTGGCGGAGGGAACCCCCTCCGCCAAAGACGACAAGCAGTCATAACCTGTGATACGAAACGGAAAAGAGCCACCCTCACTGAACGGAGGCGTTTCCCAGGCGGCAGTAGGTGACGCCCAGCTCCTCGTACAGCTCAAAGACCCCCGTCACCGTGGCCTCGGACCCGTCCTCCGGATAGGCGGCGCTGTCAGAGAGCAGGTACTCCACCCCCTGGGCACAGCAGGCGGTGGCGTCGGCGATGAGGATGCTGTAATAGGTGGTGTCCGTATAATCATAGTACTCGGAGTAGGATTCCCCCCGCATTCGGATGGTCTTGCCCACATAGTCGTCCGGCGTGTACATCATACCGGACACCTGGCCGTAGACCATGGTACTGCTCATGCGGGTGAGATCGATGTCGATGCCGTCATGGGCGGAGGCCGCCACCTGCGTCTGCACCTCCTCCGGGGAGAGGGGTTGGATTTGCGGGGTGTCCTCCGCCGGGAGATTGGAGATGGACTGGGAATCGCTGGAATCATCAGTGATTTCCTCAGTGGCGGATTCCATAATCTCAGCCACGGAGGCCCCGGACAGGCTGGCAGACGCGGTCCGGGAGGCGGCCTGGGCGTTTTCACACCCGCTGAGGAAGATCAGGGCGGCCAGGGCCGCGGCGGCGAAAGCGTAATTCCTTTTCATTGGGCGTTACCTCCTGAACATGGCTCCCGCCAGGGAGAACAGGGCAAAGGCGGCCATATCCACCGCCACGATGGTAGACCCCACCGGCGTTCCCTGGACAATGGAGATCAAAATGCCGAGTACGGCGCAGAATACGGAGAGCAGGGCGGAGCAGACGGTGACGGAGCGGAAACTCCGGAACACCCGCATGGCGGACAGGGCCGGGAAGATCACCAGGGCGGAGATCAGCAGGGACCCCACCAGGTTCATAGCCAGAACGATGATCACCGCGATCAGCACGGCGATAAGCAGATTGTAGAGTTTTGCGTTGACGCCCGTGGCCTGGGCGAAGTTCTCGTCGAAGGTTACGGCGAAGATCTTGTTGTAGAACACCACAAAGGCGGCGATGGTCAGAGCGGACAGTCCCGCGCACAGCCAGACCTCTAACGGCGTTAAGGTCAGGATGGAGGTGGAGCCGAACAGGGTGGAGCAAACGTCCCCGGACAGGTTGGCGGAGGTGGAGAACAGGTTCATCAGCAGGTATCCCAGGGCCAGGGACCCTACGGAGATCATAGCCACGGCGGCGTCCCCCTTGATTTTGGCGTTCTGTCCCGTGCGCAGCAGAAGGACGGCGGACAGGGTGGTGATGACCAGCACCAGAGGCAGGTCGCTGTTCAGCTTCAGCACGGCGGAGACGGCCATAGCCCCGAAGGCCACATGGGACAACCCGTCCCCGATGAAGGAGAAGCGTTTTAGGACCAGAGTGACCCCCAGCAGGGAGGAACACAGGGCAATCAGCACGCCCACAATCAGGGCATAGCGCACAAAGGGGAATTGAAAATACAGCGCCAGGGCTTCCCAGGTCTCTCTCATGCCATTCCGCCTCCCTCCGTGAGAAACTGTCCCCCTGCGCCGCTTTTGAGGTATGCGTCCCGGGTGCCGTAAAACACGCGATCCCCGATGTGGAGGATATGGGCGGCATAGCGCACGGCGGCGGCGATGTCGTGGGAGATCATGAGGATGGTGATCCCCTGTTCCCGGTTGAGCCGCGCAATCAATTCGTACATCTCCGCGGTCACCTTGGGATCCAGGCCGGAGACGGGCTCATCCAGAAGCAGGAGTTTCCGGGTGGCGCAGAGAGCCCGGGCCAGCAGGACCCGCTGCTGCTGTCCCCCGGAGAGTTCCCGGCAGCACCGCCGCTCCAAGGCGGCGAGGCCCATCTTTTTGATGTTCTCCCGTGCCAATGCCCGGTCCTCCGCCGTATAGAAGGGCCGGAGCCCCTGCCTTCCCTGACAGCCGGAGAGCACAATCTCCCACACCGTGGCAGGGAAATCCCGCTGGACCACGGTCTGCTGGGGGAGATACCCGATCTCCCGGCGCTCCAAGCCGTCCCCGGTCCGGACGCTGCCCTCTAAAGGGGCCTGGAGGCCCAGGATGGTCCGCATCAGCGTACTCTTACCGGAGCCGTTTTCCCCCACGACGCAGAGATAGTCGCCGGGGGGGACTGTAAAGTTCAGGCCCCGCAGAATTTCCCTTCCGTTGTACCCCAGGGCCAAATTCTCACAGGTGATCAGTGCCATATCGTTTCTCCTTGCCGCCTTTTGCCGTCTATTGGAGGGCTTCCCGCAGGACTTCCAAGTTCTGTTCCATGATCCCCAGATACGTGGCCCCATTCTCCACATCCTCCGCCGTGACGGACTGCATGGAGTCCAGGGTCAGGACTTTGGCGGTCTTGGACACGGTGTTCTCCACAATGGTCCGGGCGATTTTGCCGTCGCTGCCCTCGATGGTCAGCACGGCGGGGAGATTCAGTTCGTCCACCTTGCCGGAGAGAAAGACGATGGTCTCAAAACTGGCCTCCGTCTCGGCGGAACAGCCGGAGAAGGCGGCATAGCAGCTTAGATCCAGTTCCTCCGTCAGATACCGGAAGGGGAACCGGTCCCCGAAGAGCAGGGTTTTCACCGATGCCTCCTGCACGGCGGAGAGATACGCCCCGTACAGATCCACCAGATCTCCGGCGTACTCGTCCATCTGGGAGTCCTTCCGAGTGATCACATCCATGGCCTCCAAAGTCTGGGCGATGAAACTGCAGCAGGTGAAAGCGTTGTTCAGGGACAGCCAGATATGCTCGTCATACTCCAATTCTCCGCCGGGTTCGTCGGGGTCCGCCTGCATCCCCGGCACAGTCTCCTCCTCCCGGACGGCGTCTCCCAGGACTTCCATCAGGTTGATCACCCGCATCCTGGGATTGACGGCCTCTTGCAGGGCGTCCTCCACCCAGTCATCGGACTCGCCGCCAACATAGATAAAGAGATCGCACTGGGACAGCCGCACCATATCGTCTACTGTGGGCTGATAGCTGTGGAGGTCCACGCCGCTGCCTTGCAGCATCGTCAGTTCCACCTCTCCGGCCTGGTTCCCCAAAAGCTGCCGGGTCCAGTCGTAGAGGGGGAAGATGGTGGTCACAATGGAGGGCTTTTCGTGTCTCACAGCCGGGGCCGGGGCGCAGCCGCACAGCAGCGCAAGGCACAGCGCGGCGCAGAGAATTTTTTTCATGGCGTTTCCTCCGATTTCTCCGGCGGTCCGGCGTGCTGGCAGACTTCGCAGACGCCGTACAGGATGGTCTCCGTCTTGTCGAGGAGAAACCCGTCCCGCTTCGCAACGGATCTGGTCAGTTCCCGGGCCTCCTCCGCGTCCATATGGGCGGTTTTCCCGCACTGGGTACAGGTCAGGTGCAGGCGGTTTTTGCACCGTGCCCCGTCCAGGAACTGGTAGTAGGACTCCCGGACGCTGCCTTTCAGGGTCCGCCGGACCTTCCCCTCCGCCTCCAACTCCGCCAGGTTCCGGTACACGGAGCTGAGGCTGACGGATTCCTCTCCCAGCATTCCGGCGATCTCCTGGGCGGAGAAGGTCTCGTCGGGGTGCCGGTTCAGGCAGTCCAACAGGACCTTACGCTGCCGGGTCACATATTTTGACAAGGACGCCGCCTCCTTACAGATATCACACGCTGAAATTTGCGATTCATTCGCAAATTAAGCCTGCGCCATAAGATAACACAGGACGGAGCGGCTGTCAAGCACAATTTCCGCGCCGCACGTACAGCCCGGGAGAAACGGCCGGAAAACCGGGGAAACCTATGCGCTTTGCCCAGAAAAACCGGCGGGAGGGGGAAAACTTTTCCCGAATCCCACAAAAGAAAATGGGGGATTTTGGTTGTGAAACCGACGGAAATGTGGTAGGATTACATTTCAAAAAGACAAATGCCCGTAGGAGGTGGACGATATGCCCAGGCCCATTCGGTATTATCTGGTGGCGGCGGAGGTGCTGCCGGAGGTGTTTCGGCGGGTGGCGGAGGCCCGCCGCCTGCTGGAATCCCGGGAGGCCCGGACAGTGGACCAGGCGGTGCGCATGGCGGGCATCAGCCGCAGCGCCTTTTACAAGTACCGGGACGCGGTGTTTCCCTTCAGCGACATCCGTACGGAGCACATCGTCACCTTTCAGGCCATGCTGCGGGACACGTCCGGGGTGCTGTCCCGGGTGCTGGCGGTGTTTGCCGCCTCCGGGGCCAACATCCTCACCATCAACCAGAGCATCCCCACCAACGGCTGCGCGGCGGTGACGATATCGGCGGAGTCCTCCGGACTGAACCGTCCCTTGGAGGAACTGATGGACCAGGTGTCCGTCCTGGAGGGCGTGGTGAGATTTCAAATCCTGTCGGGCTGACGGAGGAAGAGATATGATACAGATGGCAGTAATGGGCCTTGGCACCGTGGGAACGGGGGTGGCCCGGATTGTGGCGGAGAACTCCGCCCAGATTCAGCGAAAATTGGGGGATACCCTGCGTTTGAAAACGGTGCTGGTGCGCCACTTCCGGGAGGGGCCCTGGCGGAATTTGATGACCGATGACTTTACCCAGTTGGAAACGGATCCGGAGATCCAGGTGGCGGTGGAGTGCATCGGCGGCGTGGACGCGGCCTACGAGTATACAAAGCGCTGCCTCATGGCGGGGAAGCACGTAGTCACCGCCAACAAGCAGCTGGTGGCGGAGCGGGGCTGTGAGCTTTTGAAGCTGGCGGAGGAGAAGGGGGTCCACTATCTCTTTGAGGCCAGCGTAGGCGGGGGCATCCCCATTCTCCACCCTCTGACGGAGTGCATGGCGGCCAACCGCATCGACGAGGTCTACGGCATCTTAAACGGCACCACCAATTATATTCTGACCCGCATGGTCCGCACGGGAGCCTTCTTCACGGACGCCCTCCGGGAGGCCCAGGCCCGGGGCTACGCGGAGGCGGACCCCACGGCGGACGTGAAGGGCATCGATGCCGGGCGGAAGATCTGCATCCTGGCGGATCTGGCCTTTGGGCGGCAGGTGAACCCGGCGGCGGTGCCCATGGAGGGGATCACCCGGCTTTCTCTGCGGGATGTGAAGATCGCCAACCGTGCGGGCTACCGGATCAAGCTCTTAGGCCGGGCGGTACGGCTCCCCGGGGACGACCGGACCGCCTATGTGGCCCCCCACCTGATTGCGGAGACTTTGCCCATTGCCAGCGTGGAGGACGTGTTCAACGCGGTGGTGGTCCGGGGCAACGCCACGGGGGAGGTCATGTTCTATGGCCGGGGAGCCGGGGAACTGCCCACGGCCTCCGCCTGCGTGGCGGACGTGATGGAGTGTCTCACCGCCCGGCCCAAGGGACTGCTGTGGGCGGAGGACGCCTCCGGGTTCCGGGACCCTCTGGAATTGGAGACCCGGTGGTATTTCCGCATTGAGGGCAGTTTGACGGACGCCGCCGCGGCCTTTGGACAGGTAGAGGTTTTCAGTGAGGACGGGGAGACCGCCTTTTTGACCGACGCCGTCACAGGGCTGGACGCCATGGCCCGTGCGGCGGGGCTGAACGTGCTGGCGTCCATGCGGGTGCTGTCCTGAGGGGGAAGCGGCGCGTATGATAGAGGGGACGGCCTTTGGAAAGAGAGGGGATCGTCCTGTACTCGTGAATGCAGCAGATCTTTATAGAGCGCGAGTAAAACCGCCGGAGGGCGGAAACTGAGAGCAAAAAGAGGGAACGTGCATGAGCCTGATTGTGCAGAAATTCGGCGGCAGTTCGGTCCGGGACGCCGTGCGAATTAAGAATGTGGCCCGGATCATTGCGGAGACCTATTTGCAGGGCCACGATGTCATGGTGGTGCTGTCGGCCCAGGGGGACACCACGGACGATCTCATCGCCAAGGCGGAGGAGATCAACGTCCACGCCTCCAAGCGGGAGATGGATATGCTCCTGGCCACGGGGGAGCAGATTTCCGTGGCACTGTGCGCCATGGCGCTGGAGGCCATGGGGCTGCCCTGCGTGTCTCTTGCGGCGTGGCAGGTGGGGATCCACTCCACCAGCGTCCACGGGGACGCAAGAATTAAAAAAATTGACCCGGACCGGATCCAGGCGGAACTGGACTCCCACCGGATCGTGCTGGTCACGGGCTTCCAGGGCACCAACCGCCGGGGGGATGTGACCACCCTGGGCCGGGGGGGTTCAGACACCAGCGCGGTGGCTCTGGCGGCGGCGTTTCACGCGGAGCTGTGCCAGATCTACACGGATGTGGACGGGGTTTACACCGCCGATCCCCGGCTGGTGCCCGACGCCCGGAAACTTCAGGAGATTACCTACGACGAGATGCTGGAACTGGCGTCCCAAGGTGCCCAGGTGCTGCACAACCGCAGCGTGGAACTGGCGAAGAAGTTCCGGGTGAATCTGGAAGTCCTGTCCAGCCTGGAGCACAAACCCGGTACAAAAGTCAAGGAGGTGGCGAAAGTGGAAAAGACCAACATCGCCGGCGTTGCGAAAGACACCAGCATTGCCCGGGTGGCCCTGATTGGGTTACAGCACAACCCCGGCGTTGCGTTTAAGGTCTTTGACGTGCTGAGCCGGAAGAACATCAACGTGGACGTGATCTTACAGTCCATCGGCCGGGAGAACACCAAGGATATCTCCTTTACCATCCATAAAAAGGACCTGCGGGAGGCGGAGGACGCCCTGAACGCCCAGAAAGACACTCTGTGCTTTGACCACTTGGAGACGGACGAACACATCGGCAAGGTCTCCATCGTAGGGGCGGGGCTCATGAGCAACAGCGGCGTGGCCGCCCGGATGTTTGAGGCCCTCTATGAGGCGGGCATCAACATCCAGATGATCAACACCTCCGAGATCCGGGTGTCCGTCCTGCTGGACGAGGAGGATGTGAACCGGGCGGTGCGGGCCATCCACGCCAAATTCTTTGACGAAATGTGACAAATCTGACGCCAGGGGGGGACGCGGACATGGACGGGGATCTGTCGGCGCTGTATGCGCGCTTAGGGGTCAGCCCCCGGGTGTACGCCTATGGGGAGGCGGCGCTGGAAAGGTTAGCGGACCGCTTTGGGGAGATTGATGCCGTAGCGGAATACAACCAGGGGAAGGTCCTGGCCTCCATGCGGGAAAACCGCCTGAGCGCCGCCCATTTCGCCGCCACCACAGGCTACGGCTATGACGACGCGGGCCGGGAGGTTTTGGAGCGGATCTACGCCGGGATCTTCCACACGGAGGCGGCCCTGGTGCGGCCCCAGATCACCTGCGGCACCCACGCCCTGGCGGTGGCTCTGTCGGCAAACCTCCTGCCGGGGGACGAACTGCTCTCCCCGGCGGGAGCCCCCTATGATACCTTAGAGGAGGTCATTGGCATCCGGGAAAGCCCCTGTTCTCTGGCGGAATATGGCGTCTCCTACCGTCAAGTGGATCTCCTTCCGGATGGCTCCTTTGACTACGACGGCATCCGCTCCGCAATCCACGGGAAAACCAAACTCATCACCATCCAGCGGTCCAAAGGCTACGCCGTGCGGCCCTCCTTCTCCGTGGAACAGATCGGGGAACTGATCCGGTTCTGCAAGAGCGTGAAGCCGGACGTGAAGGTGCTGGTGGACAACTGCTACGGGGAGTTTGTGGAGCGCCGGGAGCCCTCGGACGTAGGGGCGGATATGACGGCGGGAAGCCTGATCAAAAACCCCGGCGGAGGTTTGGCTCCGGCAGGGGGGTACATCTGCGGCACCCGGGCGTGCGTGGAGCGGTGCGCCTACCGCCTGTCGGCCCCGGGCCTGGGCCAGGAGGTGGGGGCCAACTTAGGGCTGCTGCCCGCCCTGTACCAGGGCCTGTTCTTAGCCCCCGCCGTCACCGCCGGAGCCTTGAAAGGGGCGGTGTTTGCCGCCAATCTCTATGAACCCCTGGGCTTTCCCTGTGTCCCCGGCGGGGAGGAGCCCCGCCACGACATCATCCAGGCGGTGGAACTGGGGAGCAGGGAGGCCATGTCGGCCTTTTGTTTGGGGATCCAGTCCGCCGCCCCGGTGGACAGCTTTGTGACGCCGGAGCCCTGGCCCATGCCGGGGTACGACGCGGAGGTGATTATGGCGGCGGGGGCCTTTGTGCAGGGCAGCTCCATCGAGCTCTCCGCCGACGGGCCCATCCGTCCCCCTTACGCGGTCTATTTCCAGGGGGGGCTCACCTGGTATCACGCGAAACTGGGGATCCTCATGAGCCTGCAAAAGCTGGCGGAGGCAGGGTTGGTGACGCTTCCGGAGTGAACGGAGGGAATGGTTCCATGGTGGAAAACGGACGCCGGAGGGCGTTTTTGCGGGGAATGCGGGACGGGGTGCCCATCGGCATCGGCTATTTCGCCGTAGCGTTCTCCTTAGGGATCGCCGCCCGGAACGCGGGACTGACGGCGTTCCAGGGCTTTCTCCTGAGCTGGTTTGGTATGGCGTCGGCGGGGGAGTACGCGGCCATTACGGTGATTGCCGCCGGGGCGGGCTATTTGGAGATGGCGGTGGTGACGGTGGTGGCCAACGCCCGGTATCTGCTGATGAGTTTTGCCCTGAGCCAGCGCCTGGCCCCGGACATCCCTCTGCGCCACCGGCTTCTCATCGGCTATTCCATTACGGACGAGCTGTTTGGCATTGCCGTGGCCCAGCCCAAGCCCTTAGAGCCCTTTTATTCCTACGGCTCCTATCTGGTGGCAATCCCCAGCTGGTCCGCCGGGACCGCCGCCGGGGTGATTGCGGGGAATCTCCTGCCGGTCCGGGCGGTCAGCGCCCTGAGCGTGGCCCTGTTCGGGATGTTTTTGGCGGTGATTCTGCCCCCGGCCCGGAAAGACCGGGTGGTACTGGGGTTTGTGCTGGCGGGATTTGGGTGCAGCTTCCTTGTGTCCCGTCTATTGCCCGGCCTGTCCGGAGGCAGCCGCACCATTCTGCTCACCGTGGCCCTGTCGGCCCTGGCGGCGGCCCGGTTCCCCATCCGGGAGGAGGACGATGCCCGTGGAACATAACGTGTGGATCTATCTGGCGGTTATGGCGGCGGTGTGCTACGCCATCCGGGTTCTGCCCCTGACCCTGCTGCGCCGGGAGATCCGAAGCCCCTTTCTCCGGTCCTTTCTCTACTATGTGCCCTATGTGACCTTAGCGGTGATGACGTTTCCCGCCATTGTGGAGGCAACCCAGTCTCCTCTGGCGGGAGCGGCGGCCCTGGTGACGGGCATCGTCCTGGCCTGGCTGGGAGCGGGACTGTTTCCGGTAGCTGCCGCCTGCTGCGTGGTGGTGTTTCTGCTGGAACTGGTCCTGGTTTGAAAGTATGTAAAAAAAGCGGGCGCGTCTTTTGAACGCGCCCGCTTTTTTACATAGAGTACCGTTCACGTTTCGGCGAATTTTGCCCGGTCCCGGTCAATTTTCTTTTGATAGCGGTCCTGTTCGGAGAACACGCACCCGCAGTACTTCTGCATATAGAACCCCAGTTCCCGGGCCCGGCGGTTGCCCTCCCGGAAATTGGGCCGGAAGTCCCGGTACAGGAAGGGCACCCCGTAGACGCTGCCCCAGTGTTCCCCGGCCCGGGCAATGGCCTCGTGGTCCTGATAGGTGCTGGCCAGGAGGGTGGAGGTAAAGGCGGGGAAGCCGTGTTCCGCCGCGTACCGGGCGGCACCTTCCAGACGGTGCCCATAGCAGTAGGCGCAGCGGTGGTCGATGTCCCCGGACACGGCCTGGACAAACTCCCGCAGGCCGTAGTCCTCCCGGACGCGGATCTCCATGCCGATTTGGGCGGCGTACTGAAGGAGGCAGTCCCGCCGGGCCTCATACTCCTTCCAGGGGTGGATGTTGGGATTGTACCAGAAGGCCGCAGGTTCCATGCCCTCAGCGCGGAGGGGATCGATACAGCTCAGAGAACAGGGAGCGCAGCAGCAGTGCAGCAGGACGGATTCCATGGGACTACCTCGCTTTCGTGGGGAATACGCATATGTAAAGTTTTGGAGCTTTCTATGGCGCGCAGTTCGGAGTTTCCAAGGAACAGTATACCACAGCGTCGGGGAAAGCGCAACGTTTTCCGGTTCACAGTAATTTCACATTTTATTTACAAAAGCGGAGGGGAAACCCGATTGCGGATTGACGAAAAAGCGTGTATGATACATTA
Source organism: uncultured Oscillibacter sp. (assembly GCA_905234565.1). Classification (GTDB taxonomy): domain Bacteria; phylum Bacillota; class Clostridia; order Oscillospirales; family Oscillospiraceae; genus Oscillibacter. Next base: position 12,380 of record CAJOHW010000001.1, on the reverse strand, counting down.
TGTCGGAAAACGGCGTTTCGCCCGTGAGCGTTTGCGCGCTCCTGGCGGCGGACGCCCTTGCTTGCGTAGTAAGACAGGTTTCCACAGAGAGAAAACCTGGCAGGGTAAGGAGGCGCTGAGTGAAAGTCGGCCTGGATGTGGGGTCCACTACCATCAAATGCGTGGTACTGGATTCCGCGGACAATGTGGTATATCGGACATACGAACGGCATTACAGCCATATTCTGGAAAAGACCCAGGAACTGTTGCGGAAGATCTCCCGGCGGTACGGGAACCGGGCGGTGTTCGCCGTGTCCGGTTCCGCCGGCATGGGTATGGCGGAGGGGGCTCAGGTGCCCTTTGTGCAGGAGGTTTTTGCCACCCGGGTGGCGGCGAACCGTCTGGCCCCGGGGACAGATGTGATCATTGAGCTGGGGGGAGAGGACGCCAAGATCCTCTTTCTCACCGGAGGCATGGAGGTCCGGATGAACGGCAGCTGCGCCGGAGGCACCGGGGCCTTCATCGACCAGATGGCCACGCTTTTGAAGATGGAATCGGACGAGATGGACCGGGCGGCGGGCCGGGCGGAGCGGACCTACACCATCGCCTCCCGCTGCGGCGTGTTCGCCAAGAGCGACATCCAGCCCCTCATCAACCAGGGGGCCCGGGGAGAGGACATCGCCGCCAGCATCTATCAGGCGGTGGTGAACCAGACCATTGCGGGCCTGGCCCAGGGACGGCCCATCCGGGGGAACGTGCTGTACTTAGGGGGGCCGCTGACCTTTTCCAAGTGTCTGCGGGCCAGTTTTGACAGGACCCTGGGGGTCCGGGGCACCTGCCCGGAGGACAGCCTGTTTTATGTGGCCATGGGGGCGGCGTTCTACGCGGACCAGGAGTGTGATCTCTTAGACGCGGCGGCGCTCTTAGAGGAGCGGGGGGCATCGGAGACCTACCGCAGCCAGCCGCCCCTGTTTCGCACGGGGGAGGAGTTGGAGGCATTCCGGGCACGGCACGCCAGGGCGTCGGTGCCCCGGGGGGAGTTCGGCCCGGACTACCGGGGAGCCGTCCACATCGGCATCGACTCCGGCTCCACCACGGTGAAAGCGGCGGTGATTGACCCCCAGGGGCGGCTGCTGTTCACGGACTACCGGCCCAATTTGGGCAATCCCGTGCCCCTGATCCGCCAGACCTTACAGTCCCTCTATGAGAACCACCCCCACATGACCGTGGCCTCCGTCACCGCCACGGGCTATGGGGAGGAACTGGCAAAACACGCCTTTCACGCGGACTACGGCGTGGTAGAGACAGTGGCCCACTTCACCGCCGCGAAATTCTTCCTGCCCGAGGTGGATTTCATCATTGACATCGGCGGGCAGGACATGAAGTGCTTCAAGATTGAGGACGGGGCCATCAGCGACATTTTCCTGAACGAGGCCTGTTCCTCCGGCTGCGGCAGCTTTTTGCAGACCTTCGCCCAGGCCCTGGGCTATGACGTGCGGGAGTTCGCCAAAATCGGCCTTTTCGCGGAGCGGCCTGTGGATTTGGGCAGCCGCTGTACGGTGTTCATGAATTCCAGCGTAAAGCAGGCCCAGAAGGACGGGGCGTCCATTGAGAACATCTCCGCGGGGCTCTCCATCTCCGTGGTGAAGAACGCCCTGTATAAAGTGATTCGCTGCGCGTCGGCGGAGGAACTGGGGCGGCACATCGTGGTGCAGGGGGGGACGTTTTACAACGAGGCGGTCCTCCGGGCCTTTGAGCAGGAGATGGGGGTGGAAGTGGTCCGGCCTGACATCGCGGGGCTCATGGGGGCTTACGGCGCGGCGCTGTACGGCAGGGACAGGGCGAAGGACGGGCAAAAGAGTATCCTTTTGGATTTGGAGGCCCTGCGGTCTTTCCGCCAGGAGGCCCGGAGCCAGGTGTGCCAGCTCTGCGGCAACCACTGCCAGCTGACGGTGAACACCTTCTCCGACGGCGGCACCTACATCAGCGGCAACCGCTGTGAGCGCCCGGTGACGGGGAAGGCGGACCGGGGGGAGGCCCGGAACCTTTACGCCTACAAGCGGAAGCTGATTTTGGGCTACAAGCCGGTACCGGGGAAGCGGGGGAAGATCGGCATCCCCCTGTGCCTGAACCTGTGGGAGCTGCTGCCCTTCTGGCACGCCTTCTTTACGTCCCTGGGCTTTGCGGTGTACCACAGTCCCCTGTCCAGCCGGAAGCTGTATCTCAAGGGCCAGGGCACCATCCCCAGCGACACCGCCTGTTTCCCCGCGAAGCTGGCCCATGGCCACATCGCCGCCCTGGCGGACATGAAATTAGACGCCATTTTCTATCCCTGCATGACCTTCAACATCGACGAAGGCCTGGGGCAGAACCACTACAACTGCCCCGTGGTGGCCTACTATCCGGAGGTTCTGGCGGGGAACTGTCCGGAACTGCGGAACACCCGGTTTCTCTACGACTACGTGGGGATCCACCGTCCCCGGGACTTTGCCAAAAAGATGTACAAGACGCTCCAAAAATACTTCCCGGATATGACGGCGGCGGAGGTCCGGCAGGCGTCGGAGGCGGCCTACGGGGAGTACGCCCGCCACATGGAGGCGGTGCGCAAAGAGGGGGCCCGGATCATGGCGGAGGCCCGCCGGGAGGGCAGAAGAATCATCGTCCTGGCGGGACGGCCCTATCACGTGGACCCGGAGATCAACCACGGCATCGACACCTTAGTGACCCGGGCCGGGGCGGCGGTGGTGACGGAGGACGCGGTGGCTCCCCTGGCGGAGCCGGTGTCCACCTCCGTGCTGAACCAGTGGACCTACCACGCAAGGCTGTACGCGGCGGCGAAGTACTGCTGTTCCCAGCGGGACTGCGATCTGGTGCAGCTGGTGTCCTTTGGCTGCGGGGTGGACGCCATCACCTCCGACGAAACCCGGGAGATTTTGCAAAGGGGCGGCAAGCTGTACACCCAGCTGAAAATCGACGAGATCACCAACTTAGGCGCGGTCCGCATCCGTCTGCGGAGCCTGTTCGCCGCCTTGGAGGATGAAAAGAGGGAGACATAGCATGAACGCCAGCTATCCGATTTTTACGGAGGAGATGAAGCAGACCCACAAGGTCCTGATTCCCAACATGGCCCCGGTACAGTTCCGGATTCTGGCCGCGGCCCTGGAGGCCCATGGCTACAACGTGGAACTTCTGGGGAACTGCGGCAGCCAGGTGTCGGAACTGGGGCTGAAATACGTCCACAACGACACCTGCTATCCCGCCCTGCTGGTCATCGGACAGTTTTTAGACGCCCTGGCCTCCGGGAAGTATGACCTGGACCACACGGCCTTGATCATCACCCAGACCGGCGGGGGCTGCCGGGCGTCCAACTACATCTTTTTGCTGCGCAAGGCCCTGGTCCGGGCGGGATACCCCCAGATCCCGGTATTGAGCCTGAACTTCTCCGGTTTGGAGAAGGAGAGCAGCCTGCCCCTGGACCTGACGTTTCTGCGGATGCTCCTGGCGGCGGTGTACTACGGCGACCTGCTGGTTGCGTTAAAGGCCCAGACCGCCCCCTATGAGCTTCAGTCCGGGGAGGCGGAGGCCCTGCAAAAGAAGTGGCTGGACCGGATCTGCCAGGAGGTCCGCCAGGGGAAAGGCTATTCCCACCGGGAGATGCGGACATTGATGCCCGCCATTGCGGCGGATTTCGCGGCCATTCCGGTGGAGCGGACGCCGAAAGTGAAAGTGGGGGTAGTAGGGGAGATCTACGTGAAGTACTCCCCCCTGGGCAACAACGGCTTGGAGGAGTTCTTAGCCACCCAGGACTGCGAGGTCAACCTGCCGGGGCTCATGGGCTTTGTGCAGTACTGCGCCTACAATTTGGCGGAGACCTCCCGGCGCTACGGCGGCGGCATCATGAAAAAGTACGGGGCGGATCTGGTGCTGGGGTACATCGCCCAGATGGAGAAGGTTATTATTCAGGTGTTACAGTCCCAGGGCTACCACGCTCCGCTTCCCTTCCGGGAGCTGGTCCGGCTGACCGACGGCCTCATCAGCACGGGAGACATGATGGGAGAGGGCTGGCTTTTGACGGCGGAGATGGCGGAGCTGATCCGGGGCGGCTATGAGAACGTCATCTGCGCCCAGCCTTTCGGGTGCCTGCCCAACCACATCTGCGGCAAGGGCATGATCAACAAGCTGCGGGAGCTGTACCCCGCCGCCAACATCACCCCCATTGACTACGACCCCAGCGCCACCCGGGTGAACCAGGAGAACCGGATCAAACTCATGCTGGCCGTGGCCCGGGAGCGTCTGGAGGCCCAGGAGGCGTCTCAGGAGGGGGACGAGGAAGAGGCGATTCTGGCGTAGGCAAGGGGAAAAAACGGCGTTTGCAGAAAAATTGGAAAGAACTGACGCGGCGCGCTTTCGGGCGGGCCGCGTCAGTTCTTTGCATCCTTATTCCTTTGTCCCCGTCCGTTTCCGGAAATTCTGGATTGTCACTTTCACAAATAATCTCTCACGTTAAAGCGTTCATCTGTCCGATCTTCCTCCGTAGAGATTCCTGGAACAAACTCTGTTACATATGCGTCTCCTGAAGCCCGGTCAATATAATAGCGAATAAGCGCTCCCGTGTATGACCGGAACAAAACCACAACCTCCTGTTCGCCGCTGGAAGAAATCTCCCAGCCTGCCGCGTGTTCTCCGGCGTTTACAATATCCTCCAAGCCCGGATTCCCGATATAGCAATAGTTTTTGACTGCGGAGAGCGCCTGTTCGTCCGAAAGCGTGCTTTCACGGTTTCTCTCAATGACCGTCAGGGTATTTACAATATAGGAGAATCGGGTTCCAAAGCCTTCGGCTGCTTCGATTGTGTAGTGGGCCGCAGCAATGCGGCAGCCATCGGCCGCAGGAATGATATATACCATCTGCAGCAAATCAGGCATAAACCCGCCGCCTTTGATCTCGGATGCGCCGATTCGCGTACAACTGCCTGCATGGTCAAGCTGATACGATTCCTTTATGATTTCATAATCCTCTGAAAGCGCCTCACCGATAGATGCGGAAACGCTTTCGGCATCCTCCGCGCTGTACGTGATATCAAGATAGTTCTCAGGATTCTCCTGATCGTCCCCGACCGAAACAAAGCGCTCACGCCCCGCGTCGGTGTACCGTACAAATAACTCATAGTCATAGTCCATCTCAAATCCCAGCGAATCGTTTCTGATATGCTCGTAGTGAACCGTTTCCTCCATGCCTTCCATGAGAATGACATCTTCAAAACGCTCACCGTCCTGCCTCCCAGTTTCGGTCACAATTTCAGGCGGTTCGGCGGATTCGGTTTCACTGACCGGGTCGGGAGTCAAAACGGACCCGGCAGTCTCTGTAGTAATGCCGATTTGCGGCGCTCCCTGGTCGTCCTCATAAATTTTCAGCGTATAGCGGTACTCCCGCTCTCCGTCTTGAATTGCCATAGACGTAACGCCGTACCGGGTGGAATGAATGTGAATCATGCTGTCCTCACCCGTTTCGGCTATCGAAACCTCCGCTATGGCGGCGTCTTCTACTGTAACAATGGCGGCGTCCGTAAGAATCGGATTATCAGGGAGAAAATAGGCTGCGTTGATTTCCAATTCTGGCGTCATCAGGAGAAGAACCAGAACCGCCGCCGCGGGAAGGACAAAACCGAGCAGCTTTTGCCGGAGATTAGAAGTGAAAACATACAGATAGAGCAGGACTTGCGCAAGGCAGAATACCGCCGTCACCAATCGCAATGGAAAATGCCTGAACGAAAAGCGAAACGCGGCGATAGAATATTCCGTCAAGGCGAAAAGTACGGGAGTAAGAATCAGGAGGCTGAGCCAGTTCTTTTTGTTGATATACCATCCAGCAAACGCCATGGGAATGGTAAGTATTGTCCAAATCAACCAGTATGGATAATATGCGAACAAATGCCATCCCTGCCAGGAAAAGGGAACTTGAAAGAGATAAATCAGAGGCTGGCTAAACAGAAAAAACGCGAACGTCTTGCGTGCTGATTCCGCCGGCGTTTTGCAGTTCGCCATGATGATCACGGCGAAGAAAACCCACGCCTCCATTGTTTCTCCCATACGCTGGAAGGATGTGTTTTTGAAAACGGGGACAATCAAAAAGAAGGCTGTCAATACGGCGCTTCCCAAGGCGTATAAAATTACCGCCGGCCAGCTCATGGGAAGCCCGCCATAGAGCTTCTCTGTGAGGCGTTTCAGTGTATGATTCGCTTTCTCTGCCATCAACAACATTCCTTTCCATAAAAAAGCTCCTGCCTGATCAATGCGGAATCGTATCTAACTGGAGGCAGTTCGCAAACGTTTAGCAAGTATATCAGTGCAAATCTGTAAGTCAATGACAAAGCCGCAACAACAAATGACAAAACGGTAACAGCGCAGAAATATACCCGTACACGATAAGATTTGCCATTTGTTGCCGTGCCGGTGGCGTGTCCGCTATTTTGCCTACTTTTTGGGACACGCGCAAAAAAAACCTCCGGAACTGTAACGATTCCGGAGACTTTCCATGGCAGCGGGGGAAGGATTCAAACAGTGGGCGGTGCGTGTTAATCCGTGTTAGAATGAACCGAAATGCACCGATTTTTGGATGAAGATACGAGGTGTGGCCGGGGCGACCCGGTGCCGCTCACAACACCCCGAACAGGGCGGTCAAATCCTCTCCTTCCAGAATCCGGCTGCTGGGCTGGCGGGCGTTGGACAGCATCCGCTCCACCCGGTCCGCCAGAGTGACGTCGATAAACCGGCCCATGTCGATGCCCCGCAGTTCAAAGAACAGGGCGGGATTTTCGTCCAGCCGGGCCCCCACGCCGTACAGCACCGCAGCCACATGCTTGCACATCAGGGCCCAGTCCGGGCAGGAACAGGAGAAGCTGATCTCCCGGGGCGTGGGGAACAGGCCGTCCCGCCCCTGAAACAGCTCCCCCATCTCCTCCGGGAACCGGCCCGCCGTCAAGTCTTCCAGCGTGCTGAGTTTCTGGCCGCACCGGGCGATGATGCTCTGGCACTTCTCCTCCGACAGGGGGCTGATGCGGATCTCCACTTTGTAGGGCGTCCGCCGGGTGCCCTGGACCTTGGCCAGGATCTTTCCCTTCTGGATTTTCAGGTCCACCACGCACCCGGTCCGCACATACCGCCGTCCCCGGTCCAGACGGCTGGCATAGTCGGCGTACTGTTCCAGATTGGTACACCAGGCCGCGCCCCACCAGCTTTTGGCGATGGCACGGCCCTGAATCACCACCGGTTCCAGAGCGGTTCCCTTCTTCCGGGCCTTTTCCCGGGTGGCCGCCATTTTCCGCTGTAACTCCGCCTCTGTGGGCTGGCTGTAAAATCCCTCGTCGTTCCAGTATTTGCTCATGTTTCCGCCTCCCCGGCTGTCCCGTACTCAGCGCTCCAACCGCAGCAGGGCGCTGAGTTCCTCATTGCCCAGTTCCGTGATCCACTTCTCCGATCCGGACCCGATGACGTTCTCCGCCAGTTCCTTTTTGGACGCGATCATGGCATCGATTTTCTCCTCAATGGTTCCCCGGCACACCAGCTTGTGGACCATGACGTTGTTCTTCTGGCCGATGCGGTAGGCCCGGTCCGTGGCCTGATTCTCCACCGCCGGATTCCACCAGCGGTCAAAGTGAATCACATGGCTGGCTTTCGTCAGGTTCAGCCCCGTGCCGCCGGCCTTGACGGACAGGACCATGTAGGGGACGTAAGATTCGCTCTGAAACGCCTCCACCAGCTGTCCCCGGGCGGCCACGGGGGTTCCCCCGTGGAGTACATAGCCCCGGACGCCGAAGAGCTCTGCCAGATAGTCCGACAGCTGCCCCGTAATCTCCCGGAACTGGGTGAACACCAGCACCCGCTCCCGCTTCTCCCGGATGGTCTCGCAGATCTCCCGGAGAAGGGCGTACTTTCCGCTGGCCTCCCGGTCGAAGTCCGGCTGGCCCAAGTACTGGTCCGGGTGGTTGCAGATCTGCTTCAGTTTCAAAATGGCGGTGAGAATCAACCCCCGCCGCTCGATGCCATCGCTCTGCTGGATTCTCTCCTCCATCTCCGCCACCACCTTGCGGTACAGGACCACCTGCTGTTTGGTCAGGGCGGCGTAGTCCGTCATCTCCAATTTGTCCGGCAGGTCCGCAATGATGGACTTGTCCGTCTTGACCCGCCGCAGCAGGAAGGGGGACACCATGGCTTTCAGTTTGGCGTAGCGCTCCGGGTGATCGCTTAAACCTCCGCAGAAGCCCTTGAACTCCTGACTGCTGCCCAGCAGGCCCTTGTTTAGGAAGTCGAACAGGGACCACAGGTTCGTCAGGTCGTTTTCGATGGGGGTGCCGGTCATGGCGATCCGCATCCGGGCGGGCAGCTTCTTGATCTCCCGGGTCTGCTTTGTCAGGGGATTCTTAATGGCCTGGGCCTCGTCCAGCACCACGCAGTCCCAGGGAATGTTCTGCAATTCCGCAATGCGGGCCGTCATGCCGTAGGTGGTGACGGTGAGAAAGGCTTTGCTGGCCGCCAGGTCCTGTTTCAGGGCGGCGGAGGGCTTGCCGTGGAGAATGAGATAGTCCAGAGACGGGGTGAAGCGCTCCGCCTCCTTCTGCCAGTTGTCCAGCAGGGACGCCGGAACCACCAGCAGCACCCGGGCGTCCTTTTTGGTCAGGCGCAGTTTTTCTAAGTAGGCCAGAACCTGCACCGTCTTTCCCAGACCCATGTCGTCCGCCAGACACGCGCCAAAGCCCAGAGAGTCCATGTACCGCAGCCAGGTATACCCGTCCTTCTGGTAGGGCCGCAGTTTGGCGGCGAAGGATTTGGGTACCACTGCGCTGCGGATCTCCCGGGGACGGCGGAGCTTGCCCAGCAGGTCCGACAGCCACGCGCCGTTGGACACCAGCTCCCCCACGTCCGCCGCCTGTTTCCCGCCGTCCAGCCCCAGCCGCATGGCCTCCATCAGGGTGATGCCCTCCGGATACGCCTCCATGCGGGAGAGCAGGGACCGGAGCCGGGCGTGGTCCACCTGCACCCACTTGCCTTTCAGCAGGGCCAGGCCCTCCGTCCGCTCCAACAGTTCCCGGATATCCGCCTCCGTCAGGGGGACGCCGTCCACTTCCAGCCGGGGCTGTAAGCCGATGATGGCGCCGAATCCCAGCTGCGGCGGCTGTTCCTCTCCCAGTTTCAAAGTCAGGTTCACCGACGCCGCCTTCTTCTTCCACCAGTTGGGAATGCGGCACAGAATCCCCGTCTCCTCAATGGCCTCAATGTGGGTCAAAAACTCGTAGGCCTCCTGGGCCGTCAGCCGCAGGGGGTGGAACAGTTCCCCGGAGTCCATGAATCCGGCAATCAGGGGCGACACCTCCGCCGCCGCGTTCAGGCAGGAGAGCAGTTCCAGCAGTTTCTCCCGCCGCCCCTGATACTCCGTCAGGGCGTACTGCAAGGGCATATGCCGGACCGCCCCGTCCTCTGTCCGGGTGGCGTAGGTGGCTAAAAACGCGAAGGGGCAATCCTCATCCCGAGGGCTCTCCACCAGATGGAAGAAGATCCGCTCCGGCAGCCGCAGGCGCTGGCTGCGCTCTGTCAGATACAGGGCCACCGTCCCGTTGAACGCCCCAATCTCCCGGGAGAACAGGTTCCCCAGTTCCCGGAACCGGTCCTCCAGCCAGGATTTCGTGACGTACTCCGCCCCCAGCGCAAAGGGAACCGCCTGCAAAAGGGATCCGGCGGCGTCCGGGGAGAGGACGATCTTCGCGTCCTGGCGAAGCAGTTCCAGATCCGGCAGGTCCGTCAGGGCTTTGAAAAAGGCGTCGGAGAGCAGGTACAGAAACACCGTGGAGGGACTGGCGTTTTTCGGACGCTCTTCCAGTCCCAGCTGATAGAGGGCCTGGACCCGGTCCGTTTTGAACCGGGACAGCAGGGCCGCGTCCCCTTCGGACAGGGACGCGCCGGAGGCATCCGGCAGAAAGCCCTCCGGGGTAAAGAGAAATTGCAGGGGTTCCGTCTCTTTTGTAACATTCAACATAGGGGACTCCTCCTGACGCCAAAGATAATCACAGGGATATCCTATCGCAAATCGGCCGTCTTTGCAAGAGCGTTTTCCATTTTCCCGCAGTCTTCGCCGGAATCCGCCGTGGTATCATAGGAGGCGGATCCAGTCGAAAGGAGGCGGGGGAGATGGAAGGTTTGGAGGAAACCCGGATGCGGGAACACCTGCATTTTCAGGGCTTCCAGCGTGTTTACGGGAGGGCCTGTACACCGAAACTGAAACACCCCTTGCAAAGTCCAGCCTGTCATGGTACACTACAAAATACGACAGAAAGCAGGTGAGGACGGTGCAGGCGGATTTCAGGCCCTACGAGGGGGACAGCCCGTATATCTTTGTCAGTTACAGCCATCAGGACAGCGGACGGGTGATTCCCATCCTGAACGCGCTGAACGGGGCGGGGTACCATATCTGGTATGACGATGGGATCCCGTGGGCGTTCCGGGACAGTACGCTGTACATTGAGAAAGCGCCTGGAACGGACGGCACTATGCCGCGCTATTTCGGAATTGAGGTGCCATGGAAAAAACATTCCAAACAGATTCATACGGTTGAAATCAGGCGCGGGGTTACGAAAATTGGCTGGTATGCTTTCTTTGACTGCAAAGGCCTGACCAGCGTGACGATTCCCGACAGCGTGACTGAGATTGGTGACTCGGCTTTCGCTAACTGTCCTTTGTCCAGCGTGGATATTTCAGAAAAAACTAATTTAGGTTGGCACTCATTTGACAAAAGAACCCGCATCCGCCGCCACCCCTGACCGGGGCGGTGGTTTTCCGCGCAAAAAAAGCCTCCGAAACTGTAACGATTCCGGAGACTTTCCATGGCAGCGGGTGAAGGATTCGAACCCTCACATACAGAGTCAGAGTCTGCTGTGCTACCCTTACACAAACCCGCTATGCGATGCTAAGGGTATTATACCCGCTTTCCGCGTGCCTGTCAAGGGGGAATTTTAACGGAACACCGTGGTCAGGCAGACCGCGTGGCAGATTCCCGGCACGGATTCCCCCTGGAAGCTGGACGTAGGGGACAGCAGCGCCCCCGTGGGGGCAAAGACGATGCGCCGCAGTTCGCCCCGGCGCAGCCGTTCCAGCAGATACCCGTTGAAAACCGACGCGGAGCACCCGCAGCCGGAGCCGCCCATGTGCATATCCTGCCGGTCCCGGTCATAGAGGAGCAGGCCGCAGTCCTGGAACCGGTCCCCCAGGTCCACGCCGTCCCGGGCGAAGAACTCCCGGACGATTTCGTGGCCCAAGGCACCCAGGTCCCCGGTAAAGATGCCGTCGTAGTCGGAGGGTTTTGTCTCCGTTTCCCGGAAGAAGGCCCGCAGGGTGTCGTACGCCGCAGGAGCCATAGCCGCGCCCATATTGGCGGGGTCCCGGATCCCCTTGTCCACTATCTTCCCGCAGGTGACATGGGTAATCCACGGTCCCGGGCAGCCGGACGGCGCCAGGTCCCCCCGGACGAGAATCGTACATCCGGCGGCGGTGGCGGTCCACTGGGCGGTGGGGGCGCGCTGGCACCCGTAGGGCATGGGAGTGCGGTACTGCCGCTCGGCGGTGCAGAAATGGGAACTGGTCAGGGCGGCGCAGCGGTCCGAGAACCCGCCGTCAATGGCCATAGCCGCCAGGGCCAGGGATTCCCCCATGGTGGAACAGGCCCCATAGAGGCCATAGAAGGGGATGCCGAACTCCCGCAGCCCAAAGGAGGAGCCGATGCACTGGTTCAGCAGGTCCCCGGCGTAAACCCTGTCCAGATCCTCCGCTTCCAGGCCGGCGCGGCCCAGGGCCCGCCGCAGGGCCCGCTTCTGCATAGCGGACTCCGCCTTCTCCCAGGTCTTTTCCCCGAAGAAGGAATCCTGGCTCAACTCGTCAAAATACTCCCGCAGAGGGCCTTCTCCCTCATGCTTCCCGCCTACGTTGGCAAAGGCCAGCACGGCGGGAGGCCGTTCCAGGGCCACCGTCTGCCGTCCAAGGCGTTTTTGTCTCATGCGATCCCCCCTGCGCCGGATTTTCCATAGTATGCGCGGCGGGGCGGGGGGATATGCGGAGAAACGCAAAATCCCCGCCGCGAGGGATACGCGGCGGGGATTGGAGCTGGATATCGGACTTGAACCGATGACCTCATGATTACGAATCAGGCGCTCTACCGGCTGAGCTAATCCAGCACAACGAACACAGGACACGGCCTACGTCTCCTGTATCCGCTATCATACACGATTCCCTCCGATTTGTCAAGCGGCGATTTTTGCGTTCAGCTCTGACGAGAGAAGAAAATCAGACAGAACTACAGGAGGAGGGGCGGTCGTAGTTTCCAAAATAAGGAAACTACGTGCAGTCAGTCCTCTGCGT